>DHIQ01000208.1:0-4550 GCA_002403895.1 Candidatus Neomicrothrix sp. UBA4742
GGACCTCTTCGCGCTGCCGGCCGGTGAGGTCGGGGAGGCCCCGGTCGTCCTCACGCTGGCCGAAGGGCAACCTGTGCACGTCGGCGAGGGCATCTCCTGGTGAACGGCGCTGTCTGAGGGTGACCTGCCCCTGACAGGGGATGCTTTGCGATGATGGCGTCCGAGGTGCCGTTGCTCGCACAGGTACGAGCTCGATTCGCCCGGTCGCCCGGCCGGAGTGACGCCCAGGGGGGAAGGCTCAGCCACCTTCCCGCGACCGCCGCTGCCCTGGCCGGTCCCGCGCTCATCGTGGTCTCGGTGCTGGTCGTGCTGCACCTGTTCGCCTTCGGCGGACTCCTGTCCCGCCAGTATCCGGACGTCTTGCCCTTCTGGCTGCCCACCTACTGTTTCCTGGGGAAGGCGGTCGCCGCGGGCCACCTCCCGCTGTGGAACCCGCACGTGATGGCCGGGATCCCGTTCGCGGCCGACCCGCAGTCGGGCTGGGGCTCCATCCTGGCCATGGGGCTGTTCGCCGGGCTCCCCTGCGCCACGGCGATGCGCTGGTACATCGTGATCCAACCCTTGCTGGCCGGACTGGGCCTGTACGCCTTCCTGCGGAGCGAGGAGCTGTCCCGTCCTTCGGCGACCGTGGGCGGGCTGGCTCTGGCCATGCCGCTGGCCGGTTCACTGCTTCTTCTGAACCTCCCTTTCGCCGCCACCCTCGCGTGGACAGCGGTCCTGCTGGCGCTCACGTCGCGGTTCGTCCGCGCCCGGACCTGGCCGAGCCGGCTCGGGTGGCTGGCCGTGGCCGCTGTGTCATGGGGTCAGATCGCCGCGTCGAACCTCTCCGACGGACTGGTGATCGGGACGACCGCGCTCGCCGCCTACCTCCTGGCCCGGCTGATCGGCGACGTGCGCCGGGGCGCGCGGACGAGACGGCAGGCATGGGCGCTGGTCGGGCTGATCGCCCTGGCCTTCCCTTCGGTCACTCTCGCCTATACGGTCCCCCGCCTCCTGTACCTCCCGCACACGAGCATCGGGCTCGGCTACCACGGCCTGTACGACCTGTCGAAGCAGCTCACCGGCCACAAGACCTATGGGCTGGTCTACGGGAGCGGGACCGGCGACATCTGGCCGCTCCGGTTGGCCCTGGCACCGGGTGTCTACCTCGGCGCGGCCGCGCTCGTGCTCGCCTTCGGCGGGTGGCGAGCGACCGGCCGGCGGGCCCTCTTCGTCGCCTTCGCTGCCTACGGGGGATTCAGCTACTTCTTCATGATCGAACACACCGTGGGCCTGCTCCCCCACTGGTTCCTGGCCTCCTCGGTCGGCGGCTTCTACCTCCACGACCCCAGCCGGTTCCGGTTCGGCTTGCTGCTCGCCCTGGCGGTGTGCGCGGCCCTCGGGTTCGAAGGATGGCGAAACGCGACGCGGTGGTGGGAGCGCCTGCTGATCCTGGCGCCGGGCGTGGTGGTCTGGTTCGTGCTGCCGCGGGTCTTCAAGGCGGGTCCGGCCGTAGAGCTCATCGACTACGGAGCCGGGCTGGCGTCGGCGGCCCTCGTGGTGACGTGGTGGAAGCCGAAGCTGGCGTTCGTCCTGCCGCTGCTGATGGCGATCGAGCTGACCGCGAACGGGCTGATCGGGCAAGCGGCGAACTACCGGTATCCCGCCGGGAGCCAGCCGGGCGACTTCCTCCACGGGCCCATCAACACGCTGCGATATCCCACCGTCCCCGGCAGCCGGTACGCCCTCACACGACCGACCGCCGCGTTGCTCGAGCGGCTAGGGGGCGGGCGCTACATCAGCGTCGACCCGGGGATCTGGGACCCTCGCGGCTACCACGTCCGGCAGCGTTCGACGTACTGGGATCTCCTGGGCATGCAGCAGTCGATGCTCAACGACCGGGGGCTGCAGGAGGGCCAGGGCTACAACCCGGCCCAGGAGCTCCGGTTCTGGGAGTTCATGCGCTCGGTGGAGCACAAGCCCATCCGGTACAACGCCGCGGCGTTCCGCCACCCGCCTCCCGTCGCGCTCAACCTGCTCCAGATCCAGTGGGCGATCGGGCCGGCCGCGCAGGGCCCGCCAGTGCCGGGCGCCACTGTCGCGGGCGGGACGAGGGCGTGGAAGGTGTTCCGGCTCCCGGGGACGCCCCGGCGCGTCTCGCTGTTCACCTCCTGGCAGCTCGAGCCCAGCTCCATGGAAGCGCTCCGTGACGTCACGGCCAACGGGTTCGACCCGAACCGGACGCTGCTGGTCGAAGGCCGGCCCGGCATCCGCCCCGTCGCCTCTCCGCCGGCGGTGGCGGGTGCGGTCTCCTACCGCTCGCTCGGTCCGGAGCGGTGCGTGGTCACCGTGCGGACGGCGGTGCCGGCGATCGTGCTGGTTCGAAACTCGTTCGACGCCCACTGGCACGCCACGGTCGACGGGAGGCCGGCGCCGGTGCTCCCCGCCGACGAGATCGACCAGGCCGTCCCGGTGCCGGCCGGACGGCACACGGTGGTCCTGACCTACCGGGACGCCTCGATCGGCTTCGGCATGCTGGGCTCGGCCGTGGCGCTGGCCGCGCTGCTCGGGACGGCCGTCTGGCGACGGCGACGGGATCGAAGGGAGGCTCCCGCGCGGCTTCTCTGACCTAGCCCGCGTGCGTGCGGCACCACTCGTAGAGCGCGTCGTAGACGAACGAACCCTTCTCGAGCAGCAGGTGGTCGTCGGGTTCGGCGTCCAGCCCGCCCTCCCCGATCGCCAGCAGGCCCGGTCCGAGTGGATCGGTGCCCAGGTCCTCGCTCACGTCGGCCGCGTGCACGATCTTCGCCAGCCGGGCCAGCGCGGGATCGCCGCCCAGATCGAACTCCCCGACCAGCACCTCGAACGTACACAGCCCGTCGCGATGGGTGAACTCGGCGCCGGACGCGTCGAACGATCGCGCGCCCTCGCGTTCGGCCACCCCAAGTACGTCGTCACGAGGGACGTAGAGGATCTCGGCCTCGGGGTCGATGAACCGCCTGATCAACCACGGGCAGGCGATCCGGTCCGTCTTCGGTCGTTCCCTGGTCACCCAACGCATCGCCGGCCCTCCGCGGTCGCCTTCACGCGGACTCTACCCTCGCCGGGCCGGCGTTGTGCGCGGCCGCGGGCCGGTCCGAAGCGGCGACGAGCCCGAGCACCGCGGTCAGGCCGCCGCCTGGTGTCTCGTTCAGCGACAGCGTCCCCCGCTGGGCCTCCATAAGCGCCCGGGCCACCGACAGCCCGAGCCCCGCGCCACCCTGTTCACGGCTCCGCGCGGGGTCCGCCCGGAAGAACCGCTCGAACGCCATCCGCCGGTGCTCCTCGGTCATCCCCGGGCCGTGGTCCGCCACCCACACCTCGACCCGGTCGCCGTCGCCGGAGAGCGTCACGGTCACCAGACCCCCGCCGTGGCGGGCGGCGTTCTCCAGCACGGCGTCGAGCGCAGCCTCGAACGCCACCGGGTCACCCATCGCCACGCAGCCCTTCGACCGCACCACGTCGGCACGGAGCGAGAGTACGCGGTGGGCGCGGTCCACCGCCCGTTCGCACACCGGCCCAAGGTCCAGTGGCCGGGTCTCCAGCGACAGGCCCTTCGAATCCGACCGGGCCAGGGTGAGCAGGCGGTCCGTGAGCCCCGCCAGATAGGTCACCTCGCGGAGGACCTCGTCGCCGAGCTCCTGGTCGTGCTCGGCGAGCACTTCGACCCCGGAGCGGACGAACGCGAGGGGGGTGCGGAACTCGTGGGAGGCGTCGGAGGCGAAGCTGGCCTGGGCCTCATACGCCCGGCGAACCGGCTTCGCGGCGCGGCCGGCCAGCACCCAGCCCGCCAGCATGCCGAGCAGCACCGCCATCAGCCCGCCCAGCAGGAGCAGCAGCCGGACGCGGTCCAGGAGCCGGTCCTCGGGCGCCAGCGAGCGGGCCGCCACGACCTGCCCGATCACGCGGCCATCCTGGCGGAGGGGCACGGTGGCGATCCGGACCCGCTCCCCGAGCACGCTCAGGGTGGTGGTCGGCTCGCGCTGCGGGCGGAGCCACGAGGGCCGCCGGCCCGGGTCGCTCACCACCCGGCCGTCGTTCAGGAAGGCCGCTACCCGGATGGTGGTCGCGGACGGCACGTCGTCGTCGGGCCGGATGTTCACCGGGGAGCGGGAGCTCGAAACCCGCTCCGTGGCCTCCCTGGCGGCCTCCACCACGCTGGCGGTCGCGCTCCGGTTCAGGCTGCGGGCCAGCAGGAGGTAGCCGGTTCCTCCCATCAGGACCAGGATCAGCGCCAGGACGAGGCCGTGCGATACGCCCATCCGCAGGCGGAGCGACCGGAACAGCGGCCCCGAGCTTCGACCTCGTGCCCGGCCCCGCATGGCGAACGAGCCTCAGCGCCCGATCGCGTAGCCCACGCCGCGCACCGTCTCGACCACGTTCTCCCCGCCGGCCGCTTCGAGCTTGCGCCGAAGGTAGTGCACGTACAGGTCGACGACCTTCGTGGGCGCGTCGAACGTGAACCCCCACACGTACTCCTTCAGCTCCGCGCGGGACAGGACGCGTCCCTTCCCGCGGAGCAGACACTCCAG
>DHIQ01000208.1:4744-5889 GCA_002403895.1 Candidatus Neomicrothrix sp. UBA4742
GCCAGCAGCTCCGCGAACGCGAACGGCTTGACGAGGTAGTCGTCGGCGCCTGCCTGGAGCCCACGGACCCGGTCCTCCACGGAGTCCCGGGCGGTCAGCATGATGATGGGGATCTCGGAGCCGCGTTCCCGCAGCGTCCGGGTCAGCGCCACCCCGTCGAGCTCGGGAAGCATGACGTCCACCACGGCGAGGTCCCATGTCGAGGCCGTCGCCTGCTCCAACCCGTGCGTTCCGGTGAAGGCCAGCGCCGTTGAATACCCGGCACCCTCCAGGCGGCGAGCCAGGAGATGCGCGAAGCGGCGTTCGTCCTCCACCAGCAAGACGTGCATGTCGCCGACCATCCTCCGCGATGGGCGGGGCACTGGCAGCAGGTTCGAACCGTCTTCAAATCATCGTCACACGCTTCCGCAACGGGCGGCCGGGATACTGGGCGCATGAGCCAGCGCGGCGTGACCGGTCTGCGCGGGGCGTCGGCCCCGACGGTCGCCAAGAGCTGGGAGCGGCAAGGGTGGCCGCTCCGGATCCTGCGGGCCTTCCTCGGGGTCACGTTCCTCTATGCCGGCATCCAGAAGCTGGCCGACGCGAACTTCCTCCATTCAGGGACGCCCGACTTCATCGGGAACCAGCTGAACGCCTTCGGCCAGGGGAGCCCCATCGCCTCGCTCCTCCGCCTCGCCGGGCACGCCCCGCTGCTGACCGGCCTGGCCGTCGCGCTGGTCGAGATCGCCGTGGGCCTCGGCACGCTGCTCGGGATCGCCCCGGTGGCGGAGGCCTCGATGGGCCTGGCGGTGAACATGGTGCTCCTGCTCTCGGCCACGTGGCACGTTCACCCGTACTTCCTCGGTTCGGACTCGATCTACGCGGTGGCCTGGGCGGCCTACCTGGTCGGCGAGGTCGGGATCGAACGGAAGGCTGCCCGCGCGGCCCGGGCGGCAGCGGCGCACGGCTCCCGGCGGGCGCGGCAGCACGCCGGCGAGGGGATGGGGCGGCGAGAGTTCCTCCGTGGGGGACTCCTCGCGGGGGGCACGGTCGTGCTGGGGATGATCGCCAGCGGCTTCCGGGGCAGGCCGGCGTCCGCGGCAGGCGCGATCACCACCCCTTCGCGCACCACTCCGTCCCCTTCGGCCGGGCAGACCCCCACCCCG
>DHIQ01000208.1:6198-25922 GCA_002403895.1 Candidatus Neomicrothrix sp. UBA4742
AACTTCAACGATCCCTCGCAGGGCCCGGCCGTGCTGGTCCGGCTCGCCCAGGACAAGGTCGCCGCGTACAGCCGCGTCTGCACCCACGCGGGCTGCCTGGTCGAATACGACCAGCGCGCGAAGCTGCTGTTCTGCCCCTGCCACGGCGCGGAGTTCGACCCGTCTCAGCATGCCCAGCCGATCGCCGGCCCGGCGCCCACGCCGCTCCCCGCGATCCCGGTCACCGTGGACGCTTCCACTGGCCAGGTCGTGGCCACCGCCTGAGTGGGTGAGGTCGGTCGCCGAACCTCAGTCGGTGACCGTCATCGTGCCCTTCATGCCGAAGCTGACGTGGAACCGGCAGATGAACTGGTAGGTACCGGGCGACAGGTCGATCTTCACGTTCTGGGGCTGGCCGGGTTGGTTCACCACGTCGATGTTCTTCCCCACGACCGTGAACGTGTGCGCCACGAGCCCGACGTTGCTGACGGTGATCTCGCTCCCCTCCTTCACCGAGAAGGTCGCCGGCGCGAAGACGAGCGCGCCCCCCGCCCCTTGCTGGACCGTGAGGACCCCGGGCGACAGGGACGGGGATGCGGGAGGCGGGGTCGTGGCGGCCGGCGAGGACGTTGTCGCCCCCGGCGTGGTGGGAGGGGCGGTACTCGGCGAGCTCTTCCCGCAGGCCGCGCCCAGCAAGGCCACGGTAACGGCCAGGCCGGCCATCGACTTCGTCATGTGCGATCGGTGTCCCATGGCTCTTCGATCTCCTCTCATGGTGGCGGACTGTCGTATCGATCCCACAGGGATACGAGCCGGACGGCTCGGCGGACTGCAAGCGGAGCCCTGGACCCCGTCATGGGGCCGAAGGTCCGGCTGTTGCGGGGCCGTTCGGCAGGACCGCGACTCGCCAGGCTAGCGCACACTCCGCTAATCGATCCGCGGGGACGAACCAGCCTGCTGGAACTTCCCCGTGGAAGCTGGCAGACTCCGTTGGGACCACTGGGGGGTTCGTGGACGCGACTCGGAACGCGAAGGACAACCCTGATCCGCGGAGCGCGGAGTCCTGGGGCCGAGCCAGCTGGAAGGCCGGGCTCACCCTGGTGCTCGCGTGGGCCGGTTTCCTGTTCGTGCCGAACCGGTTGCTTGCCTACCTCACGACGCATGTCACGCCTCACGCGCGGGACGCTCTGGTCACCGCCTGGGTGATCGTCTTCTTCGTGGCCCTCTCGTGGCTCTTCGTCGGCCTGCAGAAGGGGCGGAGGCGGTAGCCCGGTGCGGTTCGAGACGACGACCGCCGGTGCCGGATGGCTCGACGAGAACGTACCCTGCACCCGCGCCTGCCCGGTGCTCACCACCGCCGGGCGCTACGTCAGCGCGATCGCGGCCGGCGATGACGACCTGGCCTACCTCACCGCCAGGATGCCCAACCCGTTCCCGTCGATCTGCGGCCGTGTGTGCGCGGCGCCGTGCGAACTGGCCTGCCGGCGTGGGGTCATCGACGAGCCGATCGCCATCCGGGCCCTGAAGCGCTTCGCCTGCGAGCACGCGGGAGTGGAGAGCGACGAAGGCGACCGGATGTGGCGACGGGCCGTCCGGATCATGCCCGGGCGGGGCGAGCGCGTCGCGGTGATCGGCGCCGGCCCTGCCGGCCTGGCCTGCGCCCACGACCTGGCGGCCTTCGGCTACCGCCCGGTGGTCTTCGAGGGGCAGGATCGACCTGGCGGCATGATGGTGCTGGGGATCCCGCCCTACCGGCTTCGCCGGGACGTGATGGAAGGGGAGATCCAGGCGATCCTCGACCTGGGCGTGGAGCTTCGAACCGGCCTGCGTCTGGGCCGCGACTTCTCGCTCGCCTCGCTCCGGGCCGACGGCTTCGACGCGGTTTTCGTCGGCGTGGGCGCGCTTCGCAGCCGAGACCTCACCATCCCCGGGATCCAACTGGACGGGGTGTTGAAGGCCGTGGATTTCCTGATCAACGCGAACCTCGGGTACCGCGTCGAGCTGGGGGACCGGGTCCTGGTCATCGGGGGCGGGAACGTGGCCCTCGACGCGGCCCGCTCGGCCCTCCGGGAGCTGGCGGCGGGCAGGCGCCAGCCCCAGGACCGGCCCGAGTCGAACATGGACGGCGCGGATGCCGCGGCCACGGCAGCGTTCGACGCGGCGCGGGTGGCCAAGCGACTGGGAGCGCGCCAGGTGCAGGTGGTCTCCCTCGAGGCGCGGAGCGAGATGCCCGCGCACGAGTACGAGATCGAGGAGGCGGAGAAGGAACACATCGAGTTCATCCATCGGCAGGGTCCCAAGCGGATCGTCGGGGAGCATCGGGTGGAGGGGCTCGAAACGCTTCGGGTCTCGTCGGTGTTCGACACCGACGGCCGGTTCAACCCCCGGTTCGTGGAGGGAACCGAATCCGTGATCCCGTGCGACTCGGTCATCCTGGCCATCGGCCAGGCCCCCGACCTGTCGTGGCTCCAGCCCGATGACGGGGTCGAGGTCAGCCCGCGGGGGACCATCGCTGTCGACCGGGAGTCGCTGGCCACCTCGGCTCCGGGGATCTACTCGGGCGGCGACGTGGCGTTCGGGCCGCGGAACCTCATCGACGCCATCGGGGACGGCCGGCGGGCCGCCGCGTCGATCCACCGGTTCCTCGCGGGCGAGGCGCCGCCCGCTCCGGCGCCCACCCGGGTCGGCAGGACGATCCCGCTGCAGGTGGTGAACCGCCCGGTCCTCGGGTACGACGCGGTGCCCCGCGTGGAGATCCCCACGGTCTCCACCGAGCGAAGGATCGGCGTGCCCGAGATCGAGCTCGGCTACACCGAGGCGCAGGCGAGGCTCGAATCCGCCCGGTGCCTACAGTGCTTCCTCAACATCTGGCTGGACGTCGACCTGTGCATCCTGTGCGGTGGCTGCGTGGACATCTGCCCGGAGCACTGCATCCGGATCCTGCCGATGGAGGAGGTCACCAGCGAGCCACAGCCGGAACCGGCCAGCGCGCTGATCCTGCAGGAGGAGCGCTGCATCCGGTGCGGGCTGTGCATCGAACGCTGCCCCACCGACGCGCTTTCCATGGTCGAGTGGTCGGAGGCCTCCACCGGGCTGCTCGAGATCGAACCGGCGTTCTCATGAAGGGGTAGGGATGGCCGACCAGATTCGACCGCGGAGCCGCCTCAGGGACAATGCGCTGTTCCAGGCCGTGTTCACCCCACGGGAGCGATTCCGCCAGAGCGAGCTCTACCGGTCGGCGATCCGGCACCCACGCCCGGACACGCCCCGCGGCCGGGCCATGACCTCCTTCCACAACTTCTTCCTGCACATCTATCCGGTCAAGGTTCCTCGCAAGGTCCTGAGCTGGCGGTCGACGCTCCGGCTCGGGTTCATCGCCACGGTGCTGTACCTGATCCTGTTCGTCTCCGGGATGTACCTGATGTTCTTCTACCACCCGGCGGTACCGCAGGCGTACTTCGACATGCACAACCTCAGCACGGGGGTCGCGTTCGGGCAGTTCGTCCGGAACATCCACCGGTGGTCGGCCCACCTCATGGTCGTGGTTGTGGTGCTGCACCTGATGCGCGTGTTCTACGCGGGCGCGTACAAGGCGCCCCGCCAGTTCAACTGGCTGATCGGCCTGGCCCTGCTGCTGACCACGCTGGGGCTCTCGTTCACCGGCTACCTGCTGCCGTGGGATCAGCTCTCGTTCTGGGCGATCACGGTCGGGACGAACATCGCCGGATACGTGCCGATCCTCGGCGACCACGCCCGCCAGATCCTGCTCGGCGGTCCCGACGTGGGAGGCAGCGCCCTCCTCCGTTTCTACGTGCTGCACATCTACTTCCTGCCGGCCCTGATGGTGCTCCTGATCTGCATCCACATCTGGCGGGTCCGCAAGGACGGGTTCGCGGTCGCCGATCGCGATGAGGGGACGGCGACCGTGTTCGAGCCCGAGCCCAAGGCGAAGGAGGAGGTCCCGGTCGATGCCTGAGGACGTGAAGCCGGAGCGCCACCGGCTCCTGGGCGTGGTGCCCCGTGAGCTCGAGGTCCGGAGGAAGCAGGAGCCCGAGGACACGGTCTTCACGTGGCCGCACTTCCTGGTCCGCCACGCCGTGGTGGCCGGGGCGACGATCGCGGTCGTCTTCCTCCTGGCCATCGCGTTCAACGCGCCGCTGAAGGACATGGCGAACCCGAACCTTACCCCGCCGGTGGCCAAGGCGCCCTGGTACTTCGCCGGCCTCCAGGAACTCCTTTCCCACGTCCACCCGATGGTGGCTGGCATCCTGGCTCCGGGGATGGTGATCCTGTTCTTGGTCGCGCTCCCCTTTCTGGACCGGGCCAAGGGCTGGCGGATCCGCGACCGCAAGATGCTGGTGATCGCGTTCACGGTCCTGATCGCCGTGGGCTTCGTCCTGACGCTGATCGGCGCGCTGTTCCGGGGACCGGAATGGACGTGGGTGTGGCCCTGGAAGCACCTCTACCTGGAGCTCTGATCGACGTGGCCGACGACGAGAAGACCGCGCACGAAACACCCGCTGCCGCCGAAGGGGTCGGCCGCCGCCGGTTCCTCGGCTACGCGTGGAAGGGACTAGCCGCCGGGCTGGCCATCGAGGCCGGGTGGACCACGTACGACATCCTGAACCCGCAACCATCCGGGGCCTTCGGGGGGATCGTGGCGGCCGGCAGCGTGTCGGACTACCCGGCCGGCGCGGTCAAGTACTTCCAGGACGGCCGGTTCTACGTGGCCTCCTCCGACGGGGCGCTGGTGGCGCTGTACCAGAAGTGCCCGCACCTCGGATGCCGGGTCCCGTTCTGCGAGAGCTCCGGGCGGTTCGAATGCCCCTGCCACGGCAGCATCTACAACATCCGCGGCGAGTACATCGAAGGTCCCGCGCCCAGAGGGATGGACCGGTTCCCTCTGAAGATCGATGGGGATCGGGTGCTGGTGGATACGGCCTCCGTGGTCGAGGGACTCCCACACGGCGCACATTCGGTGTCGAGCGAGCCGAAGGGTCCCTCGTGCATCGCCTCGAAGGCCGCCGCGAGCGCGGCCGGCCCGAAGGGCTCTTCGACCGAGAAGGAGAGTGCGAACGGATGAGCGCTCCTCCGCGGCCGGCGATCCACGAGGATGCCGCCCTGCAACACAGCCTCGTTCGGTGGCAGGCGGCGGGGGTCGTGGTGTTCCTCATCCTCGTGGCCTCGTTCCCGCTGTACAAGGCGGCGGAGGGACCGCGGCGGGAGCGGGCCCTGATCGCCCGAGATCAGGCTCTGGTCACTACCGGCCGGCAGCTGTGGAGGCTGGACTGCGCGTCCTGCCACGGCGACAACGGCCAGGGAGGCGTGGGGCCCGCCCTTCGCTCGCAGCAGTTCCTCACCGGGATCACCGACGAGCAGATGCACCGGATCGTGTCGGCCGGTATCACCGGGACCGCCATGCCGGCATGGTCCGACGAGTTCGGCGGACCCCTGACGGACGACCAGATCGCCGCCATCGTGGCCTACGTGCGGTCCTGGCAGAAAGGCGCGCCCAGCGTGCCGAACTGGCGGAACCCGCAGGGCTCGGGAGGGTGACGGCGACCGCCGCAACGCACTGATCCAGGCCTACCGCCGGGAAGGGGCTCTCGGCCGAGTCATTCGAGCGGCTGCCGGGCGATGGCTGGAGGTTCGCGTCCGGCCAGCAGCCAGCCGGCGGTGACCGCTGCCACGGGAAGGCCAGCGAGGATCACCGCGAGGTCGGCGACGGGAACGTGGCGGAGCACGTCCAGCTTGCCGTGGTACCACGCGATGAGGGCGAGGTAGCCCCCGGCCGTTCCGAGGAACGCGCCGAGCAGCGCGAGGGACCCCGCGGTGGCCCCGGTGAGGGTGCGACGGGTCGTGCTGCTCGCGCCGGTCGCGGCGAGGGTTCGAAGGTCACGCGCGGTTTCGCTTCGGATCAGACCGACGGTCATGGCCAGCACGCCGAGGGCGACGAGGACGCCGGCTGCAGTGGCGTCGGTGCGCAGCTGTGACAGGGAGGCTTGCGTGGGCCTGGCTTCGACGCTGACACCGGCGGCGACCGCCAGACGGCGGGCATCCTCGATCTGCGCGGCGGCGAGGGATTGGGGTGTCTGGATGAGCCAGCCGACCGGCACTGATGTCAATCCGAGTGTGTGGAGGGCATGGGCGGTGATCAGCGTGGTGGGATCGGAGGTGAAGGTGGGCAGCTTGACCATCTGCACGCGGAGATGCCCGCCCTCTTGGCGGCCGGAGATGCCGATGAGCTGGTAGCCCGAAGAACTGGTCCGCGACTGGTTGATGGAGAGACCGGTCCGCGAGGTGAGGATGTCGGCGGTGGGGTCGACATCGCCGGACCCGATCCCGTAGTGCGCCAAGACCGCAGGCGTGGCCACGAAGAGCGGGATTGATTCTCTGTCGGTGAACTCAGTCACGTTCTTCCCGCCCTCGACTTTGTGATGCGCTTTCCCCAGTTCGACGATCGGTTTGCCGGCGGTGCTGTCCCCGGGGCCACCCTGCACGTTCGGGACGGTCGGATCCAGGGCCCCGTCGAGGGCCAGCGTGAACCTGGCGTGCAGGGAGGTCGCGATGGCGTTGACCTGGGTTTGCGCGGTCTGCAGTTGAGCGGCGGTGAGCTCAGGGACGCCTCCTCCGAGGCCGCCGTGGGGTGAGAGCCAGACGATCAACTGGCTGCTCGGGAGGGTGCCCCTGGAGGAGGGAACGGCCGCGGCAGCCTGGGAGGCAGCGGAGCTGATGACGATCGCCGCCGCGATGCCCACCGCGAGGCTCACCGCGGCCAGCGCCGCCCCGGACCGGGCCTGGTAGCGGGCGAGGTCGCGCAGCGCGAGCCGAGCCCCGATCGGTGAGCGCCGGCCGACAGCGGCCAGCCCGGCGATGCCGACTGGAGCGAGGAACAGCATCCCGAGGGTGGTGGCCACGATCCCGGTGACGATCAATAGCGGCCGTGTCTGGTGCGAGAGAGCGAGCGCGCCGACCCCGGCGAGGAGGAGCACGCCGCCCATGGCGGCGAACCGGTGCGCAGGCCGCGGGCGAACCGGTCGACCGGACAGGGCGGCCACGATGGGGATCCGGGACGCAGAACGGGCGGGCCACCAGGCCGCGGCGATGGCGGTCACGACCGCCAGGACCATCGCCGTGGCGATCGCCCACCAGGGCAGGTCGAACCGGTCGATCCGATGCTCGACGATCGCCTCCAGCCGCGGGGCGAACGCGAACCAGGCGACCATACCCACCGCCGTACCGGTCACCGCGGCCACGGCACCGACCGCGGCGCCGTTCGCCAGTAGGGCAAGTCGCACGTGTCGGTCGTTCGCGCCGATCGCTCCCAGCATCCCCAGCGCGCGCAGCCGGCGCCCCGCCATCACGGTGAAACCGGCCACGGCCACCAGACCGATGAAGAGCAGCCCGATGGTGGCCAGGATGAGCACGGCCACCGTCGCGCTGGCACCCGGGGTGGAGGGACGGATCTCGACTTCGGCACCGTTGATCAGTGGGGCAGCGTCGAGCATCCGCGCGGTGGCCTGGATCAGTATCGTCACCTGGTCCGAAGGGCCCGTCTGCCCCGGCGCGACAAGGGCGAACTTGTCCAGGAGGTCCAGGGGGTTTTCGACCACACCGACGACCCGCCGGCGATGGCCGAGTTGCTGCCAGACGTCGCCGATACGAAGGTTGAAGATGGCCGCCACCCCGGCGGTCACCGCGACCTCGTCTGGCCCCGACGGATACCGACCGGCGTCCAGGCGCAGCATCGGATGGCTGTAGACCCCGCGCGGATCCTGGGCCCGTAGATCGATCGGGTTGGCCGAACCCGGGACCGCGACCCGCTGGTGCTCGATCACCTCGACGGTGCCGAACCCCCGCTTCATGGCTGCGATGTCCGCGGCGAGGCTCGGATCCGAGCCGGACAGTGTGACCAGACGGTTTGCAGTTCCGAACGTCGCCGCGAGCGAGTACCCGGCGTTGGCGGCCAGCCCCGCGCCTACCGTCGTCGCGACGAGGGCGACCGTCAGCAGCGCCAGCACCAGCAGCTGCTGCCGCCACTCGCGCCGGAACATCCGCCACGCCCAGCGCATCACCGCCCGGCGGGCCGGCACGCCTCCGATGTCTGACGTCCGGCCACGTGGCGGCGCGGCCCCGGTCGAGGTCATGAGCTCGGACCGGGTGCCAGCAACGATTCGACCCCCGGTGACGTCCCCGTCTGGTCGACGACGCGGCCATCACGAAGGAAGACCACCCGGTCGGCCCAGGAGGCAAGCTGGGCGTCATGGGTCACCACGACCCCCGCGACCCCGCGCTGGCAGGCCGCCCGCAGCAGCCGCATCACGGCCTCGCCATTGACCGAGTCCAACGCGCCGGTCGGTTCGTCGGCGAGCACCACCCGACGCTCCCCCACCACCGCCCGGGCGATCGCCACGCGCTGACGCTCGCCACCCGAGAGCTCGTCGGGATACCGGTCGGCCTGTTCGGAGAGGCCCATGCGCTCCAGTGCCTCCAGTCCGCTCGCAGCGGCTGCTCGAGCTCCAACGCCATCGAGCTCCAGAGGGAGCGCAACGTTCTCCACCGCGGTGAGCCCGGCGAGCAGGTTGAAGTCCTGGAAGACGTAGCCGACCGAATGGCGGCGCAGACGGGCCCGGTCGTTCCGCGAGAGCCGAGACACCTCACGTCCGGCCACCGCCACCTCGCCGCTGGTCGGCTCCTCCAGCGTGCCGGCGATCGTCAACAGAGTGCTCTTCCCGGACCCGCTCGGCCCCATCACCGCAACCAGCTCGCCGGCCTCGACCCGAAGATCCACGTCGCGCAGCGCTTGCACCTCGGTCGGCCCCGACCCGAAGACCTTCGACACCCGCCGCAGCTCGAGTTCCGCAGTCATCGCCGCGCCGCCAGCCTGCGCCGCGGCCCCGGCGCGACACGGCCCACCTTGACGGCGCCGGGGGCGGGGAGCCGCCTCACCCGAGCATCCGCAGCGTCGAGCCATCGGATGAGGGCGTCGAGTCTGAAGATCTCGGCGTCGACCACCAGTGCGACGCCGAGGTCGTCGAGCGCGTCCCCCTTGAGGCGCGTGTAACGCTGCATCAGCTCCACGAGGCGATGGCGATGGACCTGCAGCAGGCCCGGCACGTCCACACCCGGCACTCCCATCGCGACGAGCACCTTGATAACCAGTTCGTCGCGGGGCGGGATGGCATCGTCGGAAGGGGTGCGGAGCCACTCGTGGAGCTCGGTTCGGCCTGCACCCGTGATCCGAAATCCCTTCTGCGGGCCGTCCATCTCGGTGTCGTCCGACTCCACCAGCCCGTCGCGCTCGAGACGTTGCAGGGTCGTGTACACCTGCCCGATGTTGAGCGGCCACACCTCGCCCGTCCGCGCCTCGAACTCCTGGCGGAGCTGCAAGCCGTACTTCGGCCCTTCGCTCAACAGTGCCAGCAGGGCATGCCGGACGCTCACACCTGACCGCCACCCGAGTTCATACCTAGTAGCATACTTAGTATTCTCGAGCCGGTCAAACGGCCGGAGAGGTGGCGGAACCGATAGATTCGCCGCGCCCGCCCCGTCTCTTCAAGAGGCGATCCGATGCGGGGAACCTCGCTAGAGTTCCTCCAGTGTGGGAGAGGTCATGAGCAGATCCGATCAACTCCATCGCGGCCGCGGAGCCTACGCGGGACAGCAATGGGGGGAGGCCTTCGCCCAGCTGATGGCTTCCGATCATGAAGCGCCCCTGGAGATCGGGGATCTGGAGCGCCTCGCCGTGGCTGCCCATCTGGTCGGCCGAGACGACGAAAGTGCCAGATCTGGGCCCGCGCCCACCACGAGTGTCTCCGCCTTGGCGATGCAGCGCGAGCCGCTCGGTGCGCCTTCTGGCTGGCGTTCGGCCTGCTGAACAAGGGCGAGCATGCCCGCGGGGGCGGCTGGCTCGCCCGGGCCAAGCGGCTGCTCGACGAGGCCGATCTGGACTGCGCGGAGCAGGGGTACCTGCTCATTCCGACCGCACTGCGGCATCTGGCGTCAGGCGATGCCCGAGCCGCATGCGCCGCATTCGAGCGGGCCGACGAGATCGCCAACCGGTTCGGCGAACCGGATCTCATGACCCTGGCACGGTTGGGCCGCGGTCAGGCGTTGATCCGGCTGGGCCAGGCGCCCGAGGGCGTCGGACTGCTCGACGAGGCCATGGTTGCGGTCACGGCTGGAGAGGTGTCTCCGGTCATCGTCGGGACGGTCTATTGCGCCGTGATCGAAGCATGCCAGGAGATCTTCGATCTTCGTCGGGCGCAGGAATGGACCGAAGCCCTGAGCGATTGGTGCGATTCTCAACCGGACCTCGTGCCATACCGAGGTCAGTGTCTGGTGCATCGAGCCGAGGTGTTGCAGCTGCGCGGGGCGTGGCCCGACGCCGTGAACGAGGCGACGCGGGCGTGTGAGCGGCTCTCGGGCAGCCCGGCGGTCGGCGCCGCCTTCTATCAGCTGGCCGAACTGCACCGGCTTCGCGGCGAGTTGGCCGAGGCCGAACGGGCCTACAGCAAGGCCAATCAGTGGGACGGCGCCCCCAGCCCGGCTTGGCACTGCTTCGGCTCACCCAAGGCCAGCTCGACAGCGCGGCGACGTACATCCGCCGCGGGCTGGATGAGGCCGAGGACGGAGCGGCCTTGTCACGGCTGCTTCCCTCGTTCGTCGAGATCGTGCTTGCCGCCGGCGACGTGCCAGCCGCCCGCGCCGCCGCCGATCGGCTGTCGAGGATCGCCGAGGAGATGAACGCACGATTCCTCTACGCCGTGGCCGCCCAAGCCACCGGGGCGGTCCTCTTGGCCGAGGGCGATCCACGAGCCGCACTCGACGCTCTGCACGCTGCGTTGAAGGCCTGGCTGGAGCTCGAGGCGCCGTACGAGGGCGCCAGAGTCCGGACCCTGATCGCATCGGCCCTCCGGGAGCTCGGGGACCGGGACAGCGCGGACATGGAGCTGGAGGTGGCCCGCCTGGCCTTGGAGCAGCTTGGCGCGGCGCCCGATCTCGCCCGGATGAAGGGACTCCCTCGGCCGGCGATGGCCAAGGTCTCAGGCCGTCTCTCCGGACGGTAGCTGGAGGTCCTGCTCCTCGTGGCGGAGGGCAAGACCAACCGGGCCATCGCTGCGGAGCTCGTCATCAGCGAGAAGACCGCGGCTCGCCATGTCAGCAACATCTTCACCAAGCTGGGGCTGTCGAGCAGAGCCGCAGCCACGGCGTATGCCTACCAGCACGAACTCGTCTAGGAGCCGCCAGGGACTTCCTGGCCGTGCGGTCCCTCGGGCATGGGCAGAATTGCCCATCCTCCCCGCCGGCTCGAATTGCGCAATTCTCCCGATGCGGTGACCACGCCGTTCCCCTAGCGTTTCGGATCGAGGGGTCCACCCACCTACCTGGAGGCGACCATGATGCGGGCCGACGACACCGAGGCACTGAAGGAACCGAACGGTGAGGCCATCTCCATCGGCCGGTTGGAGCGCGGGCAGATCAAGGAGGCAGCCAGGTTGTTCGCACGAGGTTTCGCGGACGAACGCTTCTTCTCCTATCTATTGCGGGGCCGGAGCCGGCGGGCCAGAGAGCGGGCGCTCGTTCCGATGTTCAGGGTCATGATCCGCTCCTTCCTCCCGTTGGGCCACATCCACACGGCCTGCCTCGACGGCCGGCTCGTCGGCGCCGGCATCCGGGTCCCTCCGGGCGGCTATCCGATGCGCGGCCGGAAGCAGGCCCGTTTCATGCTTTCGATGATGCCGGCGTTCATCAAGTTGCTGGCCAGGGCGCCGTCCTCGCGCGAGCTCCTGAAGGTGCTGAAGGAGTTCGAACGCCTCCACCCGAAGGAGCCGCACTGGTACCTGATGTGGGTGGCGGTTGAGCCCGAGCTCCACGGTCGCGGGATCGGAGGCCGCCTCGCCCAGGAGGTGATCTCCCTCGCCGACGCCCAGGGGATGCCGTGTTACCTGGAGACGTTCGGCGTGGGCACGAAAGCTCTCTACCAGCATCGGGGATTCGTCGTTCGAGAGGAGATCCACCCGCTCCCGGCGGGCCCGGAGGGTTGGACGATGTGGCGTGACCCGCAGAGGACCGCGGAGGCGGCCGGATGAGGGCCACGACGGGGATCCGGATCGCCAGCCTCGACGGTGGAACCGTCGAAGTGACTCAGGGGGAACTGGACACCCTGGATGCCCGGGTCGAAGGCCCCCTCGTCCACCCGGGCGACGAGGGCTGGGACGACGCAGTGCTGATCTGGAACAGAACGGTGGCCAAGGTCCCTGCTCTCATCGTCCAACCCACATCGGCCCGCGACGTCACCGCCGCTGTTGACTTCGCCCGCCGGGGCGGGATCCTGATGAGCATCAAGGGCGGAGGCCACAACATCGCCGGAACCTCCCTCGCCGAGCGCGGCCTCACGCTCGACATGTCCCGCATGCGACGCGTCACCGTGGATCCCGATGTCCGGCTGGCGAACGTCGGACCCGGTTGCTTGCTCCGGGATGTCGATCGGGCAACGCAGGAACATGGGCTGGCTACCGTGCTCGGCTTCGTTTCGGAGACCGGCGTGGCGGGCCTGACGCTCGGCGGCGGCTTCGGCTACCTGACGCGGCGCTTCGGGTGGGCAGTCGACAACCTCGAAGAGGTTGAGATCGTCACCGCCGCCGGCGAGACCGTCGTCGCCAATCGAGAGACGAACGCGGAGCTCTTCTGGGGCCTGCGGGGCGGGGGCGGCAACCTCGGCGTGGTCACCCGGTTCACGTTTCGCCTCCATGAGGTCGGGCCGACCATCACCGGCGGCCTCATCCTGTGGAGCGCCGACCGGGCCGACGAGGTGCTCAGGACCTACCGCGACCTCACCTAGTCGGCGCCTCGCGAGCTGACGTCCGCCTTGACCATCCGCCCGGCTCCGCCTGCCCCATTCGTCCCCACGCCGTGGCACGGCAAGCTCGTCATCGGCATGCTGGTGTGCCACAGCGGCCGAGATCCGCAGACGGACCTCGCCCCGGTTCGCGGGCTCGGGAACCCGATCGTGGACCTCGTCATGGAGAAGCCGTACGTGGCCCAACAGTCGATGCTCGACGGTGCCGAACCGAAGGGGCTCAACTACTACTGGAAGTCCGAGTTCCTGCCCGAGCTGTCGACGGGCTTCCTCGACGCCTTCCGCGACGATGCGCTTATGGCCCCCTCGCCGTTGTCCAACTCGGTCATCTTCCACATCGGCGGTGCCCTGAACGAGCGCGCGGACGACGACGGGGCCGTGGGCAACCGCGGCGCGCGGTATCTGACGGGGTTCGCCGGTGCGTGGCCAGAGGGAGGCGCTGGCGAGGAGCAGGTGGCTTGGGTGCGGGAAGGGTGGAAGAGGATCCGGCCCTTCTCGACCGGCGGGAACTACGTCAACTTCCAGGTGGCCGAGGACGACAGCGCTCGGATCGCCGACGCGTATGGGAAGAACCACGAACGGCTTCGGCGCATCAAGGCTTCCTTCGACCCGGAGAACCTGTTCCGCGTGAACCGGAACATCACTCCGGCGGCTTCATGAGTCAGCCGCCGGTCGCTCCACAGCCTGGGGCGGCGGGTCAGGCTCGGCATACACTCTGACCAGCACCTTTCGCGAGAGTGGCGGAACCCGGTAGACGCGCCGGACTTAGGATCCGGTGCCCGAAAGGGCGTGGGGGTTCAACTCCCCCCTCTCGCACCCCGATCTACCTGCGGAAACGGGAAACGCGGCCTCCGGGCCGCCCTCTCGGATTGACCAATTGGTCACAGATTGGTCACCACGCCGCCGAGAGCCTCCTGCATCGCCTCCGCGGCCGCCTGCTGCATCGAGGGAAGCACGCTCGCGTAGACGTCCATCGTGAAGCCGACGCTGGCGTGCCCGAGGGCCTCGGAGACGACCTTCGGGTGCACCCTGCCGCTGGCGAGCAGCGTCGTCGCGAATGCGTGCCGGAGGTCGTGCAATCGAACCTCAGGGCACCCGGTTGCAATGGCGAGACTGTGGAAGACGTGCGAGAAGTGGCCCGGATCCAATGGCCGCCCGTCGCCCCGATCGAATACGAGGCCGCGGTCGGTCCACCCGGGTCCCGCCAGCAGCCGGCGCTCCGCCTGCTCGGCGCGGTGCTCCTTGAGGATCGCGACAGCGAAGGGCGGAAGCATCACCGTGCGGCGTGACCGATCGGTCTTCGGGTCCACCAGCGCCAGCTCGCCGGCGATCCTCTGCAGGGTCGCGTTGACCCGGACCAGGCCCCCTTCGAGGTCGACGTCCCGCCACGCCAGACCGAGCACTTCCCCTCGGCGCATCCCGGTCGACGCGGCCAGGACGAGCGGGGCATGGAAGACGCCGCCCTCGGCGGCCACCAGGACCCGGCCCACAGTGGCGGCGTCGGGGATGGTGAGGACCGGGCGGCCCGGGCGGGGCGGACTCACGGCGGCGGCGGGATTGACGGCGAGCACCTGCCACTTGACGCCCTGCTTGAGCAGCTCGCTGAGGACCCGATAGGCCTGGACGATGCTTCGAGCAGCCATCCCCTCGCCCGCCATCCCGTCGATGACCACCTGGACGTGCGCGGGCCGGAGCTTCGCGAGGCGCACCCCGCCGATCCGCGGGATGACGTGGTCCCGGAGAAGTTGCGCGTAGCGCTCGTGGGTCCTCGGGCGGATGCGGCTTCCCATGGTGGTGAGCCATCGCCCCGAGAGGCCGCTCACGGTGAGCCGCTGCGGATCGGCCAGCAGGCCGAGGTCGTTGTCTCGGCGCACCCGGTTCAGCTCGGTGCGAAACTCCCGCCACGTCGGGGCGGTCACGCGGACCTGACGCCGGCCCCCGTCCGGGTCGGTGACCCATAGGCGGGTCGTGTAGCCCCGCCGGCCTGGCCTGACGTAGTCCTTGGCCCTCAACTCGCTCATGGCTTCCCCTTTGCTCTGCGCCGCCCGGGCTTGGGTGGCATCGGTAGGTTGGGGCCGGGCTCGGCCCCGGCACGCCCCGGTGAACCTGGGCTAAGAAAGCCCCGCACCCGGGCTTCGTGCACGTCGTCACGAACCCTCTCCGGCCGAACACCGCGCTCCGCTGCAAGCTCCCGGAGGATCCCACGGCCGATCCCTCGGCCTGACAGCCGGAGGTAGTCGAGCGCGACTTGCTGGTAGTACTCGTCTCCGCGTCCCCGTCGCTTGGCTGCGGCAGCCTTTCCCTCGGTGCCCCGGGCTGCCATCGCCTCGCGAACGGCGGTGTCGTGGAAGAGAGGCTTACCGCCGGGAAGCTCACCGCGAGCGAACCAGTCCGGGATATCGAGGAGCTTTGCCCTTCCCTCGGCGAGGAATCGTCCGACGGGGATGCTGCGGAGAACCGAACTCGTCACGCCCGCTTCCGGCACGCCAGCCTCCGGCTCTAGCAACAGGTCGCGAATGACGAGGCGCTCGTTCACGACGGCTAAGTAGCCCTTGGCCGACCAATCACCGGCCGGGGAGACCCACCTGAAGCCGAGGACTGCTCCCGCCATCGCGGCGCCAGGTCCCCAGGCGAAGATCACGCGATCGTAATCGTCGGGCGGTGGCGGCGCGCGAAACTGGGGCGGCCCCGGCCGGTAGCCCTGGTCTGCCGAACCGTGCTGCTTCCGGGTCGTTGCCCTGGGTGTCATGCCAGGCGAAGCGTAAACCCATTCGCGACATTGTGTCAACGGTTCGCGGACCATCGAAAGAAAAAGCGTTGATTCGCCGAGCGCCCGCAACAAATGTTGTCGCACTCGGCAACGCTATGCCAAGCTTTGAAACATGACCGCGACCGAGCAGATACTGCGCAGGGTGCGAACGAGGCGGCAGCTCCCCTCACCGGCTCGAAGGCGGTTGATCCGAGAGGCCGCCGGTGCCTCTGCCTCGGAGGTCGCGGCAGCTCTCGGGGTGAGCCGGATGGCAGTCGTCCACTGGGAGCGAGGCAGCAGAAACCCCGACGCAAAGCACGCGGGGCCGTACCTGCGGCTCCTCCGGCGTCTTGAGGAGGCGAGCCGATGACCGCGGCCCTGCCGCTGCTCGTGTCGGTGCGCCAGGCTGCCGAGCAGCTCGGCTACCCCCGCGACCGCCTGTACGAAGCGATTGCCGAAGGCCGCTTGCCGGCTCTGCACGTCGGACGTTCGCTGAAAGTCCCGCGGGACCGGCTGGCCGAGTTCATCGACCGCGAGCTCGCCCGTCAGGCAGAGGCCGGCGGCCGGCTCCGCCCCGTCGCTCGCGGTGGACCATGACCCCCGGGACAAGACTGAGCCCCCGGTTTCCCAGGAGCCCAGAAGATGATCACCGCCCAGATGATCACCTGGATTCTACCGCCACGTCGGCCCGGCGTGTCGCCGCCATCCTTGACGCTGCACCGCTTCCCGAAGAACGCGGCATGCCGTCATGCATCCTCGAAGTTCGCCGGATCCAGAGCGCCGTCGTGGCCACCCTCGAAGCCAACCTCGAAGCCAATGACGAGGCTCGGCTCCTCGATGGACTCGCCCGCCAGGCCGCCCGGGCCCAGCTCCCGCAGATGGCGTTGGCCTCCATCGTGTACGAGCTCCGTCGACCCGAACCGCCGGGCCCGGCGCCGACCTCGTGGCAGGCCCTTCGCCAGCTCCACCATGCCGGCTACCTGCTCTGCCCGGCCTGCCGGCGAGACGTCCCCAGCCCGGCCCTGATCGACCGTCTCGAAGCTCGTCACCGCGAGGCCGAGCGCGAGGCCATCCGCTTCTGCACCGTCTTCGAGGAGGTGGCCTGATGCCCGGGGATGACTTCCTGCGAGACGTGGTGCAGGTCGAGAAGGTCACCCGCGACCTCCCGGTGCGTCCCTCCACGATGGTGCTGGAGGACCCGATCCTGGTACCTGAGTCTGCGGCGTTCCACGGGCTGCCCGGGGAGGTGGCCCGGACCCTCGCCGGCCATTCCGAAGCAGATCCCGCCGCCCTGGTCGTCGGGTTCCTGGCCGAGTTCGGCGCGATGGTCGGGCCGGTGGCCGAGGCACGGGTGGGGTTCGCGCACCATCCGCCCGCGCTGTTCTTCGCCTTCGTCGGCCGGACGAGCCGGTCGCGGAAGGGGACGGCCACCACGGATAAGGCCCTGGAACGCCTGCGCGCCCGGGACGAGACCGCCCGAGCCGCCCGCGCACGGTGGGAGGAGGTGGCCTCGTGGTGACCGAGGGCGAGAAGTTCTTGGCCCACCTCCGGGCAGTTCCCGACGAGTCCCGGGTCGGTGGTGGTGATCCGCCCGAGCTGATCGTTCCTCCACCGTCGAATCCGCTGGCCGTGGTCGAAAGGTTCCTGACGGACCACCACACGGCCGGCACGGAGGTCCTGATCCGGCACCACCGCAACACCTTCCACCGCTACACCGGGTCGTCCTGGCCGGAGGCGGAAGACCGGCGGCTGATGTCGGACCTTTACCGGTGGCTCAAGCCGGCGAAGTATTGGAAGAAGGCCGGCGAGACGCTCGACGAGCTGGTGGACTTCGCACCGACCCGCCACAAGATGGCCGACCTCATCGACGCGCTGAAGGCCCTGACCCACCTGGACGCATCGGAGACGCCGCCCTTGTGGCTGACCGATGCGACGTGGCCGGCCGAGCAGGTGGTCCCGGTGCGAAACGGGCTGCTCCACGTTCCGACCCGGGAGCTGATCCCCCACACGCCCACCTACTTCTCGCCGCACGTCCTGCCGTTCGACTTCGACCCTGCGGCGTCCCCGCCGGCCCGGTGGATGCGGTTCCTCGATGAGCTGTGGGACGAGGACGAGGAATCGAAGCGGTGCGTGGCCGAGCTCATGGGCTACGTCCTGGCCGGCGGGACCTCGCTGCAGAAGATCACGATGATCGTCGGGCCGAAGCGATCAGGGAAGGGGACCATCGGCCGGGTGCTGACCGGGCTCCTGGGCGCCCACAACGTCGCCGCTCCCACCCTGGCCGGACTCACCACGAACTTCGGCCTGTCGCCCCTGATCGGCAAGCCCCTGGCCCTGATCTCCGACGCCCGGTTGGGGTCCCGGGCTGACGGGACGATCGCGGTGGAACGCCTGCTCTCGATCAGCGGCGAGGACTCGATCACC
This sequence comes from Candidatus Neomicrothrix sp. UBA4742, assembly GCA_002403895.1. Taxonomy (GTDB): domain Bacteria; phylum Actinomycetota; class Acidimicrobiia; order Acidimicrobiales; family Acidimicrobilacustridaceae; genus UBA4742. Next base: position 24,213 of record DHIQ01000208.1, read on the forward strand.
ATCGACAGGAAGTACCGGGACCCTTGGACGGGACGCCTCCCCACGAGATTCGTGGTCCTCACCAACGAACTCCCGCGGTTCACAGACTCGTCCGGAGCCCTGGCCAGCCGGTTCGTGATCCTGCTCCTCACCAAGACGTTCTACGGCCGCGAGGACCCCGCCCTGACCTCCGAACTGCTGGACGGGGCCACGGGGATCTTCAACTGGGCGCTCGATGGCCTGGACCGGCTGATGCTCCGGGGTTACTTCGAGCCGCCCCAATCAACGCGGGCGGCGATGCGCCAGCTCGAAGACCTGTCCTCGCCCGTCGGTGCGTTCGTGCGTGACCGGTGCCAGGTGGGGGCGGCGCTGGAGGTGGACAAGGACACCCTGTTCGAGGCGTGGAAGGACTGGTGCCACGACGAGGGCCGGGACAAGGCGGGGACGAAGGCGGTGATGATGCGGGACCTCCGGGCAGCCGTGCCCGGCCTCACCCTGCGCCGTCATCGGGCCGGCGCGGGGCGTGATCGTGTCGTTCAAGGGATCACGCTCGCGGGTCCCGAAATACTGGACAAACAATGGGAAACATCCCGGCCCATCCCGGCCCACCCCGATCTGGGCCGGGGTCCGGTCCCGGGTGGCCAGTCGGAAAACCGCAGGTCAGGGGCCGTGGGCCGGGATGGGCCGGGGTCTTCTGCACTGTATCCCCAGACTGAGAACGCGGACCCACCGGAGGACGGCAAGGCCACCGACATCGCCACCGAGATCGACCGGCTATCCCGCCGCGGGAACAACGCCCACCAGATCGCCCGCGCCTTGAACGCCTGGGACCTCAAGGACCCCGGAGGCCACGCCTGGACGGCCGCGAAGATCGAGCCTTTCCTGGAGGTGGTGGGGTGATTCCCGCCGCGATGGTCTCTTCAGCTCGCGAGGTCGCCGCGCGGGGGCTGACGACTCGCCGCCCTCCTCCGCCGCTTGTTCTCGGCCGCGCACGTCTTGCAGTATCGGGTCCCGTTGGGGCGGGTACGCGTGTTGGCCTCGTCGAACGGATGGCCCCGTGGGCACTCGGTCGGCCGGCTCCTCGTCTTGGGGTACCGCGTGGGCTTCCGGCCTGCCCGCCGCACGGCGGCGACGCACCGGTCGAACAGCGCCTCAGACGCCTGGGACGTGTCGACGGCCTCTTCGAGGATGCCGGCGAGGACGCGGTCGCCCAGCTCCAGCTCCAGCGACCTCAGCACGCTCATCTGGGCGGCTCGCATCGGCACCTCAGCCCTCAACGAACTTCGCTACTCCGCCACTGTAGAACGGGAACGGCGACCTGATGCGCGAGTCGGCAGAGGTCAAGGGTCGCCGCTACCTCACCGAAGGCCGCCTAACCCTGCGCCACGTCGGGGTCGATGGGGTCGCCGCCGTCGTCCGAGGCGATGGGGCCTGGCACCGGGCGGGCTATATGGGCGGGCACTGGTACTGCACCTGTCCCGCGCTCTCGGCGAACTGCTCGCACCTCGTCGCCCTCCGTCTCGTCACCGTGGCCCCGACCAAGGCGGGAGCATGAAAGCGACGTGCGGGTGCCCCGAGGCGTTCCAGTGGTCCCATGGCGAGCCGGCAGGTCCGGGCTGGCCCATCGCTTCGGGGCGGTGCTACTGGCACAGCAAGGCGGCAGAGATGGCCAACGGTGGCCTTCCCGTCGCGGAGCACGTTCCCCAAGTGCTCGACCAGATCCTTGCGGCG
>DHIQ01000210.1 GCA_002403895.1 Candidatus Neomicrothrix sp. UBA4742
ACCACGTCCGTGGACCCTATGATCTGACCGTCCTCGAAGACCGAAGCCGTCCGGGTGGGCCGAGGGTTCGGCTCTTCACGATCCGAGTGCCACCGCCATCCGGCGAGTCGGTCCCACCCGACCCGGTGTTCGCTTTCGGCAGGCTCTCCTTCGACGAGCAATTCGACGGCGGGCTGGCCGAGCAGGTCCACCGGGTGGTCTACGGGATGGATCTCAGAGGACAGGGTCACTCCCAGCCCAGCCTGGCTTGTCCGGAAGCCGACCTGTTCGCCGCCCAGGGGGCGGCCGCCCCGACCGGTGACCCCGGGTTCCGTCAGCGGCTGATCGACGCCGTGAGCGCTTGCCGCTACCGCCTCGTGGGCCGGGGGATTGACCCATCCGAGTTCGGCCTGGAGCAGATGGCCGCTGACGTCGAGGACCTCCGACGAGCGTTGGGCATCCCCAGCTGGACGCTTGGCGCGTTCGGCGGCACATCCAGAGTGGCGTTCGAGGTCATGCGGGAGTTCCCGGAACACATCAGGGCTACGTACGTGGATTCGCCCCAGTTCCCACAGCTGGATGATCCAACCGAGGCAGTGGTTGGGACCCAGGTTGCGCTCGAGACGATGTTCGGCGCCTGTGGGGCCGACGAATCGTGCCGATCCGCCTAACCCGACCTTCGCGGCCTGTGGTCCTCTGCTGTCGCCCGGCTGGACGCACATCCCGTTCAGGTCCGGTCCATGGACGCGATTGGAGATGCCTTCACCCTACTGGTTGATGGTGGGGCGTTCGTCCGGGTCATCCGCGGGATGCTGGCCGGGCAAGAGGATGGGTTCGATCTGACCCGTGGGCCGGCAGCTATTGCGGCTGCCGCACGTGGTCGGGTTACCGATGAAGTTGTGCGGACGCTCGCCCGCGGGGGACCTCTGTGCGCGGGATACATTCAGCTGTGCCACGGGCGCTTCAGTCTGGGCCAGTACCTTTCGGTGCTCTGCCAGGACCAGGCTCCGTTCGTTGATTCAGCGTCGTTGAGTGGGGCTCCTGGCCTGCTGCCGGGCCTGGTGGAGACTTACGGGTCGAACCCGTTCCTCGCGGCCTGCTCGGGGTGGAAGGTGAAACCGGGGGCCTCGGCTGTGCACGCCGCGCCGAGGTCGCCGATCCCCACGCTCGTACTCACCGGACGGTTCGACCCGTGGAGTCCGCCCGAGCTGGCCAAGAAGCTCGGCGGGTCGCTCCGAAACGTCTTCTTCCTCGATGTCCCCAACTGGGGCTTCAACCCCGTGGGAGACATCGAATGCGCGATCGCCATCCGGAATGCGTGGCTCGACGACCCCAGCTCCGCTCCCGCCGATTCGAGTTGCTTGTCTCGCCTCAGGCTCAAGTTCGCAACTGGATGAGGGCCCGACTCAAGCCGAGCTCTCCATTACACGACGCAGTTCGTCGCCGATCCGCTCTGCTGGACCCGGTGACGGTCGGATCGCGATGAGCTCCCAGAAGTCAGCGGTGACCCGGGTCAGGACTCCGGCGCCTGCATGAACATCCAGCGGTGCCCTTCCAGATCCTCGGCGATGTACAGGCGCCCGTACGGCTCGTCCTTGGGCTCCCGGAGGATGCGCGCCCCGGCCGCTTTGGCGTGCTCGTAGTGCTGGTCGAGGTCGTCGACGGAGATGTGCACACCGTCGACGATGTAGGGGACGCTCAGCCACTCCCGGGCGCGCTCGCATCCCTCGGCGTGGTGACGGGGACTCTCGTACTCCGGCCCGGCCACCCGAGCATCACCCGGGCCCCGGCGGGTTCGAGCTCCGCATGTGTCACCCTGCCGTTCGCGTCCGTGTAGCGCTGGCCGATCTCGGCGAACCCGAACGCCGTGACCAGCCACTCCGCCGCCGCTGCCACGTCCTCGTAGGACACCATGGGGATGGCCTGCTGCCTCGCGTCGATCTCGGTCTCGGCCATCACTCGCTCCTTTCGGTCAGACGTCGCCTGCACGCTCACCCAAGGCTAGCGCAGGGCGAGTGGGCTGGAGAGCCGTTGCGCCGAAGATGACCGGCCGGTCGAACCGAAGACTCGGACACACGGCTTTGACAATGAGAACGACTCTTATTACGATTCGTCGGTGAGCGGGAACGGCAGATCCTGGGTCACGACGCGTGCCGTCGGGATGGGGCTGAGCGCGCTGCTGCTGGTGAGCCTCTCCGCCTGCTCGCCGGCCCCGGGCAGATCCTCGGACGGGAAGCCGAAGGTCGTGGCGGCCGAGAACTTCTGGGGCAGCCTGGCGACGCAGCTCGGTGGCGCCCGCGTGGAGGTGACGAGCATCATCACCAACCCGAACGCTGACCCGCACGACTACGAGCCGACGACCGCGGATGCCCGGTCGTTTGCATCGGCTGCCTTCGTGATCGTGAACGGGATCGGCTACGACCCATGGGCCGACCGGCTCCTCGCGGCGAACCCGGTGCCGGGGCGGGCGGTCCTGAACGTGGGCACGCTGGTGGGCGTCCCGGCGGGAGGCAATCCCCACAGGTGGTACTCCCCCCCGGACGTGCAGCGGATGCTCGACGCGATCACCGCCCGGTACAAGAGGCTCGATCCGATGGGTGTCTCCTATTTCGACCAACAGCGATCATCGCTCGAGACGAAAGGGCTGGCCGGCTACCAGCGCCTGATCTCCGACATCCGGGCGAGGTACGCGGGGATGCCGGCGGGAGCTTCGGAGAGCATCTTCGCCCTGATGACGCCGGCGCTCGGGCTGAACCTGCTCACGCCACCGTCGTTCCTGACCGCAATCAGCGAGGGGACCGAGCCCACCACCGCGGACAAGGCGGCGATCGACCAGCAGATCCAGTCGCACCAGATCAAGGTCTACGTGTACAACAGGCAGAACGCCACGCCGGACGTTCAACGGCAGATCGAAGAGGCGAGGGGCGCCGGCATCCCCGTGGCGACGATCACCGAGACCCTGGCGCCGGCAGGTGCGTCGTTCCAGGCATGGCAGGTCCGACAGCTGCAGGGACTGGAGGCGGCGCTCTCCCAGGCGATGGCCCCATGAGGCCGGAACGGGCTCCGGCGGGCGGGGATCCCCCGGTGACCGGAGCGGCGGAGGGTCCATCGCCCGGGAGAGCGCCGGCCGTCCGGGCCGGGGGGGCGGAGGTCCGGTTCGCGGACCGGGTGTTGTGGAGTGGCGTCGACCTCGCCATCGAACCGGGGACGTTCACCGCGATCCTCGGGCCGAACGGCGTCGGCAAGTCCACGTTCCTGAAGGTGGTCCTCGGCCTGCAGCGACTGTCCGCCGGGTGGGTCGAGGTGCTCGGCGCGCCGGCCGGGCGTGAGCGACACAGGATCGGCTACGTCCCCCAACGCAAGAGCTTCGACCAGAGCCTGCGCCTCCGGGGGGTCGATGTCGTCCGTCTGGGCTTCGACGGGCGGCGGTGGGGAGTGCCGGTCCCCGGTACCCGGAGCCGCCACGCGCGGACGACGGTGGCCGAAGCTGTGGCGCTGGTCGGTGCCACCGGCTTCGCCGGCCGCCCGGTCGGTGACCTGTCCGGCGGCGAACAGCAACGCCTCGTCGTCGCCCAGGCACTGGTGCGCGGGCCGGACCTCCTGCTGCTCGACGAGCCGCTGGACAACCTGGACCTCGCGAACCAGGGGGCCGTCGCCCGGCTGGTGCAAAGGATCTGCCGGGAGCGAGGGGTGACGGTGATGATGGTCGCGCACGACGTGAACCCGATCCTGCCCTACCTCGACCAGGTGGTGTACCTCGCCGCCGGTCACGCCGTCGCCGGTACCCCGTCCGAGGTGATCACCACCGAGACGCTGAGCGGCCTGTACGGGGCGCCCGTGGAGGTCCTGCGGGCATCGGACGGCCGGCTGGTCGTGGTGGGGGCGCCGGAGCCGCCCGCTCTCCACAGCGACCGTCACGCCCGGTGATCTCGTGAACAGCCTCCGCGAACTGTTCGGCTACCCGTTCATGGTGAACGCGCTCCAAGCCGGGACGATCGTGGCCGTCGTCTCCGCCTCGATGGGGTGGTTCATGGTGCTCAGGCGCCAGACCTTCGCCGGCCACACCCTCTCCATCGTGGGATTCCCCGGGGCCGCCGGGGCCATCCTGCTCGGCATCTCGCCGGCCTTCGGGTACTTCGGCTTCTGCGCCGTGGCAGCGCTCCTGATCGGGGCGGCGGATCCCCGTGCCGGAACGACCACGTACCGACAGGAATCTGCTCTGATCGGAACGGTCCAGGCCATGGCGCTCGCAAGCGGCTTCCTCTTCGTGAGCCTGTATCACGGCAACCTGAACGGGCTGACCGGTCTGCTGTTCGGGAGTTTCCTGGGCATCACTCGCGGCCAGGTCCTCACCCTGCTCGCGGTCGGCGCGGGTGCCCTCGTCGGCCTGGCGATCATCGCCCGCCCGCTGCTCTTCGCGAGCGTCGATCCCGAGGTGGCGGCGGCGGCCGGGCTGCCGGTCCGGGCCCTCTCCCTCGGGTTCCTTCTGCTGCTGGCCGTCGCCGTCGCGGAAACGGCCCAGATCACCGGGGCGCTCCTGGTATTCGCCCTGCTCGTGCTGCCACCGGCCACCGCCCAGACCATCACGGGGCGGCCGGCCTTCGGTCTGGGGCTCTCCGTGACCCTGGCCATGGTGGTGACGTGGGCTGGCCTGGTGGCCGCCTACTACACGCCGTACCCGACCGGTGCGTTCATCACCACGTTCTCCTTCGCGGCCTACGCCCTCGCGCGGGGGACGCGTTGGCTCGCGGAGCGGTCCCGCTCGACCCGGCCGGTCATAGCCAGTGAGGTCCCGGGGTGAGCACGCTCGTGGCCATGGCCGGATCGATCACCTCGATCCTGTCGCACCCGTTCTTGCGCCACGCCTTCCTGGCGGGCACGGGCATCGCCGCGTCGTGCGGGCTCGTCGGCTACTTCGTCGTCCTGCGCGGACAGGTGTTCACGGGGGACGCCCTCAGCCACGTGGCGTTCAC
>DHIQ01000204.1:0-374 GCA_002403895.1 Candidatus Neomicrothrix sp. UBA4742
GCCAGCGACGGGCCCAGGTCACCGCGCAGCAGCCTCCCCCAGAAGGTGACGTACTGCCCCCACGGGCTGCCGGTCAGGCCGTAGAGATCCGTTAGCGACTTCCGGAGGTGCTCAATCCCCTCCGGGTCGACCGAGCCCGACGACGTGATCTGAGCGATCTGCTGCTCCACGGGGTTGCTCGGCGCCAGGCGGGGGATGATGAACGTCACCGTCACCCCGACGAAGATCACCGTTAAGTACTGCACGATCCGCGGGATCAGGTACCGCAGCAGGAACTTCTTCATCGACTTCGCCTCCTCATCCTCTCGGAAGTCATGGCCGTCGCGCCGTCATCGGCGGACAGCCCGGGCGGCGGCCGGGCACCCGGTCAGGTG
>DHIQ01000204.1:610-1382 GCA_002403895.1 Candidatus Neomicrothrix sp. UBA4742
GCACCCGGTCAGGTGCCCGGCCGCCAGCGGATCTCAGCCCTTCACCTTCGGCTTAACCTGGGTGTACATGTACTTCGTATTGCCCCAGTTCGGGACCGGGTCGGTGTAGGGGTTCTTCGACGTAGGGTAGCCGTCGAAGTACGTCGTGTCACAGACCGTGAATACGTTGTAGGACATGACCGGCGTGATCGGCATCTCGGTCGCGGCCAGCTTGATGAAGTCCTTGCCGAGCTCGATGCACTTGGGGTCGTCGAAGCCCAGATTCTGGATCGCGTCGATGATGCGGTCGAGCTCGGGGTCCTTCCACCTCATGTGGTTCGAGCCGGCCGTGCGCTTGCCGGTCGGCTGGTAGAGCTTTGAGTGCCACGACGACAGGAAGTAGAACAGGTCCGGGTGACCGCCCCACGTCTCGATCGTCCAGCCGGTGTTCGCCATGTAGTCGCCCAGGGCCATCAGTTCGGCCGCGTTGTCGCGCACGTCTTGGGTTGTGTCGACGCCGAACGCCTTCCAGCACTCGACGACCATGCTGGCGAGCCGGTTCATCGTCGGGTTCGCCTCGCCGACGCTCATCAGCGGCACCTTCCAGGCAGAACCGTCCGGCAGGGCCCACTTGCCGTCGACCTTCTTCATGCCGGCCTTGTTCATGAGCTTCTCGGCAGCCTTCACGTCGTACTTCCACCAGCCCATCCCGAGCGACTTGCGGATCTCGGTCTTGTCGGTGGACACGAGGTCGCCGAGCGACTTGCGCGCCTCGTCGGCGATGCGGTAGGTC
>DHIQ01000204.1:1515-6094 GCA_002403895.1 Candidatus Neomicrothrix sp. UBA4742
CGGGTCGTGGTAGTACTGCGGGTACATGCCGGTGGGCGGCACGTGGATCGGCGAGAGCATCGCCGCGCCGCGGTACGAGGCCATCGATACCCGCACCACGTCGATGGCCAGCGTGAGCGCCCAACGCACCTCCTGCTTGTCGAGGCCGGGCTTCTCGTTGTTGAAGATGATCGCCGGCAGGGTGGGGTCCGGATGTGCCCACGGGAACGACTCGAACCAGCCGACCGACGTGGTCGGCAGCTGCTTCGCCAACGTGATGCGGCCCTCCGGGGTGATGTCGTGGATGACGTCGAGCTCGTGCTGGGTCTGGGCGATGACGCGCTTGTCGGGCGGGCCGGGCGCGATGTACATGGCCCACTTCGGGCCGGGCTCACCGATGAGGGCCATCGACGTCTTCTGCCAGTCGGGGCGCTTCTCCCACAGGTACCAGTTGCCGTTCGGGTCGAACGACTTCAGCGTGTAGGCGCTGAGGCTGACCGGCGGGTTGAACTTGTAGGCCTTCGGGTCGGGCTGCTTCTCGAACACGTGCTTCGGCATCATCCAGCAGGCCGCCCACCGTACGGTGAAGTAGGCGTGGAAGCGGGAGTTCGGCGCGTTGAGGTTGAAGACGACCGTGTACTTGTCGGGCATCTCCATGCTTTTTACGTGCGTACGGAACTGGCCGGTGTAGTTCCAGCCGTCGTTCTTCATCTGCACGTCGACCGTGTAGTACAGGTCCTCGGCGGTGAACTCGACACCGTCGCTCCACATCAGGCCCTTGCGGAGCTTCACCGTCATCTGGGTGAAGTCCTGGTTGTAGATCGGCTTCTCGGCGGCGCAAGCGTTGTCCCACACCACCCCGTTGACACCCTTATCCGGGTCGATGTACCACAGGGCGTCCAGCGCGATCTGCTGCAGACCCGTCGACGACGCGTTCTGGCCGGGACGCCAACGGTTGAAGTCGTCCGGCGGGTTCACCCGCCCGGTCGGGTTCTCCAGGATGAGGCACTGGTTGCGCGGCACTCCGGGGGAGATCTCCTTGGTGCCGGCTGGGCCGTTCGGGTCCACCCCGGGCGGCGCGGAGGACCCACCGGAACCGTTCGGCGATGTACTGCAGGCGGCCAGTCCGCCGGCGGTCACGGCCCCGAACACAGCCGCTTCGACGAGGAAGCGGCGCCGGGTGCTGACGAGCTTCTCGATCTGCTCTTTCATTGTTCCTCCTAGATGCGATGCTGAATTGGGATGCGTGGTGGGTCAGGCCAGCGTCAGCGAGACGGTGGCGAACGAGTGGGCGGGCAGGGAGACCTCGAGGAGGCCGTCGCTCAGGCGGGCGCCGTCGAAGTCCTGGGGTGCCACCGCGTCGAGCGCGGTCGCGGTGTTATGGCTTTGGAGCGAGTCGGCCGTGAGGATCCGGGCTCCTTCGAGCGCCACGTCTCCGCCCCGAAGCTGGAACGAGAGGGTGACGCCCGCATCGGGATCGAGGTTGGTGAGCGACACGAGCACCCGGCCGTCCTTGGTCGTCGCAGAGGCGCTGACCGTGGGGACGGTGTGGCCGTCCCACTCGTGGGTCGGGATGTCCGTCGTCCACGCGAGGTCGACGAGGGTCGCGTCATGGTGGCCCTTGTTCATCTCGAACACGTGGTAGGTGGGTGTCTTCACCATGACGTCGTCGATCGTCAGGATCATCGCCTGCAGCACGTTGATCGTCTGCGCGATGTTCGCCATCACCAGGCGGTTCGCGTGGCGGTGGAAGGCGTCGAAGTGCAGGCTGGCGATGAGCGCGTCCCGCAGGGCGTTCTGCTGGAAGAGGAAGCGGGGGTTGGTTCCGGGCTCGACGTCCCACCATGTCCCCCACTCGTCGAGCACGAGCCCGATGCGGCCGGTCGGGTCGTAGACGTCCATCACGTTGGAGTGACGCGTGAGCAGCTCGTCCACGCGCCAGGCACTGGCCAGGGAGTCCCAGTAGTCGTCGGCGCTGAACTGCGTGGCGCTGCCCTTGTGGCGGTCCGAATGGCCCGTGTAGTAGTGGAACGACACAGCGTCGAAGTGCTTCTTCGGGCGGCACCCGCACCCGAGGTCGCCCATCGTGCTCATGAGAGCCTGGGTCCAGGAGTAGTCGTCGTCGCGGGCGCCGGAGGCGATCTTGAACAGCACGTTGCCGTCGTGGTTGCGGGAGTAGGTGGAGTACTGCCGGATCAGGTCGGCGGAGTACTCCGCGCGCATGTTTCCGCCGCAGCCCCAGGTCTCGTTGCCGATGCCCCAGTACTTCACCTTCCACGGCTCGTCCCGGCCGTTCTCACGGCGTAGCCGTGACATCGGGGCGTTGCCGCCTCGGGTCAGGTACTCGACCCAGTCGGCCATCTCCTGGACCGTGCCGGAGCCGACGTTGCCGCTGATGTACGGCTCGGTTCCGAGCTGCTCGCACAGATCCATGAACTCGTGCGTGCCGAAGCTGTTGTCCTCGACGACGTTGCCCCAGTGGGTGTTGACCATCGATGGCCTCTGGTCACGCGGGCCGATGCCGTCCTTCCAGTGGTACTCGTCGGCGAAGCAGCCGCCCGGCCAGCGGAGGTTGGGGATGTTGATCGCCTTCAGCGCTTGCACGATGTCCGTGCGCATGCCACGGACGTTGGGGATCGGCGAGTCCTCGCCGACGAAGATCCCGCCGTAGATGCAGTGGCCTAGGTGCTCGGCGAAGTGGCCGTACACATGCCGGCTGACGGTGGGACCTGGCAGGTCGACGTTCATTACTGCCGAGATGGGCTTCATGACATGGCTCCTATCGATGGGTTGGGGGGCGACCGTGTGCGGGCTCCGCGGGAGGGCGCCAAAACCTATACTTGGGAGCGTGTATCCGACCATGGCCGACGTCGCGAAGCTTGCCGGTGTCTCGAAGATGACGGTGTCGCACGTCATGAACGGGCACCATCACGTGAGGGCCGAGACGCGTGCCAAGGTCGAGGCTGCGATGGCCGCGGTCGACTACCGGCCGAACTCCACCGCGCGGGCGCTTCGTCGCGGTCGGACTGGCGTGATCGGCCTGGCGGTCAGCAACATCCACATGCCGTACACCGCCGAGCTCGCGCGAGGCGTGTCCGATGTCCTCCAGCAGTACGGGTACCGGGTGGCCATAGAAGAGACCCGTGGCCGCTCGGAGAGCGAGACCGAGGCATGGCTGCGGTCGCCGCTCTCGTATGACGGCCTCCTGATCAGCACCAGCTCCCTGCACCGCGTTCCGCCGGGAACCCTGCCTCAGGGCTACCCGGTCGTGGTGCTGGGCGAGAGCATGGACGACCTCTCCGTCGACCACGTCGGCATCGCGAACAAGGCCGGCTTGGCACTCGCCACCCGACACCTGCTGGGGCTGGGCCGGACCCGCGTGGCGTTCGTGGGCGGCAGCCTCGGCGAGGAGACGGACATGCAGGTCAGCCGCACCCGCGGCTATGCGCAGGCGCTGCGGCACGCCGGGGTCGCCTTCGACCCCGCGCTCGTGTTGCCGACGATGAGCGACGCTCCCGGCGGCCACGCCGCCGCCGCCCAGGTCCTGGCGGCGGGCGCCGACGGGGCGGTCTGCGTCACCGACTCGGTCGCTCTGGGCCTGATGCGGGGGCTGGCCGACCGAGGCTGCCGGGTGCCTGACCAGGTTCCCGTCGTGGGCTTCGATGACATCGAGCTGTCGCAGTTCGCTTCCCCGACCCTGACCACGGTCCGGCCCGACAAGGATGAGCTGGTCGCCACCGCGGTCGCGATGCTCGTCGAGCGCATGGGCGGCTTCGACGGGCCGGGACGACTGCGCGTCGTGCAGTGCGAGCTGATCCCGCGCGAGTCCACCGCGCTGTAGCAACATCCAAATCCCCCCTTGCGACTACTTTGTCGTTTGGTCCTTGTATCGATATTATCGATACAAGGACCTGGCTTGTCCAGGGGTATTGCGCGATCGTGACCTTATTGCCGGTCGGCGCCTCAGCTGTCGAGGACTAGCGTCACCGTGCCCTCGATGACCAACGACACCCGCATCATTGCCCCGAACACGCCAGTTCTGACGTGGCGCCGCGGCGCCGGAGCGCCTCGACGAACTCCTCGACGAGAGGCTCGGACACCGGTCAGGGTGCGGCGGCGCTCCAGGAGGGGCGGCGGACCTTGCGAGTGTCGGCGAATCACTGCGACGCCGCCAGCATGGTTCGAGGGCCGCATCGAGACTGCTCGCCTGGTGGTAGAGGTCCACATCCTTCGTGGTCCTGGCATGGTGCACGCGGGCGAGGACGGCGGTTCCGCCCTTGAGCACCCAGGGGCTGTTCGGCTCATAGAAGTGCAAACCCCCGAGAACGGCAGTGGCCCTGACTATTTACCCTAGTCAGTGCCCCATTCTGTTCATGCGCGAGAGAGGAGTTGAACCTTCCCGGAACCTCCGAGACCATCGACACCGAAACCGGCTTGCTCCCAGTTCTCGAACACACCGAGAACGTGGCTCAGCGTTCCCGGGATCCGCTGGACGAGCCTCAGTTGCCACGTAGAAGAGAGGGATTGGGCACGTACTGGGCACGGTATGGGGGCCAACTTCTTCCCCGAGAACGCGTTTCCCCTAGTGGGGAAGCGGTTC
>DHIQ01000204.1:6195-6315 GCA_002403895.1 Candidatus Neomicrothrix sp. UBA4742
GTTCATGCGCGAGAGAGGAGTTGATCCTGAAATGACAGGTTCTCCGATCAGTGCATCGTGCCTAGTGAATGTGGCTTTGACAAGGTAAAATACTGTTCTGGAGGGCACCAAGGAGTCTTG
>DHIQ01000186.1:0-5796 GCA_002403895.1 Candidatus Neomicrothrix sp. UBA4742
TGGTGACGCCGAGGGGTCCGAAGAACTCTTCGCGCTTCGGCGAGGCAAGCCAATGCTTGCTGTCCTTCACATCGTGATGACCGATCACGGTGGGCATGGTGCCTCCTCGGCGTCGTGGGCCCAGCGGTAGCGCCTGACCCGGTGCGCGGATCGTACCCCCCCCATGCCTGCAAAGGCGAGCGCGGGCGGTGCCGGCCCCACAGGCCGGAGCCTCAAGACGTTCACCGGGGCTCTATCCGACGACGACCTTCGCGGTGTAGAGGTCCAGTTGGTGGAGCCTGCCATCCGGATTGGTTCCCATGCTGTTCGAGTTGTCGGACCACGCCGGGTAGAAGAGCCCGGACTGGAACGCGGCATGCGTGTAGTCACCGAAATCGAAGTAGTCGCCGGCGTCGCTCGCGTTCGACGTCCCCGCGCTCACCCGGAAGTTCGGAAGGAAGCTCGCGCCGCCGTCCGTCGAGTACGTCGCCCAAATCTGGACGTCATCATTCGGGATGCCGTCGGTGTCGCCCGAGCCGCGGTTACCGAAGTCGTTTCGGGCGTCATACCAGGACACGGCGACGTCACCGGACGTCTGGTCGAGGGCGATGGCCGGATTGAACTGGCTGTTCTGGGTGTGGTCGTCGTTGAGCCTCACTGCCGGCGTCCATGTGGCTCCGTCGTCGTCGGAGTACTGGAGCATGACGTCCATGTTGTCGCTCTCGTTCTTGACCTCCTGGGTCCAGATAGCGTAGACGCGGCCGGTGTGAGGGCCGCCGCTGCGATCCCACGCCAGGTTGGCCTCGGCGTCGACGGAACGATCCGGCTGCGCTGGGATGTAGTCGAACCCGCCGACCCGGCTGTGCGCGAGCAGCTGCGGGCTGATGAAGCCGGCCGGGCCGAGGCCGTCCGGATCGACGGCGGTGTAGATGTGTGATCCGCCTTGCCCTCCGGTCGTGTCCTGGTAGATCACCATGACCTGACCGTTCGGCCCGACGGCGGTGTCGCCGTAGTCGCCTCGCCCGTCCGACGTCGGGACGCTTTGGGGCTTCGTGAACGCGCCGTACTGCCCGAGGCCGGTCACCGGCGCTCCGAACGCCTGGATGACCGTCGAGGGGAAGCTCGTGTAGCTCACCCACACGCTGTTCGGGCCCGTCGAGATCGACGGCTGGTCCGCGTAGTGGTTGCCTCCCGTGCGTGCCGCCTTCGGCTGCGCATTCTTCGGCGACTTGCTCCCCGTGGGCGTCGTCGGCGCCACGCTCGCCACCTTCGTGAAGCTCAGGCCTCCGTCGGTGGACAGCGCCACGACCGTGTCGGGATTGACGTTGTGCAGGTAGGTCATCCACAGGTTCCCGAAGTGATCCCACGAGAGCTGCTCGTCGCAGCAGATGTCCCCGAGTTGACCCCCCCCTCTGCCGATGACCCTGCGGTTCCACGTCACGCCACCGTCGAACGTCACGTCGACCGCGAGGCCGGCTGGCGCGTCGGAGAGCGTCGCCATCGCGACGATGTTGTGCGGGTTCGTCGGGTTGATGGCGATCGCGTCCTCCGCCTCGTTGCCAGGCCGTGCGCTCGCATCGAAGTTCGGCGGCGTGGAGCTGCTCGATGCATGCGCGGGCAAGGCCGTTGCCGGCAGCAGCGCGATCAGGAGCAGCACCGGCGAGGAAACCAGGACCGACCGTAGCGAACGGCGAAACATCAGTACCTCCCTCGAACGGTTCTCAGGGCGCGCGGGGCATCTTAGAGCCGACCTCGATCAGTGTCGAACGCCAGGAAGCCGGTCGTCAACGCCGGTGACCTCCACAGGTGAGATCCGGGTGCGATCGATCGCCTGCCCGAAGAACCGGCGTGCTGCCTCGGTGTTGCGGCGAGGTGAGAGATACACGTCGATGACCTGGCCGAACTGGTCGATGGCCCGGAACAGGTAGCGCCACGTCCCTCCGACCTTGACGTAGGTCTCATCGACGTGCCAGCGATCCCCGATGACGTGCTGTCGGGCCCGGGCCGCTTCGATGAACTCCGGGGCGAACCGCTGGACCCATCGGTACACCGTGACGTGGTCGACCTCGATGCCACGTTCGGCGAGGAGCTCCTCCACGTCTCGGTAGGAGAGGCGAACCGCAGGTACCAGCGAACCGCCAAGGTGATCACTTCCGGCGGGAACCGGTACCCGGCGAAGGCTGAGCTCAGCGCTGGACGGAGGTGAGGGTGTCGGTGACGACCTCGACGAACAGCGGACCCCTGGTCCGAGGGTTCGGCTCGCCCTCGATGAGCCGAGCGGAGTCGACGCCGTTCGGCCCGGGGAAGTATTCATCGGGCCTGGGTCGCGGCCGTCCCCGCCTCGAGCTCCCGCCGCTGGCCGCGAAGAAGGCGCTCAGGACGTCCCCGAGATGCTCGGGATCCAGGTGCTCTCCAAGGCCGGTGGATCCGGTCACGTCGGCGAACAGCATCGTCACCAGCTTGCGTTCCGCCGGGCCGTCGTCCGGCGGGGAGAGTGGGGTGCCGCAGGAGGCACAGAAGCGGGCTCCCGGCACGAGGTCGGCGCCGCAGCTCGGACACGTGTCCGCCAGGGGCAGGCCGCAGTGGAAGCAGAATCGGGCGTCGGCGGGGTTCGAGCTGCCGCAGTTCGAACAGGTCCTCAATCTGCGATGCAGTCTAGGCGCGTCCCCCCCGGCTCTCAGCCCCAGATTGCCGCTCCGGCCGTATACCTGGTAACGAGGAGATCGCGCCGGGCCCATTCCGGGTATCCTGCTCGCGCCCCGGTTCGGATCGGGACGTGGAGTGGGAGTCGGCTCGCTCATCGGGGGATGCTGCTCGCGAACGACCGTCGGGATCGACGAGGAAACGAGCGGAGGAGCCGGGTTGCGGAGCGCGACCGAGATGGCCGTTCAGCCGGGAGATCCGCTCGTTCCCGTCTCCGCCGCAGAAGTCACGTCGCGCACCCCGCGGGAGATCTTCTGGCGCGAGTTCCGCAAGGACCGGCTGGCCCTCGTCAGCCTCCTGTTCATCGCGGTGATGACGCTGGTTGCCGTCTTCGCTCCCGCCATCGCGAATGTCCTGACGCACCACGGCCCCAACCAGCTCTTCCTCGACCGGCTCAATCGGTTCGGGCTCCCCACCGGGCCGAACGGCCGGTTCTGGTTCGGCGTCGACGACACGGGCAGGGACCTGTTCGTTCGGGTGCTCTACGGAGCTCGAACCTCCCTCATCGTGGCCTTCTTCGCCACCGGCATCTCCCTGGTCATCGGCGTGACCATCGGGCTCGTCTCCGGGTTCTATCGGGGGAAGATCGACACGGCCCTGTCCCGGCTGACCGACGTGGTCATGTCGCTCCCGGTGCTGCTCCTGGCGCTCGGGCTCGTGGCCGGGTGCGGCCTCTCGAGCAGGGGGTGCCTGGGCGGCCTGATCAAGCCGGGCCTGCTCCTGGTGAGCTATGTGATCGGGCTGTTCAACTGGCCCTACATCGCCCGGCTGGTGCGGGGCGAGGTGCTTCGCCTTCGGGAGAAGGAGTTCGTCGAGGCCGCTCAGGCGGCCGGCGCCGGCAACGTGCGGATCATGGTCCGGGAGATCCTCCCGAACGTGTTCGCGCCGGTGCTCGTGTTCACCACGCTGATCATCCCGAACAACATCCTGTTCGAAGCTGCGCTGTCGTTCTTGGGGATCGGCGTCCCGGCCACCACCCCGTCCTGGGGCAAGATGCTCTCCGACGCGGGTTCGATCTTCACCATAGCCTGGTGGATGATGGTCTTCCCCGGGGTGTTCCTGTTCGCCACCACGCTCGCGTTCAACCTGCTCGGCGACGGGCTCCGCGATGCACTGGACCCACGCGCCGCGAGCAGGGTGCGCGGCCGTCGACGTGAAAGGAGATGGTTGAGGAGACCGCGAAGGGATCGGGCAACCACAGGGACCAGGGCAGATACAGCCATGGAGGTTTCCGGATGAGCCGATACAAGCTGATCGCGGTAGCGGCGGCGCTCGTCGTCGCCATGGCCGCATGTAGCAGCTCGGGCACCACCAACAACAACACGCCGAGCCCGAACGGCTCGAGCGCGGGCACCACGACCTTCCAGCGCGGCGGGACGTTGAACATCGGGATGAACTCCGACTTCCATGAGGGCGCCGACCCCGCGCGCGAGTACTACACGATCGGGTGGGAGTTCCTGCACTGCTGCCTGACTCGAACGCTCCTCAGCTACAACCTGAAGGGCCCGAACGAGGGCGGGAACACGGTCGTACCCGATCTCGCCAGCGCCCTCCCCCAGAGCTCGACCGACGGCTTGACCTGGACGTTCACGCTTCGCCAGGGCATCAAGTACGCGCCGCCGCTACAGAACGTAACGGTCACGTCGGCCGACTTCGTTCGGGCCCTGCTCCGGGAGGCCACATCTGCGACCACCGCGTCCTACCCCTTCTACTACGACGACATCGCCGGGTTCAGCGACGTGGAGAACGGGAAGGCGAAGACGATCAGCGGACTGTCGACGCCGGACCCCACCACGCTCGTGGTGAAGCTGAACAGCCCGCTCGGGTACTTCCCCTTCATCTGGACCCTGCCAGCCGCCTCGCCGATCCCGCCCTCACCGGCGGACCCGAACGCGCCGATCGGCATCGCCACCGGCCACGGGCCCGAGTTCGCGCAGTTCCTGTCCTCGACCGGCCCCTACATGTGGCAGGGCGCCGACCAGCTCGACTACTCGAAGCCCGCCGCTCAGCAGAAGGCGCCGTCCGGCTATCAGGCCGGCAAGTCCTACGTGCTGGTCCGCAACCCCTCCTGGGACGCCTCGACCGACCCGTACCGCAAGGCCTACGTCGATCAGATCCAGGCCACGGTCGGGGCAACGGTCCCGGACCTGGAGAACAAGATCCAGAGCGGCGAGCTGGACACCATGGACCAGCAAGCGAACGCCCAGGGCATCCAGGCCTTCGAGACGAACCCGGATCTGAAAGGGTTCATCCACTCGGACCCGACGTTCGGTGAGTACTACATCAACCTGAACACCGCGTTCCCGCCCTTCGACGACGTCCACGTCCGCAAGGCGGCGAACTGGGTGACCGACAAGGCCGGGCTGATCCGGCTGTTCGGCGGTTCGATCAAGGGGACCGTGGCCACCCACGACATCCCGAACACGATGCTGCCGAACGAACAGGGGTACAACCCCTACTCGACCCCCGGCAACGGCGGGTCCGTCGCCAAGGCCAAGGCCGAGATGATGCAGTCGAAGTACGACACGAACCACGACGGGATGTGCGACGCGCCGCAGTGCAAGGACGTCACCATGGTCATCGATGCCGCGGACCCGAATCCCAAGCTGGCCGCGCTGTTCCAGCAGAACCTGGCCAGCATCGGGATCACGGTGAGGATCCAGCCGTTCCAGACCACCACGATGTACACGAAGTGCGAAACGGCGACGAGCCTGGCCCCGATCTGCCCGAGTGAGGGCTGGTATGCCGACTTCAACGATCCGGCGGGCTACGTGACCGGGTTGTTCAGCTCGGCCAGCCTCACACCGTCGTGCTGCGACGACTCGGAGCTCGGGGCGACGCCGGACCAGCTCAAGAAATGGGGCTACCCGTCCGGGGCGACCGCGGCCCCGAACATGGACGACCAGCTGAACGCGTGCACCCCGACGTCGGGCCAGGGCCGGCTCCAGTGCTACGCGAACGTCGACAAGACGCTCATGGAGACCACGGTGCCCTGGATCCCGTGGATCAACGCCAACGAGGTGGTGCTCACGTCGACGCGCGTGCAGAACTACCACCTGGACGCCTCGACGGGATGGATCTCCCTCGCGCTGGTGGCCCTGAAGAAGTGATCCA
>DHIQ01000186.1:6037-10385 GCA_002403895.1 Candidatus Neomicrothrix sp. UBA4742
CAGACGATCAGGGCGGCCGAGCACGCCATCGGCCTGGACCGGCCGGTCATCGTGCAGTACGCCCGCTTCGCCAAGGGACTCGTCCCCTGGCCGGGCTGGTTCCTGAACCGCCAGGTGTACTTCTCCTGGTCGAACTTCGAGCCGGTCAGGACCGAGATCTTCAGTCGCCTTCCGATCACGCTGACGTTAGCTGTGGGAGCCGGGATCATCTGGCTGCTCATCGGGCTGCCGATCGGGATCATCTCGGCCATCAAGCCCCGCTCGGCGGCCGACCGGGGCGCGATGCTGTTCGCGCTGTTCGGCGTCTCGGCTCCGGTGTTCTGGTTGGCCTACGTCCTGCTGTACGTCTTCTGGTTCAAGCTGAAGATCGCGCCGGGAAGCGGGATCCCCATCGGGGAGTCGCCCCTCAGCGCCGCGGTGCACGGCAGGTTCATCTTGCCCTGGATCACCCTGGCCCTCACGTATGCCGCGTTCTACTCACGGATCCTCCGGAGCAGCCTCATCGAGACGTTCCACGAAGACTTCGTGCGGACGGCCAGGGCCAAGGGCCTCCCCGAACGCCGCGTCATCATGCGCCACGCGGTCCGGGTGGCCATCACCCCGATCGTCACGCTGTTCGGCATCGACCTCGGCTACTTGCTGGGCGGGGCCATCATCGTCGAACAGGTCTTCAACCTCCAGGGTGTGGGGCAATTCGGCATCCAGGCGTTGTTCACGAACGACTTCCCCGCGGTGATGGGCGTCACCGTGCTGGCAGCGTTGTTCATCGTGGTGGCGAACCTGGTGGTGGACGTGCTGTATGCGTTCCTGGACCCGAGGGTGAGGTACGCATGACGTTCTCGATCGCCGCGGCGGACCCCTCCACGGAAGAGGTGGGAGTTGCCACCCAATCGAAGTTCCTGGCGGTGGGCGCCGTCGTCCCCTGGGCCAGGGCCGGGGTCGGGGCGGTCGCCACGCAGGCCTTCGCCGAGATCACGTTCGGGCCGCGAGGCCTGGACCTCCTGGCAGAGGGCTTGGAGCCGCAGGCGGTGTTGGACCGGCTCCTGGGCGCCGACGAGCGGCGGGACGAGCGACAGCTCGGGGTGGTGGACGCGCGAGGGCGGTCGGCCTCGTACACCGGCCCGGGGTGCTTCGAGCACGCCGCCTCCGTGACCGGGCCGAACTTCGCTTGCCAAGGCAACATCCTGGCCTCGGACCGCGTGGTGCCCGCCATGGCCGAAGCGTTCGATGCCACCGCGGGGCAGCCGCTGGCCGACCGAATGCTGTCGGCGCTCCGGGCCGCCCAGCGGGAGGGCGGGGACCGCCGTGGCCAGGAGGCGGCGGCCATCCTCATCCACAAGCCGGGCGGGAGCTATGGGGGCACGTTCGACCGGTACATCGACCTCCGGGTGGACCATGATGACGAACCCATCGAAGAGCTCAGCCATCTCCTGGCGCTGCACCAGCTCTACTTCGACCATTCTCGGCAGGGCGAACTGATCACCGCCGACCCTGCGTTGGAGGCGGAGATCGCGGAGATCCTGAAGGTGCGCGGGAAGCTCACCTCCGGCCAGGACGTGTGGCAGGCGCTCGAGGATCACCTCGGGTGGGAGAACCTCGAGGAACGGTGGGCCGGACGGGGACGGATCGACCCGTGCGTCCTCGCCTACCTTCGAGACCAGGCGGCCGGCCGGGACCCGCTGCCGTAGGAACCCCCGGTCAGCCGGAGATCCCGTGATGCGGGAAGATCGATCCGTCGGGTGAAGGGTTCAATTACCCGGATCGCGTTCACGCCGCCCACCGGTACTCATGGATCAGACCGCCCAGGACGTCTCGCCGTCGAAGGCGGGCGGTTAGACCCGTGCGGTCGATGCTCCGCCGGCCCGATGGCACCGTGAGATGAAGCCCGTCGGGTCCAGAAACTCGATCGCAGCCTGAGAGCGGCAACGCAGGGGAATCTTCACAATGAAGCTAGGGACTGGGCGCCGTCGTGCTCACTGGTCCCACGTCCACCGAGGACGGGGTCAAGCAGCCGGTCCCCGAGATCTGGAGCGAGACGAAGTTGTTCGGCAGCGTGACCTTCACCTTGTCGAACTGCGCGCAGGGGCCGGCGCTGGTCGGGACGTCCGACCAGTAGGCCACGAAGTACACCGACTGCCCAGCGCCCACCACCTGCGGCTGGGGCGTCCCGCCGATGTCGGGGAAGCCTCCTCGGTGGACCTGGACGTTCAACCAGCCGGTGGAGGCATGGAAGTCCATGCCCGGGTACCCCTGCGAGCGGCAGGCGTGGCCGGAGGTGTTCGTCGAGCGCAGCACCCACCGGATGGTCCCGGCGGCGCCCTGGGAGGAGACCACGGTGGTGGACATGGTCGCGTCCAGACAGGTGAGCGGCGAGACCACGCCGGTCGGGGTGGGCGTGGAGGTTGGCGGGGCGACGCTTGTTCCTGGGGCTGGAGCGCGGCGTCGGTGATCGCCCGAGCAGATGGCGGGCGGTTCCTTCTCGCGTAGTAGGTCGACGGTGACGCCCCAAGGGTCCGGCACAGGAGCTCGACTCCGATCATCACCCAGGCCGTGAAGGTGAAACGTAGGATCCCGCTACAAGTCCGAGCGAGCGTTGTTCGGACCGTTCAGCCGTAGTGACGGAAGGCCAACCAGATCGCCGACCACGATGCCAGCTGCCTCGTGCAGATCCAAATCGGGGCGCCTTCCTCGTCGTTGGTCACGCCGTACGCGTTGTGGATCCGGTCGGCCAGGGACACCGACGTGAAGTACGGGGTCAACGCTGCCCGATCGAAGCCAACAGCGATCGCGGCTCCGGTCGCTGGCGACGGTGGGCCCCACCACCAGAACGAGTTGTGGCCGCTGTATGCCTGCGGGAGCCCGCGTGTCGGGCCGAACAGGTCGATCGCACCGGCCTCGCCGTAGTTCTCGGTGACGATCACGCTCGAAGCTCGCTCGGAAGGAGGCAGAGCTTTCCACACGCCGGCCACCTGGTCGGTGAGGGTCTGCCAGCCGATCTCCTCGCCCAGGTTGTAGTTGATCGCCTGCAGCGGCACCTTCGCGAGTGCCGCCGGAGGGAGCACGGGAAGCGCCAGCGGAAGGATCAGCACACCGCCGAGGCACGCGATCGCCACCGCCGCGTGTCGGGATCGCCAGAAGAACCTGCGGTGGGGCACGCGACGGAAGAAGCCTCGTTCGCCGTCGACCACCTCCTGGGTGACGATGGCCCCTGCCGCGAACAACACCGGGTAGCCCGGAGCGAGGTAGTAGAAGCGGTCCGGGATGACGATCCACAGCAACACGAAGGCGATCGCGAAGGAGGTCGCGAACGCACGGAACGGCCGCATCTCGATCCTGGTCCAAAGCGCCCACCACCCAGCCATCCACACCGGCGCGACGAGCGGCTGGAGCGCGAGCAGCGTGATGAACGGATAGGTGAGCGCGAAGCCCAGCCCGGAGTGCTCGGCGCGGAGGTTCGCGTCCATCTCGCGTGCGGGCCAGTGATGGATCGCCTGCCACGCGAGGTTCGGGGCCCATCCGGCGACCGCGAGCCCGACGCCTGCCCACAACCAGCTGCTCCGGAAGATCGAGGCTTGCCGGTTGACGACGAGGCCGATCGCGAGCGTCGCGAGCAGAAGCAAGATCGTCTCCTTGGACTCCAGTCCCACGGCGACGACCGCGCCCACTGCGAGCCAGAGCCGCGCGTTCCCGGTGCGAAGGATCCGGATGATCAGGAACGACGTGAGCGCCCAGTCCACGGCGTCGAAGATCGTCGGCCCCTCGACATGCGCGATGACCAAGAACCCGCCGAGCCCCACGCAGAGCGCCGCGAACGCTTGCGCGAACCGCCGGCCCCCGAGCTCGCGGGCGATCGCACCTGTGAGCGCCACGACGACGCCATCCAGGAGGGCGGGGATCAGCCGCAGGCCGAGAAGCGTGTTGCCGAGGGCCACGCGAGCCAGCCACGCGGCCACCACCGCCATCGGGGGCTGATCCACGTACCCGAACGACAGATGGTGCGACGCGGCGAGGAAGTACAACTCGTCGCGGTGGTATCCGTTGCGCGAGGCGAAGAGCAACAGCAACGCGATCGTGCCGGCCGCGATCCCCAGCACGGGGCGTCGGGCGAACGGATGGAGGTCGGTGATTGTGCTCCGAGACGGTTCTGAGGAGGGTCCCGATCCCACGGACGGAGTATGCAGGGTGGCCTCACTGAACGCGACGCCAGCCGTGGAGGGGGAGAATGGGCAGTGCCGTGAACGAGTCCGAACCGACGCTCGCCGCCCGCAGGGCGCTCCCGCTGGCCCTGTGGACCGTGCCGGTGGCCTTCGTCGTGGCGGGGGCCGTGCTGATCGTCCTCAACCGCTCC
>DHIQ01000166.1 GCA_002403895.1 Candidatus Neomicrothrix sp. UBA4742
CAGACCGGTGGCGTGGCAGATGGCTACGGCTTTGAGGCGGGCGTTGCCCTCGAGCGTGGCGGCGTCCTCAGCGATGTCGGGGAGGTCGGCCGGTCGGGGCACCAAGTCGAACGCGGGACCGAGGATGGACGCGATCTCGGCGGCCTTGTCGGGGTTGGTCGAGGCCACCACCAGGCGCACGGGCTCCACGCTCACTGCGACGACCGCGAGGTCAGCTCGACTGGGACTGCGGTCGGGGCCGAGGGCTGGGCGGCTGGGCCACGAGTTCGCCCTGCAGGGCAACGATCTCGCCGATGCCCAACTGGGCCAGGGTCAGGAGCTCGTCGAGCTCGCCTCGGGTGAACGCCATGCCCTCAGCCGTCCCCTGCACCTCGATGAAGCGACCTGACGCAGTCATGACCACGTTCATGTCGACCTCGGCAGTGGAGTCCTCCACATAGGGCAGGTCCAACAGCGGGATGCCACCCACGATGCCCACCGACACCGCGGCGCACGCCTCGGTCAGCGGGTGTTCCTTGAGCTCGCCGCGTTGCCCGAGTCGGCTGAGGGCATCGTGCAACGCGAGGTACGCCCCGTTGATGGACGCGGTGCGGGTGCCGCCGTCGGCCTGGAGCACGTCGCAGTCCAACAGGATCTGACGCTCCCCCAGCAGCACCATGTCGCACACCGCCCGAAGGGATCGGCCGATGAGTCGCTGGATCTCGTGGGTGCGACCGCCGGGGCTGCCCTTGGTCACCTCACGGCGGATGCGCTCGTTCGACGCGCCGGGGAGCATGGAGTACTCAGCCGTCACCCATCCCTTGCCCTTCCCCTTCATCCATCGGGGGACGCCCTCGTCGACCGACGCAGTGCACAACACGATGGTGTCACCGGCCGTAACCAGGATCGACCCGTCGGTCTGCGTGGTGAAGTCGCGCTCGAACGTGATCGGGCGGAGTTGGTCGGGTTGGCGGCCATCGGGTCTCACAGGTCGTACCTTCCGTTGGTGATGGCGATCTCGACGGGTGCGCCGAACGCCTCGCTGCCCTCGATCCGGAACTGCTCAGGGTCGTACTCGGGCCATTGATGGGTGAGCAGCAAGCGTGACACGCCGGCGGAGCGGGCCATGACACCGGCCTGGCGGGCGCTCAGATGGAGGATGCCTCTCGACTCGTCACTCACCAGATGGGTGGCCTCACACAGGGCCAGATCGATGTCCGGCCCCAACGACTCGAACGACCATCCCGGCCCGGTGTCGGCCGAGTAGGCCAGCGACGACCCCGACTCGATGTCGTCGATGCGCACCGCCAAAGTCTCGACGTAGTGGACCGTGCGGGCAAAGCGCAGCCGGAGGCCGCCGATCTCGACCTGGTCGCCGTCGGTCAGATCGTGCCACACCATGGTGGGAGCCAGACCGCCGGTCAGGGCCTCGGCCAGTGCCCCGGTCTCAGCCGTGCCGTACACGTCTAGGCCCGTCCGTTCGAGACCGTAGGCCCAGGCCACCTCGAGCCCGGTGAGGTCGGTCCAGTGGTCGGGGTGGCGATGGGTGAGGACGACCGCATCGACCGACCCGAGATCGAGATGCCGCTGGAGATTGGCCAGCGAACCCGGACCGAGGTCGACGATCACGTTCACCCCGCCACCCTGCACCAGGTAGCCACTGCAGGAGGCACCCCGGCCGGGGTAGCCGCCGGAGCAGCCCAGAACGGTCAGGCTCAGGCCCACCGTGGGATCAGCCCCACCCCTGCGTCAGTCCCACGTGATCGCCTCGGTGTGATCGAGCTCGGGACCCAACAACTGGCGGCCCAACTGACGGAACCAGGCAACGTCGCCCGAGGAAAGGAACCGGTGGACCGGCGCCTCCTGGCGGGTCGCACGGGCCAGTCCTGTGTCGCGCAGCTCAGCGGCGACGGAGAACGCGGTTTCGTCGGCCGAGGACACCAACACCACGTCCCGGCCCATTACGTCGGCGATGGTACGGGCCAGGTAGGGATAGTGCGTGCAGCCCAACAAGAGCGTGTCGATGCCGGCGTCCTGCAACGGGGCCAGCAACCGCTCAGCCAGCACGTGGACCTCGTCGCCGTCGATCTCGCCCCGCTCGACGAACTCGACGAACCCGGGGCACGCGGCGCACGACAGCTTCACCCCACCGTGCGCCTCGACGACGGCGGCCTGGTACGCACCCGACCCGATGGTGCTCACCGTGCCGATCACCCCGACCTGCCCGTTGCGGGTGGCCGATACGAGCGCCCGCACCCCCGGCTCGATGACCCCGATCACCGGCACCGGAAACTCGGCCTGGAGCTCAGCCAGCGCGGCCGCGGCGGCGGTGTTGCACGCCACCACCACGACCTTCACGTCATGGTGACCGACCAGATACCGGGTGATCTCGACGGCGAAGGCAAGCACCTCGTCGAGGGGGCGTGAGCCGTAGGGATAGCGCCCGGTGTCGCCGACATACACGAGGTCCTCGTCGGGGAGGAGGTCGATCAGGGCTCGGGCCACGGTGAGTCCACCGAAGCCGCTGTCGAACATCCCGATCGGTCGATCGTCCACGACTACTCAGGGTAGGTCCGCCCCGCCCAGGCGGGGTGCCATCTAGAAGTAGATGATCTTCTCGGCCCGCTCGACGACGGTGTCAATGTCGTCAGTCCAAGCTCCAGTGGAGAGGTACTTCCAGCCACCGTCGCACACGATGAACACGATGGTGCCGGACTCGATCTCCTGGGCCACCCGCACCGCGCCCGCCATGGCCGCCCCGGCCGAGATCCCCGAGAAGATCCCGACCTCGGACAGCCGGCGAGTCCACTCGATGGATTCGCGGGGCCGGACGACGCGCTTGCGGTCGAGCAGTTGCTGGCCGCCCCACTTCTCATAGATCGGCGGGATGTAGCCCTCGTCCAGGTTGCGCAGGCCTTCGACCTTCTCCCCCAGTGGGGGCTCGACGGCGATGATCTGGATGGCGGGGTTCTTCTCCTTCAGAAAGGTGCCGACCCCCATGAGCGTCCCGCTGGTGCCCAGCCCGGCGACGAAGTGGGTGATCTCGGGGCAGTCCGCCCAGATCTCGGGCGCGGTCGTCTCATAATGGGCCCGGGGGTTTGCTTCGTTGGCGTACTGGTAGAGGAAGGCCCACTCGGGGTGCTCGTCGGCTAAGGCCTGGGCTCGTCGTACGGCCCCATTCGACCCCTCCGCCCCCGGCGACAGAATGACCTCGGCGCCCCACACGTCGAGCAATTGGCGGCGCTCAATGGATACGTTCTCGGGCAACAC
>DHIQ01000257.1 GCA_002403895.1 Candidatus Neomicrothrix sp. UBA4742
GTGGCTTCAGTGGTGGCTTCGGTGGACGGTGAAACGTGATGCGCAGCCGCTCGAGCACGGCGCGCCCTCAAACCACTCCCGGACGACCTTGGCGGTGAGGGCCAGTTGACGCCCCAAACGGCTGGGGAGTGGCTTGATTGCGAATCATTGGTCGACAAGCTATTCGTTGACGAACGGTGTTCCACCTGTGCATGTCGCAATGGTTCCAGGAGCCCCTTCGACCGACGGCTATGCCAGGCCAGCTAGGGGCGGTGTGCTCAGATGAGAAGGATGTCCGAGACCACCGCGCCACCTGTGGACGCTGAGGTCCCCACGCGCCATGGCCGCCGCCAACACGGGCGTCACCGTCACCGTCAACGGAGTCGCTGGCGCACCCTGGTGCTGGCCCCGGTGGGTGACGGCTCTACCCGCCGGAGGGCCTCGGACGCGGTGCGGGTCGGATTCGCCGTGCTGCTCGTCGGGCTCATCGTGGCGATCATTGCCGCCGGCCCGTCAGTGGAACTCGACGTCGCCGCCGATTTCACCTCGGTGCCCAACGGGCTGCACTGGTTGACGTCGACCCTCTGGTACCTCGGGTCGGCCGGCGTGATCGTGGTCCTCGCCCTCATTGCCCTGGTCTCGCGGCGCTTCACCCTCGCTCGGGACACCGCGGCGGCCGGGTTCGGCGTCTGGCTCCTGGGTCTCGCCCTGAGTGCCTGGCTGGGGCCGATCGCCGGACGGCCGGTCCCATCCACGGGGAGCCAGTCGTCGCTCGAATTCCCGTTGATACAACTGGCCGCCGCCATGGGCGTGGCTGTCGTCGTCATGCCGTACCTGAGTCGTCCGGCTCGGCGACTGTTCGGCACCCTCGTGTTGCTGGCCGCCCTCGCCGCCGTGTTGCGGGGCACAGGGTTGCCACTCGCCGTCCTGGCCAGCATCGCCATGGGCTGGGGATTCGCCGCCGCGGTTCACCTCGTCTTCGGGTCGCCGACCGGGCTACCCGCGCCCGCCGAGGTTGAGGCTGCCGTGGACGACCTCGGCTATGACCTGACCGGCGTCGTCGCGGTCCATCCCCAGGTGTGGGGGGTCGCCCGTTTCACCGGGGTGCTCGACGGCGAGCGAGTGGACGTCTCGATATACGGGCGTGACGCGGCCGATGCCCAATTCCTGTCCAAGTCCTGGCGCTTCGCCTGGTACCGCGACTCGGGTCCGACGCTCGCGTGGTCGCGGTTGCAACAGGTCGAGCACGAGGCCTTCCTCACCATGGCCGCGGCCCAGGCCGGTGCCGTGGCCCCTGACGTGATCGGGGCCGGGATCGACCCCGACGGGCACGATGCCGCCTTGCTAACCCGTTCACCGGTGGGGCAGCCGTTGGTCGAACTCGATGCCGCCACCGTCACCCCGGCGGTGCTCGACGCGCTCTTCGCCAGCCTGGCCCGGTTGCGTTCGGCGGGCATCGCCCACGGCAGTCTCAGCGGCGACGCGATCCTGGTGGGCGATGACGGCACGGTCGCGTTCCGGGATTTCCGGTCGGCTTCGGTGTCAGCCGACGCCGACCGGCTCGACCGCGATCTGGCCGGGGCCATGGTCAGCGCTGCGCTGGTAGTAGGGGCGCTCCCGACGGTGGACGCGGTCGGTCGGGTTTTGGGTGCAGAAGCCCTGGCTGGCGCGCTGGCCCATCTCCAACCGGCGGCGCTGGACCGGGCCAACCGCTCCCGGCTCCACGATCACAAGAAGCTTCTGGGTGAGCTGCGCGACACCGGGGCCGAGGAGATCGGCGCCGAACTCCCCACGCTGGTGGACATTCACCGGGTGTCGTGGGGCGCCTTCGCCATGGGCGTCGGCGCGGTGGTGGGTGTTTACCTGATCGTCCAGCAGTTCTCGGGCATTGACGACCTGGGAGCGACCCTCAAGTCGGCGGACTGGGCCTGGGTCCTGCTCGCATTCGTGCTGGCCCAGTTGACCAACGTGGCCCAGGCCCTCTCGGTCATCGGGTCGGTCTCTACCCCGCTGCCGTTCGGCCCCACCCTGGCGTTGGAACTGGCCAACGCCTTCACCGGGCTCGTGGCCGGAACGCTCGGCACCACCGCCACCATCATCCGCTACTTCCAGCGACGCGGCCTGGCCGTCTCCGTGGCGGTCAGCTCCGGCGTGCTGGTGAGCATCGCCACCATGATCACCCAAGCCATCTTGTTCGTGACCGCCGCCTTCATCGCGAGGGGTGATTTCACGTGGGGCACAAGCTCGTCATCGAGCAGTAGCGGTGGGACCTCAGCCCAGCACGGCACGCTCTTGTTGATCGGCTTGGCGCTCGGACTCGCCGCCATCGGCGCGGTGACCCTGGTGCCCCGGTTCCGCCGCCAGGCCATCCGCAAGCTCCGACCCCAAGTCGAGGCAGCCCGCACCAACCTCAGGGAGCTCACTTCCCAGCCGGGGAAGTTGGTGCGCCTTTTCGGGGGAGCGGTCGTCGCCCAGCTTCTGTTCGCCATGGTGTTGGGGGCCTCGCTGCACGCCTACGGCGAATCGCTGTCGCTGGCCGAGCTGTTGGTGATCAACACGCTCGCCTCGCTGCTCGGGGGGATCGCTCCGGTGCCAGGAGGGATGGGGGTGATCGAAGGTGGCCTCATCGCCGGCATGACCGCGGCGGGCATCCCCAGCACGATCGCGGTGGCGGCCACGCTCACCAGCCGGTTGTGCACGGCCTATCTGCCGCCGATCTGGGGCTATCCGAGCCTGGTCTGGATGCGCAAGAAGGACTATCTGTGATATCGGCCGGTCCTCGCCGAGACTGGTTCCGAGCGCCCGCCGGTGGCGGTGAGTAGCGAGTTGTGGTCTTACGACGTGGTGTCGGGTCGACCGATTCATCAACCTGATCCGTTCCCGCTTTCTGATCCCTGCGCCACGGATCACGGCCGATCGCTGTTGTCGGCGCCGTCGCGGCTATCCTCTCGTCAACGTTGCCAGTTCGATCCCGGGCGAATCCACGCGGGGCGGGGTGGCGCAGACCACAAGGAGTTCGGCATGAAGCGTCACATGCCCGTGACCGAGTTGGCCCGCGATGAGCGCTTCGAGCGCATGCGGATCGAGGACGTGATCTTCGATCCCCGCAACGCGGCCAGCCTCGAGGCCAACAAGCGTGGTGGCGGCTTCAAGGCCGAGAACTACGATGCTCCTCAGGCGGCGCGCACGCTGATGCACGGCATCTTCGTGGGTGAGATCCAGGCTCTCGAGGGCGCCGGGCGCACCTGTTGGGATTTCCCCGTCGGCACCGAGGGCGACGCCGTCCCCTTCGAACTCAAACTCGACATGGCCCGCCAGTGCTGGGACGAGGCTC
>DHIQ01000078.1:0-278 GCA_002403895.1 Candidatus Neomicrothrix sp. UBA4742
GCCGCTCGTGTAGCACATCGACGCCGCCCGGTTCTCGTCGAGCCGGGGCCAGTCCACGGGGTCGGCAGCGGCCAGCAAGTCCTCGTAGTCGTACATCGCTCGGCCACCGTCGGGGCTCGGCACTTCACCCCGGCCGTCGTCCATGACCACGATGTGGCGCACCGTCTTGAACGTGTCGAGCAGGGGCCACAGCAACGCCACCAGCGAACGGTCGACGAAGATCACCTCGTCCTCGGCATGGTTGACGATGTAGGTGATCTGCTCGGGGAAGAGCCGGA
>DHIQ01000078.1:463-5933 GCA_002403895.1 Candidatus Neomicrothrix sp. UBA4742
TAGGTCGTGCGGTGGCCGGCGATGTAGACCAGCTGCTCGGGGAAGAGCCGGATGTTGAGGGTGTGCAGCACCCGGCCGCTACAAGGGGCGGCGAAGTAGAGCTCCAGGTGGCGGGCGGTGTTCCAGGCGAACGTGGCCACCCGGCCGTCGGCGGAAATGCCGAGGTCGTCCAGCGCGCCGCCCAGGCGCCGGGCACGGGCGGCCCATTCGCCGTAGGACTCCCGCTCGATGCCGGTGGCGGTGGCGGTCACGACCTCCTTCTTGGCGAAGATCGTCTCCGCCCGATTGAAGTAGTGGTCGAGCGTGAGCGGCCGGTCCTGCATGAGCCCCTGCATGGTGGTTCCCCCGAGAGTCGAATGATGGACCGCTCGAATCGTAGGCCACCGACTGCGTTCGGGGCCTGGCGTCGGCGCCGGGAGGCGGACGGCGATCGTGGAAGACTCTCGGTCTTGACGGCCAGCGCCCCGCTCTCCCCACCGAATCGACCGAGCCGGCGTCGAGCCGTGCTGGTGATCACCCCCATCATCGTGCTGGTGGCGTGCAGCAACCTCGGCACTGCCTTCTTCCCCACCCTGGTCACCGAACACCCCCTCCTCCTCATCGCCCTAGCCCCCACCAACCGCAACTTCGTGCTGGTCGCCAACCGGGTCGACCCCGTCAGCTTCTACCTGGTCGGCTTCCTCCGCCTATTGGCCCCCGACCCGTTCTTCTTCATCCTGGGCCGGTGGTACGGCGAGTCGGCCATCTCCTGGATGGAGCGGCGAACTCCCACGTTCGGCCAGCTGATGCGCACCCTGGAGCGGTGGTTCGACAAGGCGCGGTGGCCGTTGGTCACCGCCGTGCCCAACAACCCCGTCTGCCTTCTGGCCGGGGCGGCAGGCATGTCGGTAGCGCTGTTCGTCGTCCTCGACGTCGTCGGCACCGTCGGTCGGCTCGTGTTGTTGCGCATCGTCGGCGACATCTTCGCCACACCCATCGCCTGGTTCGTGAACCTGGTGGGCCAGTACCGCCTGCCGCTGTTGGCGCTCACCATCACCGTCGTGGCCGTCACCTCCATCCGCGAGTGGCGGGCGGGCACGAGCGAGATCGAACAGCTGCTCGAGCTCGAGGATGAGCTCGGCCAGCGCGACGGCGACGTCACCGACGAGCCGCTCCCCTAGGGTGCCGTCATGGACGGATCAGGTCGTGTCGCGGTGGTCACCGGTGCCAGCTCAGGGATCGGCGCAGCCACCGCCCGCCATCTCTCCGATGCGGGGTTCGAGGTCGTCATCGGCGCCCGGCGGCCCGACCGCCTGGCTGAGGTGGCCGAGGTGGCCGGTGCCACCGCCATTGCGCTCGACGTGACCGACGACGGGTCGGTCGAGCGGTTCTGCTCCCAGCTCCCCGGCTGCTCGGTCCTGGTCAACAACGCCGGGGGCGCCTTCGGGCTCGAGCCCATCGAACGAGCGGACCTCGACCACTGGCGAGCGATGTACGACACCAACGTGCTGGGCACGCTGCGCATGACCCGCGCACTGCTGCCCTCGCTCGAGGAGTCGGGCAACGGCCATGTCATCGTGGTTGGCTCCATCGCGGCCTATGAGCCCTACCCGGGCGGGGCGGGGTACAACGCGGCCAAGTTCGCCGAGCGGGCCATGACCTCCGTGCTGCGCCAGGAGCTGTTGGGCCGCCCGGTGCGGGTCACGGAGGTGGACCCGGGCATGGTCGAAACCGAGTTCAGCCTGGTGCGTTTCGGGGGTGACGTCGAGCGCGCTGCCCGGGTGTACGACGGCGTGGTTCCCCTGAGTGCCGACGACGTGGCCGAGTGCATCACGTTCGCCGCCACCCGCCCGAGCCGTGTGAACATCGACACCATGATCGTCCTCGCTCGCGACCAGGCCGGCGCCCGCCAGGTCCACCGCCGGTCCTCAGCCGACTGACGGCCTCCGCGCCTCGATCCGCTCGATAAGCGAGCGATACCAGGACCCTGCCTGGTGGGGTCGCAGGGCGAGGCTCTTGGCGTCGGGATGCGGGAACGAGACGAGTTCGTCATCGACCCGGGCCGCGATCTGGTCTCGCCGCCCGGTGCGGTGGGGGAGAATCTCGAACCCGTCGATGTCAGCCCACGGAATGGTCCGATCACCCCAGCCCCGGATGACCAATCCCTGCGGGGTGGTGCCCGTCGAGCGGCGGTATGCCCAGATCGAAACGCCGGCTAGCGAGAGCGCCACAGCTGGCGCCACCACGCCCACCAACCAACGGTCACTGGCCAAGGCATCGCCGGTGATGACCAAGAGGACGACGGCTGCCGCCAGCTCCAGGATCAGCGTGGAGAACTGATGCGAACGCAGCACGAACTCGGAGCTGGCATCGGGCAGTTTCGGAGCCCGCACCCGCCGCAGTCGCCGGCCCGGATCGGGCGGGTCCATTGGGGCCGGGGCACTGCGACGGCCCCGGGGGGCGTCAGATCCAGGTCGGGAGCGGTCCAAATCGAGCCTCAGAGATCGAGCAGGTCATCGAGCCCGAGTGTGAGGCCTGGGTGCTCCGCCACCTTCCTCACGGCGAGGAGCACCCCCGGCATGAACGACGAGCGGTCATAGGTATCGTGGCGCAGGCTCAGCGTCTGACCAGTGGTGCCCAACAGGACCTCCTGGTGGGCCACCATCCCCCGCATGCGCACGGAGTGGATGGGGATGTGAGCCGGCCCCTTGCCACCGCGGGCCCCGGGCACGACCTCCTCGACCGTCGGGTCGGGCGCCCAGTCGGCGGAGGCCTCGGCCATGCGTTGAGCGGTGAGCATGGCCGTCCCCGAAGGAGCATCGACCTTTTGGTCGTGATGCAGCTCGATGATCTCGGCCGTCTCGAAGTAGGGGGCGGCCAACTCGGCGAAGCGCATCATGAGGATGGCGCCGATGGCGAAGTTGGGCGCGATGACACAGTTGCTGGAGGTGAAGGCGGCACGAAAGTCATCGAGATCCGCATCGGTGAAGCCGGTCGTACCGACCACGGCGTGAATCCCGTTCTCGGCCAGCCAGGCCACGTTTTCCCGGGCCGCATCGACCTGGGTGAAATCAACGGCCACCTGCACGTTGGCCGCCAGCAATGCCTCGGGACCAGGCGCCATCTGCAGATGCTCGGCAATGCCGTTGACCTGTCGCAGGTCCAGACCGGCGTGGAAGGGATCGACCGCGGCGGCCAGTTCCAGGCCGGGATCGTCCACGACGGCCTGGCACACCGTGGTGCCCATTCGGCCGCCGGCCCCGAACACGCCTACCCGGATCATGGGCCAGACCCTAGCGCCGGCCAGGCCAACGGGCAGCGGGGCGAGTCACCCCCAACGAGGCCTCGCTCACCCCGTCGACGCCCGAGCCAGGGCGCGCTCGGTGGCGCCTACCAAGATGTGGTCGTCGGCATCGAAAGGACCGACCACCGACAATACGTTGGGGGCGGCCAGGACCCGATGCAGCACCCGAGCCACGTCGTCGCGTGACGCGGCGCGGATCCGGGCCAGGTGGTCATCGATCGAGATCAGCTCGTTGCGGACGGTCAGATTGGCTCCGAGACGGGCCATGCGGCTGCCACTGTCCTCGAGGCCGAGCAGGGTGGCCCCCTCCAGATAGCCGAGCGCCACATCGTGCTCGTCTTTGGTGATGCCGCCGGCCAGGATCCCGTCGATGACGGCGTCGATGACCTCGAGGAGCTCGTCCAAGCGGGCGGGCGCCGTCCCGGCGTACACCGTGTAGGCACCGGCATCGGCATAGCTCGACGGAGACGAGTACACCGTGTAGGCCAGTCCCCGCTCCTCGCGGACCTGTTGGAACAGCCGGCTCGACATGCCTTCACCCATGACCTGGTTGGCCACCATCAGGGCGTAGCGATCAGGGTCGTGGGCATCGAGTCCTCGC
Organism: Candidatus Neomicrothrix sp. UBA4742; assembly: GCA_002403895.1. Classification (GTDB taxonomy): domain Bacteria; phylum Actinomycetota; class Acidimicrobiia; order Acidimicrobiales; family Acidimicrobilacustridaceae; genus UBA4742. The sequence continues at coordinate 4,348 of DHIQ01000078.1, forward strand.
CACGCCATGGCCACATGCACCTGCTCGGTCGGCCGATGCACCACCGACAGCGGGTCGAGCCCTACCGCGGGCGCCGAGCGGAGGGGCTTGTCACCAGCCGCTTGGTCGGCCAGGCAGTTCTCGACTCGGTCGAGCACTCTGCTGTGGTCGAGGTTGCCGGCGGCGGCCACCACGATGTTGGCCGGTCGGTACCAGTGCCGGTGGAAGGCGGCGATGGCGTCTCGGTCCATGGCCGTGATGGTCTGCTCGCTCCCCAACGTCTCCGCACCCAGCCCGTGACCGGGGAAGAGGGCTTGCATGAGACGGGTGTGGACGACGTCATCCGGGGTGTCTTCATTCATGAGGATCTCTTCGAGGATCACTTCGCGCTCGGCGTCCACCTCATGGGCCCGGAATGCCGGTGAGCTGATGACGTCGGCCAGCAGTTCCAGCCCGAAGTCGAGCTCGCTGGCCGGGAGCCGGGTGTAGTACGACGTGTGCTCGCGGGTGGTGTAGGCGTTCATCTCGCCACCCACGGCATCCACGGCCACCGCGATCTGGCGGGCACTGCGTTCGGCGGTGCCTTTGAACAGCAGGTGTTCGAGGAAGTGGGATGCACCGGCCTGCTCGCCGGGCTCGTCTCGCGAACCCACGCCCACCCAGAAACCGATCGTCACCGAGCGGGCGTCGGGCATGTGTTCGGTGACGACCCGCAGGCCTGAATCGAGCGTGGTGAGTTCGATGCCAGGCTCAGGCCCGGGCGAGGAGGCCGGTCGAGCCGGCCGGCCCCCGGAATCGGGCCCCCCGGACGGCGAGAGCCCGCCCCTGGCCGAAGCCGGGGACGGGCTCTTGCTCACTGCAGGGTCACTCAACGACGACGACCACGGTCGCCGCCGCGGCCGCGGCCGCCACTGCCACCACCACCACTGGTGGTGGACTCCGGTCCGAGGTCACCGAACTCGGTGCGGACCTCGTCGTCGAAGGTGTCCTCGAACGAGACGTACTCGCGATCGCCCTCGGCGGCCGGAGCCGACTGCGCGGGGCGTTCCTCACGACGGCCGCGGTCACCGCGGTCGCTGCGTCCGGAGCGCTCACCCCGGTCGCCACGATCGCCACGGTCGGAGCGCTCGGAGCGCTCGCCCCTACCCGAACCGGCACTTTCCTTGGTGGTGACGTCACCGGCGGGGCGGAGCGACACCTTGCCGTTGGGGTCCACGTCCTCGACGACGACCTCGATGGTGTCACCCAGGTCCACGACATCTTCGACCCGGTCGATGCGCTTGCCGCCACCCAACTTGGAGATGTGCAGCAGCCCGTCACGGCCCGGGAGGATGTTTACGAACGCCCCGAACTTGGTGATGTTGACCACCTTGCCGGTATAGGTCTGGCCCACGTCCGCCGTCGGCGGGTTGAGGATGAGCCGGATCTGGCGCTCAGCCTCGGCCACCGCACCGGAGTCGGTCGAGCCGATGCTGACCCGGCCGACCGAGCCGTCGTCGTCGACGGAGATGTCGGCGCCGGTCTCCTGCTGGATGGCGTTGATGACCTTGCCCTTCGGGCCGATGACCTCGCCGATCTTGTCCATCGGGATCTCGAAGCTGATGATC
>DHIQ01000180.1:0-3654 GCA_002403895.1 Candidatus Neomicrothrix sp. UBA4742
ATCCTGCCGACGAGCCCGATCCTGGCGACGATGATCCCGACGAGGACGTGGTGGCGGCGCTGGATCCGGCGCTCACCGTCTGGCCGACCACGCCGGTGAGGCTGGACACCGTCCCATCGGAGGGCGCCGTCATGGTGGTGGCGTCCACTGCCTTCTGGGCGTTCGTCACGGTGATTTGATCGGACGTGACAGTGGCCTGGTCCTGAGCGGTCGAACCGGCCGAGCTGGTGGATGATCCCCCGCCACCGGATCCGGAGCTCTGCGCCGCCGAGCCGGCTGACGACGCGCCGGTACCGCTCGACTTCGTCGCGCTGACGGCGGCCGCCGCAGCCGTCAGCGCCGTCTGGTCAGCAGAAACGGCCTGCTGGGCGATGGTAACGCTCACCCCGGCGGTGACGACGGCGGCCTGGGCGCTCGCCTGGCTGGCGGTGTCGATCTGGAGTTGGGTGACCACGGTGGCACACATCAGACCCCCCGACGGCGGCGTGGCCGGGTTGGCCAGACACTGCTCTTGGAACGCCAGGTCATGGTTCACCTTGGCCGTCGCCTGCTGGAAAGCAACTTGAGCCGCGCTGAGCTGACTCTGCGCACCCTGGAGCTTCGCCGAGTCCCGCTGAAGGGCCGCCTGGGCGGCTGACAGCTGCGCCTGGGCCGGCGACGACCCACCCGAAGTCGATGACGTCACCACAGTTGTGGTCGTGGAGGTGCTCGCCGTTTGCAGCGCGCTCAGGTTGTCCTGGGCTGCGGTGAGTTGCGCCTGGGCCACGGTGAGCTGGTCCTGCGCCATGGTCGGGTCGATTTTGGCTAGCACCTGACCGGCGGTGACCCGATCGCCGAGCTTCACGTCCAGTTCGAGCAGCACGCCGCTGCTCAAGAAGTTGAGACCGATCTGCTGGGACGGGACGACCGTGCCTGATGCCGACACTGACGCCAGCACCGTCCCGGTGGACACGTCGACCGTGGGCGGCTTCGCCTTGGCTGATGCCTTCGGCCCCACCGCGGTGTAGATGCCGGCCCCGGTCACCACCAGGCCAGCGGCGAGGGCGACGTTGATGATGCGGCTGCGTTTCACGAGGGGCTTCCTTTGGCTGGGGTGAGTTCGGAACGGCTCACGGCGCGGCCGTGGTGGATGTCGACGAGCCGCCCTGGCCCTGAGCGGGCAAGAGCGCCTTGCATGCATCGTTGGCGGCCACATAGGCGGCCGACGTGCCATCGATAGTCGACGGTGGGGCGGAGGTATCGGTCGATCCGTTGCCGCGGGCGGGCAAGGCAACCCCGTGGTCCTTCATACAACTGACGTAGGCCTGGAACGCGGTGCCGCCGCCGCCGAATCCGCCGGTAGGGCGCAGGCTCTGGCACGCGTCCTGGGCCTTCTTCATCATTGCCGGATCGATGCTGGATTGCGTGCCCTGCCCCTGCGGGACGCCGTTGGAATCAACGCCACCGGGGTCGGTTCCGGGAAGACCACCCTGACCGTTGCCCTGACCGCGCTGGGGCAGGGTCACGCCGTTCTGAGCCATGCAGTCGCGATAGGCCTGGCGAGCGGCCTGTTGGTCCCCGCCGGTGGTGGCAGTGACCCCGGCCGTCGTGGTGCTGGCGCCGCTGCCGCAGCCGGCGGCCAGCAGCAGGAGGCCCACCACGCCGACGATCAGGCTCAGCCAGCGGGCGGTGCGCCGCCGATCACGGCGCGGCGCCCCGTGGGCGCCAGCTTCGTGGGGCGTGGACAGGACTGCCATGGCGGGTGACGACGAACGACTCATAGGGCCATCCCACCAGGCCCAGTTCGCAGGGAGATCAGAATGGGTTGGGAACTTCCTGTGAATGCCGAGCCCCTGCGGGCGGTGGTGAGCCGAGCAAGGGCAATTCAATGACGAAGGTGGCTCCCTGCCCCCCGCTGCTCTCGGCCCACGCCCGTCCCCCGTGAGCGGCAGCCATCGCGGCGACGATCGACAGGCCCAGACCGGCGCCGCCCGGTCCGCTGCGGGCTCGCGCCGGGTCGCCGCGATAAAAGCGCTCGAAGATGCGCTCGACCTCTTCGGGGGTGATGCCGGGCCCCTGATCGACTACCTCGATCCGGGCCTGCCCAGCGAGTGTGGACAGCCGGACGTAGACGGGCGTTCCCGCGGAGGTATGGGCCCGGACGTTGACCAGGAGGTTCGCCACCGCCTGGTGGAGGCCCTGTTCGTCGGCCTCGACCCTCACCGCCGAGTCGGGGAGCTCGAGCCCGATGGGGCGCTCGGGCTCGACCGCCCGGGCATCGGCCACCGCGTCCCGGGCCACGACCCGGAGATCCGCCGGGTGCCGGTCGAGGGGGCGGCCCTGATCGAGTCGGGCCAGCAGCAACAGGTCGTCGACCAACACGCTCATGCGTGCGCTCTCGGCAGCGACCCGTCTCATGGCGTCATCGAGCTCGGGGCCGGGGCCCACTGCGCCGGTCTGGTAGAGCTCCACGTATCCCCGGATGGAGGTGAGGGGCGTGCGCAGCTCGTGGGAGGCGTCGGCCACGAAGCGACGCAGGCGCTCCTCGGAGGCCCGGCGCTGGGCGAAGGCCCACTCGATCTGGTGCAACATGGCGTTGAGGGCGACCCCCAGGCGACCCACCTCGGTACCCTCGGGGCCCACCTCGACCCGACGGGAGACGTCCCCGGCGGCGATGGCGTCGGCCGTGACCGCCATGCGGTCGATGGGCCGGATGCCCAGCCGGATCACCCAGAACGCCACCACCGTCAGGACCAGCAACACTGCGGCGGTGGACAGCCCCAGCACCAGCAGCAGCCGGTGGTAAGTGGCGTCGGTCTCCTGAAGCGAGACGCCCACCACGGCGAAGCCCGACTGATCGGCCAGGCGCACGACCGCGACCCGGTAGTGCAGGTCACTGCCCTGCTCAGCCCCGGCGGTGAACACGCGGGGGGCATCACCCGATTCCGTGGCCCGGCCAGAGACGGTGGCCGGGTCGAGCTGCGGGGGCGTCTCGTCCCGCAGGGTGGGGGGGATCTGCGACACCACGGATCCGTCCGGTCCCAGGTAGGCCACGAAGAGCTCGCTCAGGCTGGGCGAGCCAGAACCCGTGCCGCGGGCGCCGGACGTGGCCCCCCGGGAACTGTCCACTCCCCCGGCGTCGAGACTGCTCCGCGACGCCCGGGACACCGCCGAGGTCACGCGCCGGTCGACCTGGTCGACCAACGTGCGGCGCACGGTGGTGGCGACCACCACGTCGGCGCCGACCAGCACCAGCGCGACGGCCAGCAGGCCCAGGAGCAGGCGAACCCGCAGGGACATGTCAATCACTCCGCAGCACGTAGCCGACACCGCGGACGGTCCAGATCAGCGATGGCCCGAGCGGGTCGAGCTTCTTGCGCAGGTAGGAGATATAGGTCTCGACGACGTTGCCCCCGCCGCCGAAGTCGTACTCCCAGACGTGATCCAAGATCTGGGATCGCGACAGGACCCGCCCCGGGTTCAACAAGAGGTAGCGAAGCAGCTTGAACTCGGTGGGCGACAGCTCCACGAGTTGGCCGGCCCGGCGCACCCGGTAGGCCTCCTCATCGAGCTCGAGGTCCGCATAGGCGAGGACGGATCCGGCCTCCGGGTCGAGGCCGGCCCGGCGCAGGATCACCCGCACGCGGGCGATGACCTCTTCGAGGCTGAACGGCT
>DHIQ01000180.1:3807-4470 GCA_002403895.1 Candidatus Neomicrothrix sp. UBA4742
GCCGAGGGTGAGACCCCGCACCTTCTGCTCGGTGGCGCCCTGGGCGGTCAAGAAGACGATCGGCGTGCGGTTGCTCTCGGCCCGCAGGCGCCGGCAGACCTCGAAGCCGTCGAGGTCGGGCAGCATGACGTCGAGCAGGATCACGTCCGGCCGATGGAGCCGCACCGCCTCGAGCGCCTGGCGGCCGGACTCGGCCACCTCGGCCTCGAACCCGGCATGACGCAGGGCCGAGCCCAGCAGGAACCGGATGTTCTCCTCGTCATCGACGACGAGGACGCTGGCAGTCGGAACGGGTGCTTCCACGAAACCATGGTGCCGGATAGACCTGAGAGTTTCCTGTGAGTTCCCGGTGGATGCGATCGGCCCGGCTCGGGGTGGCGGGTTCGGCGCCATCGGAGGAATCACCTATGCTGGCGCCCTTCATGGTGGCCGTAGCTCAGTTCGGCAGAGCGCCGCGTTGTGGTCGCGGATGTCGCGGGTTCAAATCCCGTCGGTCACCCCACGGGACTGCTACCCGGCCCCGCTCCGGGGCCCGGGTAGCAGTGTGAGAACAGCTTCACCGTTCAGGTAAGGTTTCACCACAGCACGCGCCTCTAGCTCAATTGGCAGAGCATCGGACTCTTAATCCGCAGGTTCTGGGTTCAAGTCCCAGGGGGCGTACCA
>DHIQ01000215.1:0-782 GCA_002403895.1 Candidatus Neomicrothrix sp. UBA4742
TGGAACCAGGAGTTCGTGGCCAGCTCCAACGAGGGCCGCACCTACGAGCGCATGGCTGACGAGATCGACCGCGCGCTGCGGTTCATGAAGGCGTGCGGCGTGGACATCCAGGCCGAGGCCCGCCTACAGAACGTCGATTTCTGGACGAGCCACGAAGCCCTCATCCTCGGCTACGAAGAAGCGCTCACCCGCAAGGACTCCCTCACCGGTGACTGGTACGACTGCTCGGCCCACATGCTGTGGATCGGTGAGCGCACCCACCAGCTCGAGGGCGCCCACGTGGCCTTCTTGTCCGGGGTCGGCAACCCCATCGGCTGCAAGGTGGGCCCGACGGTGACCCCTGACGAGGCTCTCGCGCTGTGCGAGGCCCTCAACCCCGAACGGGTCCCGGGACGGCTGACCCTGATCTCACGCATGGGCGCAGACACGATCGACGAAGCACTGCCGCCGTTACTCGGGGCCGTGCGAGACGCCGGCCACCCGGTGGTGTGGGCCTGTGACCCCATGCACGGCAACACGTTCACCGCCCCCAGTGGGCGCAAGACCCGCCACTTCGATGCGGTCCTGGCTGAGATCGGCGGGTTCTTCAGAGCGCACGAGGCGGCCGGGACCTGGCCGGGCGGCGTTCACGTGGAGTTGACCGGCGACGACGTCACCGAGTGCCTCGGCGGGGCCGAGGAGATCCTCGATGCCGATCTCGATACCCGCTACGAGACGATGTGCGACCCCCGCCTGAACGCCCGCCAGTCCCTCGACCTAGCATTCCGCGTCGCTGATTTCCT
>DHIQ01000215.1:1032-5889 GCA_002403895.1 Candidatus Neomicrothrix sp. UBA4742
TCAGCTTTTGCTACAAAGGGGGAATACCTGATCGGATTAGTCGGTTATTGACCTCCGATTCCGATCGTGCCCATCTCCCCCATGAGGCCGTGATGCTGCAACGAGAGATCGACGTCGAGGCCGCCACCGACATCGCCAAGTTCGAGGAGCAGCTGGCGCGCTACCTATCGGGCGAGCTCGCCGAGGACGTGTTCCGCGTTTTCCGGCTGAACAACGGCATCTACGGCCAGCGCCAGGGCGGCCACAGCCAGATGGTGCGCATCAAGGCGCCCTATGGGTCGATCACCGCCGAGCAGCTCGACATGATGGCCCACATCAGCGAGACGTTCTCGCGGGGCTGGGGTCACATCACCACCCGCCAGAACATCCAGTTCCATTTCATCGACCTCGAGCGCATCCCCGAGGTCATGCGGCTGTTGGCGTCGGTCGGGATGACCACGCGTGAGGCCTGCGGCGACACCGTCCGCAACGTGATGGCCTGCCACCTGGCCGGCGCCTGCCCCTTCGAGGCCTTCGATGTCAGCCCCTGGGCCGAGGCCGCCTTCCAGCATTTCTTGCGCCACCCGTTCGCCCAGCGGCTGCCCCGGAAATTCAAGATCAACTTCTCCGGCTGCGAGACCGACTGCGGCCAGGCCATGTTCAACGACGTCGGTGTCGTGGCGGCCGTGCGCACGCTCGACGACGGAACACTCGAGCAGGGCTTCCGGGTGTTCATCGCCGGTGGCCTCGGTGCCAACCCTCACCCGGCCCTCATCCTGGAGGAGTTCACCGCCAAGGAGGACCTCCTCCCGACCATCGAGTCGGTGCTGCGGGTGTTCGAGCAGACCGGCAATCGGGACAACAAGCTCCGCGCCCGGCTCAAGTGGGTCGTCGACGAACTGGGCATCGATGAGGTTCGCCGCCGGGTGCTGAGCACCCGCAAGTTCCTGCTGGCCAGCTCGAGTTGGCCTGGTGGCATCCCCGAGATCGTCCAGAAGCTGGGCGACGCCCCCGCCGGGCTCGCCTCCGGTGTCACCCCCACCCCCATCGGTCAGGGCACGCCCGTCGCCCTGCGGGGCACCAAGCCCTACGAGCGGTGGGTCGACGCCAACGTCGTGCGCGGCGTGGCCAAGGGCACCGTGTCGGCCATGGCCTACGCCCGGCTGGGTGACATCACGACCGACCAGTTCCGGGCCTTGGCCTCCATCACCCGCGAGCTCGGGCTCGAGGTGCGGCTCACCAACCGCCAGAACATCGCCTTCCGGGGGCTCACCGAGGCCCAGCTGCCGACGCTGTACGCCCGGCTCGAAGCCATCGCCATGGCCGAGCCCGGCGCTGAGCTCGCTCGCGACGTCGTCGCCTGCCCCGGCGCCGACACCTGCAACCTGGCGGTGACTCAATCCCGGGGCCTGGCCGACGCCATCGGCACCGCTCTCGAAGAGGCCGGGCTGGCCGAGGTGGGTGGCGTGCGGACCAACATCTCGGGCTGCACCAACTCCTGCGGCCAGCACCATGCCGTCGACATCGGCTTCTTCGGCGCCGAGCGACGGGCTAACGGCCAATCTGCCCCCGGGTACCAAATGCTGCTCGGCGGTTACGTCGGCCAGGAGAAGATGGAGTTCGGTCAGAAGGCCCTGCGACTCCCGGCCCGCAACGCCCCTGAGGCGACGGTGCGGGTGGTACGGCAGTTCTCCGAACAACGCCAGGCCGGTGAAGACTTTCGGGGCTGGATCGAGCGCGCCGGCGGCGTCAAGACCATCGCCGACACGCTGCGCGATCTCGACTTCTTCCCCACCCCTGACGAAGCACCTGAGTTCTACGTCGACTTCGGTGAGACCGGGCCCTACGTAGCCGAGATCGGTGATTCGGAGTGCGCCACATGACGAACACGGTGTTCACCGGGGTGGGTGGTGACGGCTTCGACAGCCAGCCCAAGTCCCCCGAAGACTTCACCAATGCCGAGCTGGCCGACCTGAGCGTCGAGTTCGAGCGCCTGCCGGCCTCCAAGGTGGTCCAGTGGGCGGTCGACAACTTCGCGCCCCATCTGGCCTTGACCGCCTCGATGACCGACGCCGTGCTCATCGACCTCGCCGTGCAGGTCTACCCCGCCATCGAGGTCGTGTTCATCGACACCGGCTACCACTTCCCCGAGACGCTCGAAACGGTCGAGGAGGTGCGGCGTCGCTATGGGCTCAACATGAAGATCATGACCGTCGCCCGCCAGGACGAAGAGTTGTGGAAGGTCGACCCCGAGAACTGCTGCTCGGCGGTGAAGGTGGGCCAGCTCGACCGGGGCTTGCTGGGCAAGTCGGCGTGGATGAGTGGCCTGCGCCGCGGCGAGGCCGACAACCGGGTCAAGGCACCTCTGGTGGCGCGTGACCTGCGGGGCCTCATCAAGGTGAACCCCATCGCCATGTGGTCCGACGAGGAGGTAGCGGGCTACATCGCCGACCACGACGTCCCGGTGAACCCGCTCATCGACCAGGGCTACCTGTCCATCGGCTGCATGCCGTGCACTGTGCCCACCACCGATCCCAACGACCCGCGCTCGGGACGCTGGGCCGGCCGCGACAAGACAGAGTGCGGGCTCCACTCGATGTAGCCGACGCAGCAAAAAGGGTCGGGCCCCGCTTGACCGGGCCCAGCCGGTCGTGAACAGTAGCGATCGTGGACGAAACGACCGCACCCCCGCCGACTACCGACGTCGAGATCCCGACGCGAGTGTTGGTCCTGGGCATGGCCCACCACGACGGCACCATCGTCGCCACCGAACTGCATCCGGTGGCCGACGCTTGTGGCCTGACCACGGACCAGGTCCGCTCTTGCCTGCGCCGGTTGGTGAGCGAAGGGCTCTTCACCCGTGAGGGCGACGGTCGCGTGGCCACCTACCGGGCCACGGAGGCGGGCATGCGAGCACTGGGCTCGACGATGGAGCGCACGCGTTTGGCCTACGCCCAGGACGCGGCCGGCCGTGGTTGGGATCGCACCTGGCATCTGGTGGCCTTCGCCATCCCCGAGGCCAGGCGGGCCGCTCGCGATGCATTCCGCGATCACCTGCTCGACCTCGGTGGCGCCGCCATCCAGAACGGGCTGTATGTCTCTCCCCACCGCTGGGAGAAGGACATCGTGGCCGAGGCGGAGCGCTTGGGCGTCGTCGAGAACGTGACCCTGGCCGCCACCGAGGACCTCGAAGTGGGTGGCGAACGAGACCCCCGCGCCGTCGCCACCCGGCTGTGGCCCATCGACGCGGTGGCGGCCCGCTATCAGAACTTCGTCGACATCTACGAAGGCGTCCCCGAACAACTGGACCGGATGCGGCGCAACAAGGAACGCCTGGCCGAAGCCGACTTTCTTCCCGGATCGCTGGTCATCGGCATCAAGTTCCAGGAGTGCTTCAGCAACGACCCTCTCCTTCCTCCGGAGCTGCTGCCGCGCCCCTGGCCCGGACGCAAGGCACGCGAGCTGTTGGCCCGCAGCCGTCGACTCGGCATACTCGTCCGCGAGGAGCACAACAAGCCCGCTCTGTTCGCCCCCTTCGACGACATCGTCGAAACCATCCCCTGAGATCAGGCCCCCCATGCTGGCTCGTGGCATCCCGATGTACCTGGTCGGGCTGATCCTCATCGGCGGCTTGGCGGCGTGCTCGTCGTCAACCCCCAGCGCGGATCAGGCCGTGTCGGTGACCGCGACATCGACGCCGGCCGGCACCGGGACCAGCGCCCCGGCAGCCGCCGGGGCTCGTCCCTGGTGGATCGTGGGCGACACCGTCACCCCCGGAGAGGTCCGCCCGGACGGACCCGACCCGGTTCGCCGCGCCCTTGACGACCTGGTGGCTGGGCCCAACCCGAACGAAGCGGCGTTCGGTGCCGGCACGGGTCTCGACAAGGGCGTGGTGGTCCAGTCTCTAACCGTCGGCACCGATGGCGTCGCCACCGTGGACTTCAACCGCAAGTTCGAGACGAAGGACACGCGACCCCAGGTGGCCCAGGTTGTCTACACGCTCACGCAGTTCCCCGAGGTGACGAAGGTTCGCTTCCTCATCGAGGGCCAGCCCAACGGCGCCACCGGCGTGCCCCCCGTGGGCCGCAGCGACCTACGCTTCCCCGCCGCCACCGGCTGACCCCAGCTGACCCCAGCTCAAGGTCAGGCCAGGAGGTCGACGAACTTCTCGAGTTGGCGGAGGTTTCGGCACTCGAACGTGCCGTCGCAGTGGATCCCGTACTCCCCCACGATCGAGTCGCCGGTGTCCCAGTAGCTGCGGGGCTCGGGGTTCAGCCAGAAGACGTGGCGCGCCTTCTTCTGCATCTCCTTGACGATCCACGACTGCGCGGCGTGGTAGTTGTTCCGGGCGTCGCCCAGGATCATCACCGTCGTCTTGGAGGTGACCTCGCGGCCATAGCGCTGCCAGAACACCTCGAAGGCATGGCCGTAGTCGGAGTGGCCATCCACCCACACCACGTCGGCCTCGGTGTTGACCCGGTGGACCGCCTCACCGATGTCGTCCACCCCCTCGAAGAAACGGGTCACCTCATCCAGCCCGTCGATGAACACGAAGGCCCGGACCTTCGAGAACTGGCCCGAGATGGCATACACGAGATGGAGGGTGAATCGGGCAAAGGCGGCCACCGACCCGGAGATGTCGGCGATCACGAAGATCTCCGGCTTCGACGGGCGCGGGTAGCGGAACTTCGGTTCGGCCGGCACCCCGCCATAGCTGAGCGAGTGGCGCACGGTGTTGCGGAAGTCGAGCGGCCCCTTGCGGCCGTGACGGCGCTTGCGGGCCAGCCGCACGGCCAACTTGCGGGTGAGCGGGAAGATCGCCTTGCGCAGCGAGGCCATCTCCTCGCGGCTGGCGTGCATGAAGTCGACGTCCTCGGG
>DHIQ01000215.1:6023-6404 GCA_002403895.1 Candidatus Neomicrothrix sp. UBA4742
GGCCATGGCCTCGACCCCCCGGTCAGCCACCAGCCGTCGACGGATCTCGGCCTCGACTTCCTTCTTCAGTTGCTCGATGCGGTGCTCGTACTCGTCGCGCTCGAGCCGCTCTTCCAATCTGGTCAGGTCGGGGGCGTCGGCTTTGGCCTGCTGCATCAACTTGTCGAGCACGGCGTCGAGGTCGAGGTTCCGCAGCGTGCGGTACAGGTAGTAGGTGCCCCCCACCGGACGACCCGGCTCCATGCCTGCGTAGCGCTTTACGGCCTGGCGGGCCAATGCCCGCATCAGGGCCTCGTCGCCCTCCATAAGCGCCTTGTAGAGCATCTCGGCCAGCTCTTCAGGCGAGAGGGCCTCGCCACCGCCACCCGACCCCCGCATGCC
>DHIQ01000215.1:6570-7085 GCA_002403895.1 Candidatus Neomicrothrix sp. UBA4742
GTCTACGGCCGTCGGCATAGCCGGTCGCGGCCACGTTGTAGGCGTAGATCTCCTTGTCGAGCAGGTCGCTGAGCTCGTCGCTCAGCTCGTACTGGCGTCCCCGCAGCGAGAAGTAAACCTCGAACACCGTCTCGAAGGCCCGCCAGTGGGTGTTGTTCTTGACCAGGGTGGCGGCCAGGGCGTATTTGAACGCCTCTCGGTCCTCCAACGGGATGTGGCGCACCGCCTCCATGGCGTCGAGGTTCTCGGTGAGGCTCACCGGAAGCCCGGCCTCGCGTAGCTCGCGGATGAACCCCGCCAGCAGTTCGAGCATCGGCCCGCCGACGAATGTCGGCTCGGCACCCGGTGCGACGGTGTCAGCCATGATGCGGCCTGCGGTGAGCGCGGGTGCGGGGCGCCATCGACTACGGCCCGACCTTGCCCAAGGCCCGGCGCTGGCCGCCCTTGCCGTCGGCCAGCTCCCTGACTGCCTTGGCGATGTCGCTCTGGTACTTGAGCAGGATGTTGATGCTGTC
>DHIQ01000064.1 GCA_002403895.1 Candidatus Neomicrothrix sp. UBA4742
CCCGAGGATCGGCTCGCCTATGACCCCAAGGTGCTCGTTACCGCTCCGCCCCTGGTGCCGTCCGGGCTCCTGAATCGCCGGAGCATGGGGGCGTTCAACGAGCTGTGGTTCCGCAGGGCACGCAAGACCCGTCGCGACGAGCTCCAGACCATCCCGACCTTCTTCCATCCCCTCGACCTGGTCGACCGGTTCCCGCGGATGTACGGGCCCCGGGGCTTCCTGCAGTGGCAGTACGCCGTCCCCCTGGACGCAGTGGACACCGTCCGCCACACGGTGGAGCGCCTGAGTGCCAGCGGGTGCACGTCGTTCCTGGCCGTGCTGAAGCGCTTCGGACCGGGAAACCAAGGCCCCCTTTCGTTCCCGATGCCCGGGTGGACCCTGGCGCTCGACATCCCGGTTGGGATGTCGGGCCTCGGACCCCTCCTCGACGAGCTCGACGACCATGTGGTCGCGGCCGGAGGGCGGGTTTATCTGGCCAAGGACAGTCGGGTGCGAGCAGAGCTCCTCCCGGCCATGTACCCGCGTCTGGACGAATGGCGAGCCGTGCGGGCTCAGGTTGACCCCGAGGCCAGGTTGCGGAGCGATCTGGCCCGCCGCCTCGGCCTCTGAGCCCCTTCACCGGTCAGGACAGGGTCCGGATCCAACCCCAGCACGCCTCGATCTGCTCAGCCAACTCGGCGCGATTCCCGTGATTGTGGATAACGAAGTCCGCCCGGGCCAGACGGTCGTCACGCGAAACTTGGCGGGCGATGCGGGCCCGGGCGTCCGCCTCGCTGAACCCCCGCTGCTCGACCAGGCGCGAGATGGCCACTTCGGGGTCGAGGTCCACCACGATCAGTCCGGCCAAGTCGTCTCGACCCGATTCCACCAGCAGGGGCACATCGAGGATGACCACCCCGTCGCCGGTTGAAGCATTCTCCAGGCGGCGGGCGATCTCGGTCCCTACCGCAGGGTGCACAATGGCATTCAGGGCCTGCAGGGCCTCGCCGTCGGCAAACACCCGGTCGGCGACCGCCTGACGGTCGAGCGAGCCGTCCGGGGCCACGATGCCGGGCCCGAAGCACTCGATCATGGCATCGAACACCGGCATGCCCGGCTCCTGCAACGCTCTCACGATGGCATCGGCGTCGATGACCTCGGCCCCCCGCTCGGCCAGCGACGCCGACACCGTGGACTTGCCTGATCCGATTCCCCCGGTGAGTCCCACGAGCAGCACGGCGGGCGACGGTACCATCGAGCCGGCCATCTGGCCTCAAGTCCTGTGCCCTCTCGACCGACAGGCTCATTGTGGACGAGTCCCCCACTCCCGGCGCGCCCGCCCGACTGCCCTCCGGCACCAGGCCTGATCGGACGCGCGCCTGGCTCGAGCGTCTGACCCGATTCGCCGATACGACTGACGGCACGTCGGCTCGCGACGGCATGGGCACCGTCGAGCCGGTCGACCGGGTGGCGGCGTTCGGACCGGCCATCCTGGCCATCCGCTGGGCCACCACCATCGTGTCGATGGGCCTGGCCATCCAACGCACGGACGGGGGCGCCGTGATCATCGGATGGTGCGTCGCCTTGGTGCTCTACACGGTCCTGCGCACCATCCACCCCATCAAGTACCTGGGCACGAATCGCAGCCTCATCGAGGTGTTGGCCGAGGTCGCCCTCGGGGTGGCGGCGGTGTGCACCACCGGAGGATGGGACTCGCCGTTCATCTTCTCGCTGATGACCGCCGTCATCGTCGCCGGCTTCAGCCGGGGCTTCGGCTTCGCCCTCCGGGTCGCCATCGTGTCCGCCTTCACGGTGACCTTCACGTATCTCCTGTCCGACTCGTCCGACGCCCGGATCCAGATCTCGGCCCAGTGGAGCCTCGTCGTCATCCTGGTCGCCGTCGTGGCCGGCTACGCCCGGCGCATCTCAGGCGAGGCCGACCGGCAGCACTCGCTCGCCCTGGACCGCCTCGGCCGCCTGGCCGACGCCAACGCCCTGCTGTTCAGCCTGCATCGGGTCACCCAGACCCTGCCGGCGTCTCTCGACATGGACGACGTGCTCGATACCACCATCGCCCGGCTACGCGGCCTGTTCGACTTCGATTCGGCCGCCGTGTTGACCCTGGACGACACCGACGCCACCTGGCAGGTGCTGCGGCGCGAGAACGTTCGCCTCCCCGCCAAGCTGGCCCGCAAGGACCTGCCCCCGCCGCTTCGGGCCGCCGTGGCCGGCGAGACCGTCATCGGGATGCCCGACCTGGTCAACTCCGGGGGACCGGGCCTCGGCCCCAAGGCCGCGTCGGGGCTCTACGCCGTGCTGGCGGCACGCGGCTCCGTCATCGGCCTCCTGGCAGTCGAGCACCAGGCCTCGCACCATTTCACCGCCCGCGATCTCGAGTTGTTGAAGGGGTTCGTGGAACCGGTGGCCCTGGCCATCGACAACGCCCGCTGGTTCGGGCGTCTGCGCACCGTGGGCGCCGATGAGGAACGCACCCGCATCGCCCGTGACCTCCATGATCGCATCGGCCAATCCCTGGCCTACCTGGCCTTCGAGTTGGATCGCATCGTGGCCCGCGAAGGAAAGGGCGAGGCCATCGGCACCGCCCTGGACCAACTACGCGACGACGTCCGCTCCGTGATCCGGGAAGTGCGCGACACCCTCTACGACCTGCGCACCGATGTCTCCGACAGCCAGGACATGGCCGACACCCTGGAGGCCTACGTCGGTCAGGTCCAGGCCCGCAGCGGCCTGACGATCGAGTTGTTCTGCGACCGGGGGCCGCGACTGCCCATCCTGCAAGAGCGGGAGATGTGGCGCATCGCCCAGGAGGCGCTCACCAACGTCGAGCGCCACGCCCAGGCCACCCGGGCTCGGGTGCTGTGGCGCTGCAACGGCACGTCCGCCGCCCTGGAGATCACCGACAACGGCCAAGGTTTCCCCATCGGCAAGGCCGGACGACTCGACTCTTATGGGATCCTCGGTATGCGCGAGCGCGCGTCGAGCATCGGCGCCACCCTGGAGCTCTCCAGCCAGGTCAGCAAGGGCACCCGGGTCCGGGTCAGTCTCATCCAATTGGTCGACGGCGAGCGGTCCGGATCGGGCTCGCCGGCCATGTCAGGGACATGAACCTCTCGCGCCGATGACCACCCCCCGCAGGGTTCGGCCCGGTAGGGTGGAGAGCTAACCGGGCTGCTTCCGCCCGATCGCCCGACTCTCGAGGGGGACTGTGTGAGCATCCGCCTGATGCTGGCCGACGACCATCGCATGCTCCGAGAGGGCTTGCGGCGTTCCATGATCGACCAGGGGTTCGATGTGGTCGGCGAGGCCCGCGATGGTGACGAGGCCATCCGCTTGGCGGAGGAACTCCGTCCTGATGTCATCCTCATGGACGTCACCATGCCCGAGGTCGATGGGGTGGAGGCCACCCGGCAGATCCGGGCCAGCTGCCCCGAGATCAAGATCGTCATGCTCACCATGCATGCCGACCAGGAAGTGCTCACGTCCGCCATCCGAGCCGGCGCCAGCGGCTACCTGGTGAAGGACTGCTCGACCGAGGAGATCTCCTCGGCCGTACGCATGGCGGTGAGCGGCGAGACGGCCCTGTCACCCCAGCTGGCGGCGAGCATGCTCGACGAGGTGCGGCGGCTCGACCAGCCCCATCGCGATGAGGACCGCATCGTGACCCGTCGGGAGGAAGAAGTGCTCCAGCTCATCGCTGATGGCTGCTCCACCCCCGAAGTGGCCGAGAAGTTGTACATCAGCCAGAAGACGGTCAAGAACCACCTGGCCTCGATTTACCAGAAGCTCGATGCCCGCGACCGCACCCAGGCGGTGCTCCAAGCGGTGCGCATGGGCATCGTCAGCCTGGATTGACCGCCTCGCCGCGGCCACGACCGCTTGGATCTCCTGGATCTCCGGGGTTTTCCGCGCTCTGGAGCACGGTCCGCAGGGCCCGAAAATAGTCCGTCCGCCCTATTAAGGTTTGTCGCTCCGAGCGACGATACTTCTACGGACAGGAAGCCGCCCCGGGCTCATCGGGGTAACCGTTAGCACCAGAAAAGGGAGAACTACCCAAATGCTTACCTCTTATGAGTTTGTCAGCGCCTGGCTCCAGGCCCGTTGCAAGACCGACCGT
>DHIQ01000012.1:0-242 GCA_002403895.1 Candidatus Neomicrothrix sp. UBA4742
CTTCCAGACGATGTACGTCGGCTTCGTCGAGCGGGCCGAGGCGGTCACCCGCACCCTCCAGGACCGGCGTACGACGTTCATGGTGGTGACCACGCTGGAAGAGGCACCGGCGCGCGAGGCGGACTTCTTCATCGATGCCCTCGATGCCCGCGGCTTCCATCTGGGAGCCCTCGTGCTCAACAAGGTGCTCCCCGAGTATCTGGTTGGGCGGGGGGCCGCCGCCTCGGCCCGAGTGATGGCCA
>DHIQ01000012.1:436-7972 GCA_002403895.1 Candidatus Neomicrothrix sp. UBA4742
CCGCCTCGGCCCGAGTGATGGCCAAGGGGCCCGACGCCGTCGCCGAGAAGCTGATCCAGACCATCGCCGACGCGGGGGTTCCCGCGCCCGGGGACGCCGCCATGGTGGCGCGGGTGGTGCGCGAGGTGGGCGAGAGCTTCCTCAACTACCGCCTGGTTGCCACCCGCGAAGCCGAGCAGCGCGCCCAGTTGGCTCGCAAGCCGGAGATCGTGGCATCGGTGCCCTACTTCGATGTCGACATCAGCGACCTGGCCGGCCTGCTGCGGCTGGGTGAGCAGATCTGGCGCTGAGGGCGATGATGCCCAGGCCTCCGGGCCGCGGCTACGGGGAACCGACCCGGTAGGTGGGGTCCGGGACGCCCACTCAGCCGGCCGGTTCGGGCACGCAGCGATGGGGGGAGAGCCGGGGTGGTTCTGCGAGACTTGTCTCGTGGCCAGCCTTGCCGAGTTTGCCCGGGTGCACACCCGGCTCGATCCACCGGAGATCGATCACCTGCAGCGACTGGTCGCGTCCTGGGGCCTGCTGGCCGATCTGTGCTTCGCCGACCTGTTGCTGTTCAGCGTCAGCGATCAGCCCGACGGGGGCGAGGCGGGCGCCGGCGGGCGGGATCTCGTCGTCCTCGGCCAGGTGCGGCCGCTCACCAATCAGACGCTCTATCGCTCCGACTGGGTCGGCACCGTGGTCCCTGCCGCCGACCGCCCGCTGGTGGCCCGCGCCCTCGATCTGGGGGAGATCATTGATGGTGAGGTGACCAACCCGATCTTGAAGGAGCGGGTGCGGGCATTGTGCATCCCGGTGCGATGGGAGGGGCGCACGATCGCGGTCGTCAACCGGGAGTCGGCGCCGACCGTTCGCCACCCCGGGGAACTGGAGCGCACCTACATCGAGGTGTTCAACCGCTTCGCTCGCATGATCGCCTCCAGCGAGTTCCCCTTCGCCAGTGAGGAAGGCCTCAGCGAGGAGGCCCCACGAGTCGGCGACGGCGTGATCCTCCTGGATGGCTCGGCCCGGGTCGAATACGCCTCACCGAACGCCATCTCGGCGCTGCACCGCGTTGGCGTCCACGCCAACACCGAGGGGATGCGTCTGAGCGCGCTGGGGCTGGAGGAGACCGCGGTCAGGACCGCTTTCGGCACCGCGCTGCCCGACACCGAGGAGATCGAGCGGGGACCGCAGGTCACGGTGCTCATGCGCTGCATCCCCCTGCTCGAGCACGGTCAGGTGACGGGCGCCGTCGTGTTGATGCGCGACATCTCCGAGCTGCGCCGCCGGGACCGGTTGCTGCTGTCGAAGGACGCGACCATCCGGGAGATCCACCACCGGGTCAAGAACAACCTCCAGACGATCTCCTCGCTGTTGCGTCTCCAGGGGCGCCGGTTGTCGTCCCTCGAGGCCAAGGCGGCGGTGGAGGAATCCGTCCGTCGTATCCGGTCCATCGCCCTCGTCCACGAGATCCTCTCGCACGAGGCCGGCGACGACGTGCCCTTCATCGAGATCGCCCGGCCACTGGTGCGGATGGTGGAAGAGGGCCTGCTTTCACCCGAGCACCCCGTCGACATCAAGATCACCGGGGACGCCGGCAAGCTCCCGGCCACCATTGCCACGCCGTTGGCCGTGGTGCTCAACGAGCTGCTCCAGAACGTCGTGGACCACGCCTACCCGTCCTCGGCCGATCTCACCTCCGGCCACGTGCTGCTCGAGCTCGACAACGACGAGACTGAGCTGCGGGTCCGGGTGACCGACGATGGCGCTGGGTTGCCCGAGGGGTTTTCGCTGGAGGCCACGACCGGTCTCGGCCTGTCCATTGTGCGAACCCTGGTCACCACCGAGCTGGACGGAACCATCGAGCTGGTGCACGGCGGCGGCCCGCCCGGTCGCCCCGGAACCACCGTCGATCTGCGGGTGCCCCTGGGACCGCCACTGATGGTCGAGGGCCCGGACGCGCAACGGCCTCCCGCAGCGGGAGGCCGGTAGTGCAGGTCGTCGGCTCAGCGGGGAGCGGGCGACCGGTGCGGTGATGGCCGCTCAGGCCGAAGCCCGGCGCCTGGCGGCCATCCACTGGCGGCGGAGCTTGCGGCGCTCTTCTTCGGAGGTACCGCCCCACACGCCGGAATCCTGGTTGGTGGTCAGCGCGAACTCGAGGCACGGAGCCTTGGCCTCGCATTGGTCGCACACGGCCTTGGCGGCTGCGATCTGCTGGATGGCGGGACCAGTGGTACCCACCGGGAAGAACAGGTCGGGATCGGTGTCTCGACAGGACGCGACGTCGCGCCAGCGGTCAAAGTCGGTCGTCAGGGTCAGCGGCTCAGCTGCGGTGAGGGCCACGGTGCCTCCACAAGTCGGGCGACGCGATCGAAGAGAGCCCAACGATCGTGAAGCAGATCACATGCCATCGCGTCGAAAGAGCGAGCGCGTGTGGCTGGAACGTCGTAAAGATAGTGGGGCGGGGACCGCGTTTCAAGGGCCACGCCCCCTGTTTTTGCTATGACATGTGTCTCTCGGCTAGGGGGCTTGCTGGTGGGTAACGCGACTGGGCCGTTGGTGATCGGCCACCGGGGGGCCTCGGCGGCGAGACCGGAGAACACCCTGGAAGCATTCCGTCACGCTCGTAACCTGGGCGCCGACTGGGTCGAATTGGATGTTCGCCGTACAGCCGACGGCGCGCTGGTCATTCGCCACGATGCCGTGCTCCCCGACGGTCGGGCCCTCGCCGAGCTCGCCGCTCATGAGGTCCCCGAGACGGTGCCGACGCTCTTGGAGGCGCTCGGGGCCTGTGAGGGGATGGGGGTCAACGTCGAAATCAAGAACGACCCTGGCGACCCGGACTTCGATGACGCGGACCGCATTGCCCACGCGGTGGCCGATCTGCTGGTGGGCGAGGGCGAGATCGGCCACCTCGATCTCGGTGAGATCCTGGTGACGTCGTTCAACCCTGCCACCATCGCCATGGTCCACGACCGCCACGAGTCCATCCCGACCGGATTGTTGGCCTTCGATCTCGCCGATCCCGAGGCGGTGGTGGCGCGGGCGCTGGCGGGTGGTCATGTCGCCGTCAACCCCTGGGACCCGTACGTCGACGAGCAGCTCATGGAACTGGCGGCTGACGCCGGGCTGGCCGTGTTCCCCTGGACGGTCGACGATCCCGATCGCATCCGCCGCCTTATCGCCCTCGGCGTGGCCGGCATCATCACCAACGTCCCCGATGTCGCCCGGGCCCTGGTCGACGCCAGCCGGTTGCCCCCGCCGCCCACCTAGGGCATCACGAGCGCCAGCGCTTCGGGGTGGTGGCTGAACTCGAGGCTGGTGACCTCGCCCAGGTAGTCGCCGTCGACCTGATAGGGGAACGGTCCGTATCCCTCCACTCGAACGGCCTCCACATCGTCGTGCAGGTCGACGGCGCGGTTGCGTCGCAGGTAGCTGCCCCGACCGAGTGCCGACAAGCCGATCCCGGTGATGGTGGGCAACGCCAGCGAGCGGATCGAGACCATGGCCAGCCCGGTGTCGAGGGTGGTGCCCGGAGCTACGTTGAGCGGCCGGGATCCGAAGTAGGTGTATGGGTTCGTGTTGAGGCAGACCCCGAAGTACACGTCATCGACGATGGCGTGACCCGGCACCTGGACGGAGAACCTCGGCCGGCTGTGGTCGTAATGGCGGAACCAGGTCTCGAACGCCGAGAACAGGAACAGCGGGTGGCTGGCGTAGCGCTTCAGGCCGGCCCGCTTCTCGACCCGGGCCACGATGGCGGCATCGAAGCCGAGGCCGGCGTGGAAAAGGAAGTAGCGACCGTTGACCATGCCCAACCCGACCCGGCGGATGGAGCCCCGGGCCAGGGCCCCCAGGAGGTCTCCGGTGGCTTCGATGGCGTCGTCGGGCAGCCCCAGCGTCCGGGCGAACACGTTGGTCGAGCCACCCGGCAGTGCGGCCAGGGCCGTGGTGGTACCGGCCAGCCCATTGGCCGCCTCGTTCAGGGTGCCGTCGCCGCCCAACACCACCACGACATCGATGCCCTCCACCGCCGCGCCCTGGGCCAATCGGGTGGCGTGGCCGCGTCGACTTGTCTCGGCCAGGGTGATCTCGTGGTCAGCCGACAGGGCCTTTTGGATCACCACCCGCCCGCGCGCCGTCACCGACGACGCCGACGAGTTGACCAGCAGGAGGACCCTCACCGGTGCGGGACCGTAGCAGCGGCGGCTAGACGACGATCGGGGCGGCTGTTTTCGTTCCTCGTCTTCGGCGTGATCCTGGTGGTCGGAGGCATCGTCGCCTGACCCTCGCCCGCCCACGGCCGGCGGGCGCCCGAGCGTGGATTTGGCCGCAGCGAGACTCCCGACAAAGAATGTCGCCATGAACGTTGTCGTCTGCGTCAAGCAGATCCCGGACCCGGCTGACCCGGGTGCGATGGATCCCGAAACCAAAACGCTCAAGCGGGACGGAAAGCTCATCCTGGATGAGTCCGATTCGTACGGCGTCGAGATGGCCCTCCAGCTGGTCGACACCGCCGGAGGGGGCGAGGTCACCCTGGTGTCCATGACTCCCAACAGTGAGGTCGGCGGGCTCCGCACGGCCCTCGCCATGGGTGCCGCCAAGGCCATTCTCATCAGCGACCCCGCCCTGGCCGGCAGCGATGCGCTGAGCACGGCCAAGGTCCTGGCCGCCGCCATCAAGCGGGTGGAGGGTGCCGATCTGGTGCTCACGGCCACGGAGTCGAGCGATGGCTACACCGGGACGGTCCCCGAGCAGATCGCTGCTCTGCTGGACCTGCCGTCGGTCACCTTCGCCAAGTCCATCGCCGTCGATGGCGCCACCGCCAAGGTGGAGCGCCAGACCGAGGCCGGCTACGACGAGGTCGAGTGCCCGCTGCCGGCGGTCGTGTCGGTGACGGCCGGCGTGGTCGAGCCCCGCTATCCCTCGTTCAAGGGGATCATGGCCGCCAAGTCCAAGCCCGTGGATGAGGTCACCGTCGCCGACCTCGGCCTCGACGCCTCCCAGGTGGGCTGGGCCGGCGCCCGCCAAGAGATCACCAGCATCGAGGCTGCGCCGTCTCGCGCCGCCGGCGAGGTCGTAGAAGATGACGGCACCGGCTTCGAGAAGATCGTCGCCTTTCTCGACAACCTCAAGGTCATCTAGGAGCCCCTGCCATGACGCTTTCCAAGATCTGGGTCTACGTCGAGGCGACCGACGGCAAGGTGTCGTCGACCGCCCTCGAGATCCTCACCAAGACCCGCGAGCTGGCCGACACGGTCGAGGCCATCTACTCCGGCGCTGACGGTGACGCCATTGCGGCAACGCTGGGTGCCCACGGCGCCACCACGGTGCACACCACTGGCGACCTCGGCTCGGCCCTTCCGGGCGTGCCCGTGGCCGCCGCCATCGCCGAGGCCGCGTCGGCCGGTGCCCCCGATGCCATCTTGTTCGCCACGTCCTACGCCGGCCGCGACATCGCCGGTCGGCTGTCGGTGAAGCTCGACAAGTCCGTGCTCACCAACGGGGTCGACCTCGCCCTCGACGGCGACTCGCTGGCCGTCGTCGAGCCGGTGTTCGGTGGCGCCACGAATGTGACCACCACCTTCGTCGGCGAGGGTCCCCACCTGGTGCTGATCCGCCCGAAGTCCTTCGTGGCCGAGGAGGGCGGTGGCGGCCCGGCTGCGGTCAACACCATCACTGTGCCCGACACCGGTGCCGCCGGCGGTGCCAAGGTCATCGAGCGCCACGTCGAGGAGCGCCAGGGTCCGCAACTGGAGGACGCCGCCGTGGTCGTTTCCGGTGGGCGTGGCCTGGGCGAGGCCGAGAAGTACCAGATGATCGAGGATTTGGCCAAGCTGCTGCACGCCGCCCCGGGGGCCTCGCGAGCCATCGTCGATGCCGGTTGGGTGCCCTACTCCTACCAGGTGGGCCAGACCGGCAAGGTCGTGAAGCCGACGGTCTACATCGCCGCCGGCATCTCGGGCGCCACCCAACACATGGTGGGCATGAAGGGCTCGAAGAACATCATCGCCATCAACAAGGACGCCGAGGCCCCGATCTTCTCGATCAGCGATCTCGGCATCGTCGGCGACGTCCACAAGGTCATCCCGGCGCTGATCGAGGCCCTCAAGGCACGAGGCTGATTCAGCCCGAAGCCAGCGTCACCGATTCCCGGAGCGCATGCCAGGCCGTAGCATCAGGCCGTGACTGCACCACCTCCCTCGGCGCCCACGGCGCCGCGCCCTGCCCGGCGACCCCGCTGGACCAACTGGGCCGGGAACCAGTCGTGCTCGCCCGAGGCGATCGTGCGGCCGCGTTCGGAAGCCGAGCTGTCCCGCCTCGTCGAGCGGGCGGCGGCCGAGCGGCGCACGGTCAAAGTGGTGGGCGCCGGACACTCGTTCACCCCCATCGTGTGCACCGACGGCTACCTGGTGGACCTGGGTGACTACGACCGGGTGCTGCACGTCGACCAGGCGGCGGCCACGGTCACCGTCCAGGCCGGCATCCCGCTGTGGAAGCTCAACCAGGAGTTGGCCACCCGCGGCCTGGCCCTCGAGAACATCGGCGACATCGCCTACCAGTCCATTGCTGGCGCCACCTCGACGGCGACTCATGGCACCGGCCTCCGCTTCGGCAACATCGCCAGTCGCATCATCGGCCTGCACCTGGTGACCGGTGACGGCTCGGTGGTCGAGGCCACGCCGGAGCATCACCCCGATGTCCTGGACGTGGCCCGCGTCGGCGTGGGGGCGCTGGGGGTGTTGTCGACCGTGACCCTGCAATGCGTGCCGGCCTTCAACCTCCATGCCCTGGAACAGGCCGAGAGCGTCGACGCCATCCTCGAGCGGTGGGACGAGGAGATCACCGGTAACGATCACTTCGAGTTCTTCTGGCTGCCGAACACCGGCTGGGCCCTGACCAAGCGCAACCGCCGCACCCAGGAGCCGGCCCGGCCCCGCCCTCGATGGCGAGCGCTGCGCGACGACTACCTCCTGAGCAACTACGCGTTCGATGTCACCTGCCGGGTGGCCCGACGCAATCCAGAGCTGGGTCGCCGGGTGGCCAAGCTCGTCCCGGGGACGGGGCGCTCGGACTATATCGACCGCAGCGATCGGGTCTTCGCCAGCCCTCGGACGGTCAAGTTCTACGAGATGGAATACGCCGTGCCCCGCGAGAACCTGGTGGAGGCGTTCAACCGGGTGCGCGAGCTGGTGCGGCGCCAGGGGGTGCAGATCCTGTTCCCGGTGGAGGTGCGGGCCGTGGCCGCCGACGACATCCCGCTCAGCACCGCCTTTGGACGCGAGACGGCCTACATCGCCGTGCACGTCTACCAGGGCACGCCGTACGACCAGTATTTCCAGGGGGTCGAGGGGATCATGAACGACTACGGCGGCCGGCCCCACTGGGGCAAGATGCATTTCCAGACGGCGGCCACGCTGGCGCCGCGGTACCCCCGCTGGCATGAGTTCCAGGCCCTGAGGACACGGACCGACCCAACCGGTCGCTTCTCCAGCCCGTACCTCGACCGGGTCCTCGGCCCCAGCGGCGCCTAATCCTCCGGCGTCCTCCCGG
>DHIQ01000012.1:8090-20314 GCA_002403895.1 Candidatus Neomicrothrix sp. UBA4742
GCCAGAACGGCAGGTGACGGCTCAGACCGGGGGCCAGGGGTAGCGGCGGCGGGAGTGGTCGATGGGGAAGCGACACTCGGCCAGCACCGCCCGGGCTCGCGCCAGCACCGCGTCGCGCTCGAACGGGTCGAGCAGGCCGATCAGGGGTGGCGACAAGCCGTCGTCCACCAGTCGGGAGACGTCGTCCAGCAATGGCCCCGGGATCGGTTCACCGCCGAACTCCCAGATGACGGTACGCAGCTTGAACTCCTGGTGGAACGTGAGGCCGTTGTCGATGCCCCACACCCGGCCATCCTCGCCGAGGAGGCAATGGCCGCTCTTGCGGTCGGTGCTGTTGGCCAGCAGGTCGAACACGCAGATGGCTTGGAGCTGGTCGGTGTGGCCACCCGTCTCGTAAAGCGTGAAGTAGTGCTGCTCGAAGTCGGCGGGCACGAACTGCTGGAGCGAGCCCTCACCCATCGGCGCCTCGGCCCGCAGAACGGTGAGCGGCACCAGGTCCCATCCCAGCAGGGCGCTCAGCTCGTAGGCGGCGACCTCCCGCTTGTAGAGCCCCCCCGGGAAGTCCCACAGGGGCCGCTCGCCGCGGTGCGGCTTGTACACCGCCTGGGTGACCTCTCCCTGCAGGCAGGCGTCGACGAGATACGTGCCGTTCGAGCTCCACGGCATCCGGCCCCGGACGGCCAGGTCTCCCCGCAGGAGCAGATCGCGAGCCGCTTGCTCCATCACGCGGTGTCCATCAGTTGAGACGGGGGCAGGGGTGGCCGTCGGGATCCATGGGCTGGCCGCACAGCCGGCACAGCGGGCGACCCGACATGACCAGCTCGCCGGCTCGCTCGATGAAGGCGGCGGTCTGGGCCCGGGTCAGCCGGAACCGGGCACTGGCCGGATCTTCAAGTTCCAGCCCTTCGGGGTCGTCCTCGCTTTCGACCTGGAGCTCTTCGGCCACCAGCAGGATGAGGTCATCGGTCTCCTCGTACGCCACGGCCAATGTCCGCACCGCCCACTCGGCGATGGCGGGCTCGATCAGCTCGGCGCTGGCCACGGCGGGTTCGGCGTCGGGCAGGTCGGCCAGGATGCCGCCGAGGTACTCGCCCAGCGCCGCCACCTGCTGCTTCTCGAGGCGCAGGCTGGCGACCTCGCCGTCCTGGCGGGCCTGGATGAAGAACACTCGATGACCAGGCTCACCGATGGTGCCGGTGGTGAAGTGATCGGGGTGATCGAAGGTGAACGAACTGCTCATTGCGGTGACCGCCTGTTCACGAGAGTCCGAGCGTGGTCAGGTCATCGCCGGTGGAGTTGGCGGTCAGCACCGCGGGGCCACCGGTCGAGTACCAGATGGCGGTGACCGAGCAGGGGGAGATCACGATGCGCTGGAACAGATCGAGGTGGGCGCCGAGGGCGTCAGCCAGCGCCGCCTTGATGGGATCGGCGTGGGAGACGGCCACGATGGTCTCGCCCCGGTGCCGCTCGGCCAGCCGGGCCAGGGTGGACGTCACCCGCACGTGCATCTCAGTGAATGACTCTCCGCCAGGAAAGCGGAACCCGCTGGGGTACTGCTGGACCGTCTTCCACTCCGGCAGCTTGCGGAGCTCACTCAGGCTGGCGCCGGTCCACTCCCCGAAATCGCACTCGAGCAGTCCCTTGTCGGCGACGACCCGCAGCCCGAGCGCTTTGGCGATGGGCGCCGCCGTCTCGCGGGTGCGCTCGAGAGGCGAGGCGTAGACGGCGGTGACCTTGTCGAGCTTGCCGATGCGTTCGGCGGCGGTGGCGGCTTGGTCGTGACCCTTGTCGGCCAGGTGCAGACCGCGGGCGCGCCCGGGCAAGGTCGTGCCGGTCGTCGGGGTCTGGCCGTGGCGCACCAGCAGGACGGTGGTGGCAGTGGGCGGCTTGGGGGTGCTCTTGCGGGCCATCAGGGAGTCAAGATACCGGGGTCCGTCCGCCGTCCGACCCTAGGGTGGCGCGGTGGACACCCTGGCCCAGCTCGAAGGTGACATCGTGACCTGCCGGGCCTGCCCCCGGCTGGTGGCGTGGCGCGAGGAGGTGGCGGCCGAGAAGCGGGCTGCGTTCCGCGACGAGACCTACTGGGGTCGGCCCGTCCCGGGCTTCGGCGACCCCGCCGCGCCCATCGTGGTGGTCGGGCTGGCACCGGCGGCGCACGGCGCCAATCGGACCGGCCGCATGTTCACCGGTGACCGCTCGGGCGAATGGTTGTACCGGGCGCTGTGGCGTGCCGGCCTCGCGTCGAACCCGGTGAGCGTCGGGCGCGACGACGGGCTCGTCCTCACCGATGCCTACATCACGGCGCCAGTGCGCTGTGCGCCACCCCAGAACAAGCCGACCACCGACGAGCGGGACCGGTGCCGGCCCTTCCTCGAGCGGGAGCTGGCGCTTCTCCACCATGCCCGGGTGTTCGTGGCTCTGGGGCAGTTCGGCTACCAGGTGCTGGCCGGCGTGCTCGGCGTGCGCCCGCGCCCTCGCTTCGGTCACGGAGCCGAGGTACCGGTCGGCGACGGGAGTCGGACCATCCTCTGCTCGTATCATGTGAGCCAGCAGAACACCTTCACCGGCCGACTCACCGAATCCATGTTGGACGACGTGTTCACCCGGGCCCGGAGCCTCGCCGGGATTCCCGCGGTGGGCCGGTCGGCCCACTCCTGAGGCAACCGGCTCATTTCGCCGGAATTGGGTCGTCGGCCTCATCCGTTCGGCGCAACCGTCTCGGATGATGGCTGCCATGCGAGCTGAGATCCGACGCATCGACCTCACCACCGAGCCGGCCACGGTCGAGGCCTGGCCGTCCCTCGATTGGCTGGAGTCACCGTCACCCTCGACGTTCAACGTAGAGACACCCGAGAACGTGGCCCCCCGTGGTCGCGGGGGTCTGTGGGACGCGATGGCCCAGGCGGTGCAGCGTGCTCGTCAGGCACCCCTCACCGACGGCGCCGACATCGATGCCGACATGGTGACCCTCGCCGTCGATGCCCCCCACCTCGCCTACCTGGCCCGGGTGGCTGCTGGTGCGGCCCACGCTGACGACGATGCCTCGAGCGCCGACGTCATCGCCCTGGACGACGCTCGCTCCCGCGACTTGCGCTGAGCGGATCCGCGATGGTGGGTCGACCACCGACCCGACTAGCGTGATCCAGTCCTGATCACCGCCGAGCCCCGGTCACCGACCCCGGCCGGCATATCTCGAGGTTGGTCGCTGCACATGCCCCGCTCCCGTACGCCGTTCCTGGTTGCCCTGGTGGCAGCGATCGCTCTGCTGGGCGCAGGGTGCAAGCAGCCCAGCAACACGCCGTCGGCGTACGACTCGACCACCGAGTCGAACTTCGTCCACGGCTGCACTGGTCAAGGCAGCGGGACCACCCTGGCGTCGCAGGAGGCCTGCCAGTGCGCCTACGACTGGCTTGTCCAGAACGTGCCCTACAACAGCGCCAACGAGCAGGCACCCACAACTATTGCCACCACCAACGGCGGCGACATCAGCCAGAGCTTCATCAACCTCGACGGGGCGACGTTCAGCTCGATCAACAACGGCATCAGCGCTAACCCCGACTCCGTCCCCCCGGCCGTCCAGGACGGCTTGGCCAAGGCCTGTTCCTCCAGGGGTTGGAAGGTCCAGTCGAGCTCGTCGAGCGGGGGCCCCACCACCAGCGCCCCCAAGTGAACCGCTGAAACCGCCGTCGCCAGGGCGACCACTTCCTACGCCCGTTCGGGAGGGTTGGGCATTGGCGGGCTCAGGCTTTGGCCTTGACCTTGGGCTCGGGCAATCCGACACGCACGCTGGCGGCAGCCCAGTCGGGCCATCGGGACCGGCTCTTCTCCGCCAGCTTGCGCATGAGGGCGATGGCGGCCGGGTCCTCGTTGGCGTCGCGGGAGATGACCGACCCGTCGGCGATCATCCGCTGCATGATCTCGCGGCCTAGCTCGGTCCGCACGATGGTGAGGGTCCAGTCGTTGTCCTTGCCGATGCCGCCGGTGGAGATGTCGGCGTGCTCGGCGGCGAAGTCCGGGCAGTGGATGCAGCCCTCACGGGTCCAGGCGTGGCATTCCTTCAGGTTGATCTCGTGATAGGCGCCGTCGCGCATCCAGATCTGGAAGACGCCCTTGATGTTCATCTTCGCCATCTCCTGCTTCTTGAGCCCGTACTTGGCATCGAAGAGCTCTTCGAAGATGGCGTCGTCGAAGGTTTTGGAACACAGCAACCCGATGTTGAACACGATGGGCTTGGAGATCTTGCCGACCTTGCGTGACCACATCACCGGCGGCACCGACGACTGGCAGCTCATGCCCACCAGGGCCAGCTTGGAGAACCCCCGCTCGAGCGCCTCGGGCATGGCCAGGGTGTTGGCCGAGTAGGTGTAGCGGCTGCCGGCCCCGGCCAGCACTTCGTCCCGGTTGGTGGCGACGCCGGGGATGGCCTTCCAGCTGTCGGAGGCATCGACATAGGAGGTCAGGGCGGCATCGATGTAGCCCTCGTCCATGGCCCAGATCAAGATGGCCGAGACGAGCCCGCCATCCTGGCCCATGCGATGCACCATCTCGTCGCTGGCTCGGGTCAACAAGATGTCGCTGTAGATGCCGGCGATCTCGTCGGGCTCGCGCTCGCGGGCGAAGAGGTGGTCGTCGGCTTGGGTTTCCCACGCCCGGAAGCGGGGGCAGGCCCGGGTGCACGACGTACAGCCCTTCTCGCCGTGGATGCAGTTGTCCAGCCCCAGCTCTTCTTCGATGTGGAACGGCTGGTAGCCACCCTGTTGGTGGTCGTAGCCGATGACGTCGTGGGGGCAGGAGATCACGCAACCGGCGCAGCCGGTGCACAGCCCGGTGGTGATCACCTCCGAGTAGAGCTCTTTCCACTGGGCGGTCCACCGTTCGCGGGCCGGAGCGGCAGTCGGGTCGGCGGTCGGAGGAGTTGGTTCGGCCTCGATCGTGGACATGGTGGGCAGCCTACGCGGACCCACATCTGCCGCGGCGAGGTGGGAGACTGAATGCCGTGACGTCCTCCCTCACGCAACCGACCGAGGAGGTGGGAGCCCTGCCCCCCACCGCGCCGGCCGATTCGGGGAGGGCCTGGCCGGGTCCCTGGCTGGTCGGCCTGTCGATCCTGGCTGGCGTGGTCCTGCGGGCGATCGTGTTGTTCACCTCGCTCGGCCGGCCCGATTCCGACGAGGTGATCTCCGGGCTGATGGCCCGCCACCTCGGCGATGCGTTCCCGGCGTTCTTCTGGGGCCAGCACTACGGCGGGACCATCGAGTTGGTACCGGTGGCGGCCAGCCTCAAGCTGTTCGGCTCGTCAGTTCCTGGCCTGCGGGTGCCCACCATCGTCCTGAGTGTCGTCAACGCCATCTTGGTCTGGCGCTGCGCGCGGCGGATGATGCCGGCGGGGAGCGCCAAGGTGGCCGGCCTGCTCGCCTGGGTGTGGCCGGCGGCCGCCGTGTGGTTTGGCCTGCGCGAGCAGCTGTTCTACGTCCCCACCCTCACCTTGGGATTGGTGGCCCTGCTGCTCGCCCTGCGGCTCGGTGACCCGGCGGGCTGGGCGCCGATCCGTCGCCAGTGGCCCCAGTGGGCGGCGCTGGGCCTGGTTCTCGGGCTCGGGTGGTGGACCAGCCCCAACATCATCTACTTCCTGGTTCCGGCGGCCTTGGCGCTCATGGCCCGACCGGGACGAACGCGGGCTGTCGAGCTCCCGCCCTGGCGGGGGCTGGTCGTGGTTTTCGGCGTCGCCGTCGTCGGGGCGCTTCCCTGGCTGGTGACCAACGTGGGGTCGGGCTTCCCCGCCTTGCACGACTCCGGCGGATTCCCCGAGACGGGGAGCTACCCGGGGAGGGTCTGGTGGTTCTTCACCCACGGGCTCCCGGCCGAGATGGGATTCCGCTCCATCGGGACCCTGGCGTGGATCGGCGGCGCGCTGGGCATCGCTGCCTACCTGGTGGCGGTGGTCGGTCTCGTCGTCGCCCTGCGCGCCGCCGTCGTCCGGCAGGCTGGGGCCCTGGGGGCCGAGCGCACCGGACGTTGGGTGCCGGCGCCCGACGCGTTCGGGTTCCTGGCCTATCCTCTCCTGCTGGCGCTGATCCCGTTTGTGATGGCCCAGGCCAATCTGCGCTACCTGTACTTCCTGGCCCCGTTCTTGTGCCTGCTACTCGCTCGCCTGGCCGTCGGGCGTCGCACGGCCGCTGCCCTCCTGGTGGTGGCCGTCGCCGTTTCGGGGGTCGGGCTGGCCCGGCTGCACACGGTGTCGGAAACGCCGGGGACCCTTTTCAAGGTCGGCGCGGTGGGTGATCTCAGTCCGGCCATCGCCGCGCTCGATGCCGCCCAGGTTCGCTCCGTGTATGCCGACTACTGGGTGGCCTACCGCCTGGTGTTCGAGAGCGACGAGCGAATCCTCGCCCGGCCGTCAGCGGGCACGCACCGGTCTCCTGAGTACCGGGTCGCGGTGGAGTCCAGCCCCAAGGTGGCCTGGGTCGTGTCGCCGGGCGAGCAGAAGGACGCGTTGGTGGCCACTCTCGACCAATTGGGGGTGGGGTATCAGGTGGTGGACGCTGGCGAGTTCGCCGTGGTCTTCACCGATCGGCCGGTGTCGCCCGACGAGTTACCCAACGAGGCCCGGGCACCGGCCGGTGCCGAGATGGCGCCACCCCCGGATCAGAACTACTAGCGGGATGACCACATCGACCGCTGAGCCCAGCCGAGCTCATCTTGAGCAGGCCCGCGCGTTGGCGGCGGCGAGCCCCTGGATCGATGTCCATGCCCATCCCGGGCGGTGTTTCCTCGGTGGTCTCCCAGCTGACGCGCCGCTCTCGGCCCTTCTCGGCGGCGACGGCACGACGGCGGCTGTGAGGGAGATCGCGGCCAGCGGAGCCAGCACGGTTGCTTTCTCCACGGTGGCTGATCTCGTCGTGTTGACCGCCACGGCCAACGGTCTGACCGCCGGTCGTGATTTCGAGGAAGGCGAGGCGGTCGCCGACCACCAACGACAGGTCGAGGCTTTGACCTCGTTGACGGCGCATCCCGCCGTGCGCCTCATCCGCCATGCCGATGATCTCGCCGATGTCCATCGCCACAGCCTGGTCGGGGTGATCATCACCTGCGAAGGAGCCGACTTCCTCGATGGGCAGCTGCGTGGCCTCGCCGACGCCCACGCGGCCGGCGTCCGCTCGGTGACGCTCGTCCACTACCGCGTCAACGAGGTGGGGGACATCCAGACTGAGCCGGTTACCCACGGCGGCCTCACCGGTTTCGGGGCCGAGGTGGTCACCGAGATGAACCGGCTCGGATTGCTGATCGATCTCGCCCACGCCACCCACCAGGTGACCCTCGACGTGATCGACCGGTCGTACGACCCGGTGGTTCTGTCGCACAGCCACTTGGGTCATGGTCAGGAGTCTCATCCCCGGCTCCTGAGCGACGAGCACGCGCTGGCGGTCGCCTCGACGGGCGGTCTCATCGGTGCCTGGCCGGCGGGGATCGCGGTCGCCGATCTGGCGGGCTATGTGTCGGAGATCGTGCGGCTGATCGAGCTGGTCGGTGTCGACCACGTGGGGATCGGTACCGATATGGATGCCAACTACCGCCCCGTGGTGACGGCCTATGGGCAGTTCAACGACATCGCCGCCCATCTGCTCGCCCGGGGGCTGGGGCCCGACGAGGTGACGGCGGTCATGGGCGCGAACTATGCGCGCGTGTTCGCCGCCGTCTGCGGCTAGTGGAGAGTCAACCCATTCGCTCCTCCTTGACCGATCGGTCAAGATAGGGCCATGGACCTGACCTATCCCGCTGAAGCAGAAGCGTTCCGTGTCGAGATCCGCCAGTGGCTCGAGGACCACCTCCCCGATGGCTGGTTCGAGCCCGGTTTCTCCATGGATGCCGAGGCCAAGGCGCAGTTCCAGAAGGAGTGGACCACCACCTTGTTCGAGGGCGGCTGGATCTGCGCCAGCTGGCCCACCGAGTACGGCGGCAAGGGTCTGTCCACCATGGAGGCCGTGGTCCTGCACGAGGAGTTCGCCAAGGCCAGCGCCCCGCTGCGGGCCGACTTCTTCGGGGACACCCTCGTCGGCCCCACCATCTTGCAGTGGGGCACCGAGGAGCAGAAGAGGTTCTTCCTGCCCAAGATCCTGTCGGGGGAAATCGCCTGGTGTCAGGGCTTCAGCGAGCCCGACGCCGGCTCGGATCTGGCCAGCCTGGGCACCAAGGCGGTGCTCGACGGCGATGAATGGGTCATCAACGGCCAGAAGATCTGGACGACCCAGGGGTTCGTGGCTGACTACATCTTCGTGCTGTGCCGCACCGACCCCGAGGCCTCGAAGCACAAGGGCATCTCGTACCTGCTGTGTCCCATGGACCAGCCCGGCATCGAGGTCCGGCCCATCCACCAGGTCGACGGAGCGGCCGAGTTCACCGAGGTGTTCTTCACTGACGCCCGCTGCCCCAAGGAGAACGTGGTGGGCGGGGTCAACAACGGGTGGAACGTCGCCATGACCACACTCGGGTTCGAACGGGGCACGTCAGCCACCACCGGCTACCGACGCTTCGAAAAGGAGCTCGAGGTCATCATCGACAAGGCTCGGGAGAACGGCAAGATCGACGATCCCTTCGTCCGCCAGGATCTTGCGAGGGCGTGGTCGAAGGTCCAGATCATGCGGATCAACGGCTTGCGCACCCTGACCTCGGTCGTACAGGAGAAGAAAGACTTCGGTGTTGCCGCCCTGGGCGCTGTCAACAAGATGTTCTGGAGCGAGTACCACCAGCAGGTCATGAATCTGGCCATCGACATCCTCGGCACCGAGGGTCAGATCCTCACTGGCGACCCTGACGTCGAAGAATCGGTTCCCGGCTACGGCGCCCGCCGCACCAGCAACCAATACCCCGCATCAGTCCTGCAGTCCGGCTTCTTCTTGAGCCGGTCCGAGACGATCTGGGGCGGCACGTCGCAGATCCAGCGCAACATCGTGGGCGAACGGGTCCTGGGCCTCCCCAAGGAACCCAAGGTCACCGAAGGCACCAAATGAGGCTGCGGGGCCAACAACGCGACGGCGAGTCCGCCGAGCAATACGCGGCGCGGGCCTACCGTGGCTACAAGATCGGGGGCATGGGGCTGCTGGTCCTCGGCGGCATCATGTGGGTCTTCGCCGTGGTCCGACCCAGCTACCGGGGGGCCACGATTCTGGCCGGATTCGTGTGGTTTGCCCTCGGTCTCGCCTTCATCAAGGTGTCCAACATGCCCCCAGATGACGGCGTCCCCCCACCCCGGGGGCCCAGAGCGTCCTGACCCTCTCCAGCGGAGGGTGAGATGACCGAAACCGGACTGCCGAGTAGCCTCAACATCTTCATGTCTCCGTCCCAGCCACCCAGCGCGCTTCAGGATCCACCGGTGGCGCCGGAACCGACCAAGGTCGGCCGCCGCCGCCGATCGTGGGTCCAGCGCCTGATCCTCGGCACCGGGGTTCTGGTGCTGGTGGTCATCGTGGCTGGCATCGGCGTTGTGGGCTACGGCTGGTACCAGTTCAACCAGATCAACAAAGAGAAGCTGAGTCTGTCCCAGGCCGGGGCGAACGAGCCCCAGAACATCCTGGTGGTCGGGTCCGACAGCCGTGACGTGGTCGACAAATCCGACCCCAACTACAAGGCGTTCAAGGGCGGCAGCGAACCCACCGGCGGTCAGCGCTCCGACACGATCATGGTGGTGCGGGTCGACTCCAAGGCCCACACCGTCGACATGGTCTCGTTTCCTCGCGACCTGTGGGTGCCCATCGCGGGAACCGGCGACAGCCAGCGCATCAACACGGCCTACAGCCTCGACAACGGCCACCAGCGCTTGATCGACACCATCCAGCAGGACTTCGGCATCCCCATCAACCACTACGTCGACGTCAACTTCTCCAGCTTCCAGGATGTCGTCAACGCCATCGGCGGGCTGTCGCTCTACTTCGACAAACCCATGCGGGACACCAACTCCGGGCTCAGCGTGAAGACGGCCGGGTGCGTCAACCTCGACGGGGAGAACGCCCTCGCCTTCGCTCGCTCCCGCCACCTCCAGTACTACGAGAAGGGCCGCTGGCACGACGACCCGACCGCCGATCTCGGTCGGATCAGCCGCCAGCAATACTTCATGCGCAGGCTCATCGACAGGGCCGCCAGTCAGGCTTCCAGCCTCGACGTGCTGGGGACCAAGGACCTGCTTCAGGCCGGGGTCAAGAACCTGACCATCGACGACAAGTTCAGCTTTGACACGATGTTCACCCTTGCCCGCGAGTTCAAATCGTTCACCGGTGACCAGATGGTGACCCACACGCTGCCGGTGACGCCGTGGACCACGAACGGCGGCGCCGCTGTGCTCCGCCTCGACCAGAGCGGGGCGCAACCCATCCTCGACCTCTTCTCCGGCAAGGCCGCCAGCCAGCTCAAGCCAGCCGATGTCACCCTGTCGGTCCGAAACAGCGGTGGGGTCAACGGCGCCGGGGCCAAGGCCCAGAGTGCGCTGCAGAGCCTGGGCTTCGTGGTGACCGGGGCGGATTCCGGTCAGGTCACTTCCCGGACCAAGGTGCAGTACGCCACCGGTGCCCAGGATCACGCCAACGTGGTGGCGCGCCACATCAAGGGCGGTGCGGAGATGAGCGAGGATTCCACCCTCCCGGCCGGCACTGTCCGCCTCGTCTTGGGCAAGGACTTCGGCGGCATCGTGGACGACTCCGGGGTGATCGTCGGCACATCCGACTCCACCTCGGCCGGCGGCAAGAGCACCACCACCACCACCACCACGGCTGTTCCCGCCACCACCGAACCGGTGGGTATCGTGCCGGGCCAGCCGCCCGACGGCGTCTCCTGCGGCTGACCATTCGACTGAGGACCGGCCCCCACTAGGGTGCGGAGCATCGCGCTCTCGTCCGCCTCCCCGCAGTCGTCAACCGATTCCGGGCTCGTGGCCGCCGTGTCGGTGGTCGGCGTGGCGGCCGACCAGCGCTGGCGTGAAGGCGAAGCCCTGCGCCATCTGCCTGCCGACCTGGCCGGCGACCTCATCGCCACCCGGATCTTCCAAGCGTGGGTGCCCGAGGTGTACGGCGGTGACCAGCTCGGGATCATGGAGGTGCTCGATGCCATCGAGGAGGCGTCCTATCGGGATGGCTCGTTCGGGTGGTGCGCCATGATCGGGGCGACCACCGCGTTGTTGTCAGCTCACCTGCCCGCGGAGTGGGCCGCGGAGATCTATGGCGACGCGGTCTCGTGCACCGGCGGCTTCGCCATGCCCGGGGGGAGGGCGCTCCCGGTCGACGGTGGGCTTCGGGTCACCGGTCGCTGGCAATGGGGCTCGGGCACCGATCACTGCACCTGGATCGGGGGCGGGACCCTGGTCGTCGACGCTGATGGTCACCGTGCGCCACGGCCGGACGGGCTGGCCGCGCCATTTGTGTTCTTCCGACCCGACGAGGTGGAGTTGCTCGACACCTGGGACGTGATGGGGATGCGAGCCACCGGCAGCACGGACTATGAGGTCGAGGATGTCTTCGTCCCCGAAGGTCGGTGGGCCCAACCCCAGAACGGCGATCCGGTGGTGGACGCCCCGCTCTACCGATTCCCGTTCCTGGCCGCGCTGGCCCTCGGCGTCTGCTCCGTCTCGTTGGGGTTGGCTCGCCGCGCCCATGACGAGCTGATCGACCTCGCCGGCGCCAAGCGTCCCGCCCAGAGCCGGCGCACTCTGGCCGAGCGGGCGGTGGTGCAGGCCGAGGTGGCCGAGGCGGAAGCGGCCTTCCGGTCGGCCCGTGCCTTCGTTCGCGAGCAGGTGGCCGACGCGTGGAGCGCCGCCGCCCACGGGCCGCTCGGCGAGGGCGAGCGCCGGGATCTTCGCCTGGCCGCCACCAACGCCACCTTGCGGGCCACGGCCGCGATCGACTTGATGTACCACGCCGCCGGTGGCTCCGCCGTCTATCGCCAGGCGGCGTTCGAGCGGGTCTTCCGCGACGCCCACGTCGCCACCCAGCACGCCATGGTCTCGTCGCGCACGCTCGAGGTGTTGGGCCGTGTGGCGCTGGGGCTGCCCACCGACGCCAGCACGTTCTGAGAATCGGCCGGTCGTGGACTCCGAGGCGCCCGCCGAGCACGACCCCCGCCGGGCGCCGGTGCAGGCCTGGCTGGCCGACCAACAGCAGCGCTGGCTACTGGGCATCCTCGACGGGTCCCAGGCGTGGTGTCAGCTTTTCAGTGAACCCGACGCCGGCTCGGACCTCGCC
>DHIQ01000012.1:20360-22761 GCA_002403895.1 Candidatus Neomicrothrix sp. UBA4742
AGGTCAAGGATCTGCGGGGCACGGCGGGGATGCTCGGCGTGCAGGATGCCCGAGCGGAGGAGGTCGACCCCTGGCACTGGAGGTACCTGTTCTCCCGGGCCCTGACGATCGGCGGCGGAACCAGCGAAGTCCAGCGCGACATCATCGCCGAGCACCTGCTCGGCCTGCCCCGGGAGCCCCGCCCATGACGAACGACCAGCCGCATGGCAACGACCTCGAGCACCCGGGGTTCGAGTACCTCCGCTTCGACCGCGATGGCGACGTGCTCCGGGTCACCATCGATCGTCCCGACGATCCGCTCAACGCCGTGAACGGCACCTTGCACGACGAGCTGACCCGGCTCTTCCCCCTCCTGCAACGGGAACGGACGGCGCGGGCGGTGCTGCTCACGGGAGCCGGACGGGCGTTCTCGGCGGGGGGCGATTTCCGCTGGTTCCCCGAGCTGCAGGAGCCCGGTGCCCTGGAGGACCTGCGACTCGACGCTCGCCAGATGATCTGGGACCTGCTCGACGTGCCCCTCCCGATCGTGTGCGCCATCAACGGGCACGCGGTGGGCCTGGGGGCGAGCATCGCGCTGCTGTGCGACGTGATCTTGATGGCCGAGTCGGCCAGCATCGCTGACCCCCACGTCAGGGTCGGTCTGGTCGCCGGGGACGGCGGCACCATCGCCTGGCCCCTGGCGGTGGGTCCGGCCCGGGCCAAGCAGTACCTGCTCACTGGCGATCCGGTGCCGGCAGCCGAGGCCGAGCGCATCGGCCTCGTCAACCGAGTCGTGGCCGACAAGAAGCTCGACGCTGAAGCGCTGGCGTTCGCCCGCAAGCTCGCGGCCCTGCCCCCCCTGGCGGTGCGCCACACGAAAGCGGCGGTGAACAACTGGATGAAGCAGACGGCGATGGCCTCATTCGAGCTGGCCGCCGCCTCGGAGATCTCCACCTTCCGGTCCGACGACCACGCCGAGGCACTGGCCTCGCTCCGGGAGAAGCGGCCGCCCCGCTTCACCGGCCGATGACGACGAAGGAGCCGTCCGTGGACCTGCTCGAAGGCATCATGACCACCCGGGCGATGCGGCGCTACACCGACGAGCCGGTCTCCGTCGAGGAGATCTGGACCTGCCTGCGCGCTGCCGTGCAGGCTCCCAGCGGCGGCAACATCCAGCCGTACCAGTTCGTGGTGGTCCGTGACCCCGAGCTCAAGGCGCGGTTGGGTGAGGTCTATCGCCGGGCGTGGGACCGCTACGGTGCCGCCACCAACTCGTTCGCGGTAGCGCCTCGGGCTCGGACGGCCGAGCAGCTCACCAGTTGGGATCGCTGGGGCGAGCGCCGGGTATCCGATTCACCGGTGGTCAGCTAGTCCAACCGGCGCAACAGGTGGGACCGGGCCGCGTCGTCGCCGGGACCGCCACGTTCGGCCAACCGTTCGGCGACGGCCAGCCGGTGGTCGCGGTCCACGTTGCCGCCGTACTTGAACTTGGCCCGGACCTCGATGATCTCGAGCCGCAGGCCGCGGATCTGACCGAGGCGGGCACCGTGTTCGAGGGGATCGACCACGTCGAGGTCGGGCTGGATCGAGTGGAGCTGGGCCCGGAGCACGTCGGCCACCAGGTCGGGCTCGTCGACGATCTCGGCTCGAGCCGTGAGCTGCGCCGCCCCGTAGTACGTCGTGGGGATGCCTACCAGGGGGTCTTCGTCGCCGATGACCTTCCATGCGGACGGGATGTAGCTCCAGTCCCCGGCGATGCTGAGGACCACGAGAGGGTTCTCGTCCAGCGCTGTCCAGATGGGGTTGGGCTTGGCCAGATGGAGCAGGACCGAGTCGCCGTCGAGGATGAACTGCGTCGGTACCACCACGGGGACTTCCCGGTTGCGCCCGGCGGCGATGAGGTGCCCGAACCCTTGTGCCTCTACGAACGAACGCCACTCGTTGTCATCGATCGGTGAGTCCCAACGGTGAACGAGCACGAGGCGAGTATGGCAACGGGGGAGGATCCCGGCCACCGGAAAAGCGACCGCCCGGCGCCGCGACCGCCCGACCGATCGCCCGCCCTCCTGCTGGCCATGGCGTGGCTGGCATGCCGGCGGCGTCGAGCTGAAGCGGGTTGACGGTGCTGGATCCGGAGACTTCGCCCAGATATGCCATCCGGCTGATGTTTCACGCGTCCGGCATCGCCACAATGCGGCCATGGCCCGATCGAGCTTCAACCTGACACACCAGCATCTCGGCGCCGAGACATTCGAGCAGCACTGGGCCACAGCCGCGAACCTGTCACTGGGCGAGATGATCGAGTATGTCTCGCGGGCGCGTGGTGAGCGCAAGCGTCCTTCGGCCGGCTGGGGCAGCCTGACCCCGACCGAACTGCGTGTTGTCGCCCTGGTGACAACTGGCCTCACCAACCCGCAGATCG
>DHIQ01000141.1:0-2667 GCA_002403895.1 Candidatus Neomicrothrix sp. UBA4742
GCGGTGCACCTGGCCACGGCGCTGATGGAGGCGGGCCTTCCCGACGGTGTCCTCAACCTGGTCCTGGGCCGTGGCTCCGAGGTGGGCGACGTGCTCGTCGGGCACCCCGAGGTGCGGGCGGTGAGCTTCACCGGGTCCAACGCCGTGGGCCGCGCGATCCAGGCCGGCGCCGCCGCCCGGGGGACCAAGGTGCAGCTGGAGCTGGGCGGCAAGAACCCCGCGTTGGTGATGCGAGACGCCGACCTCGCGCACGCCGCCGAGCAGGTCGCGCGCGGCGCGTTCCTGAGCACCGGGCAGAAATGCACCGCCACCAGCCGGGTGATGGTGGAGGCCCCGGTCTTCGACGAGTTCCGCGAGCGCCTGGTGGCGATCGCCGAGTCGTGGAAGGTGGGCGACCCACTGGACCCGTCCACCAAGCTCGGCCCCCTGGCGTCGGAGTCCCAGTTCGAGACCGTCATCGGCTACCTCGAAGCCGGCGCCCGGGATGGCGCCCGCGCCGTCGCCGGGGGAGGCGCCGCGCGCGACGAGGGCGGGGGCTTCTTCGTCCAGCCCACGGTCTTCACCGGCGCCGCGCCCGACAGCCGCATCGCCACCGAGGAGATCTTTGGGCCGGTGGTGACCCTGCTGCCTGTGAGCGGGTACGAGGAGGGCGTGCGGATGGCCAACGACACCGTCTACGGGCTGACCTCGAGCATCTTCACCTCCGACCTGGGCCAGGCGATGCGCTTCTCGCGCGACAGCCACGCCGGGGTGGTCAAGGTCAACCAGGAGACGGCGGGGGTCGAGCTGCAGGTGCCCTTCGGCGGCGTCAAGGAGAGCTCGTCGGGCTCACGTGAGCAGGGCAAGACCGCGCGCGAGTTCTTCACCGAGTGGAAGACGGTCTACATCGAGCACGTACCACCAGGTGGTGCGTAGTATGCTACCGGCCTAGGGTCGGCCTTCCTCACGGGCCGGCCGCCCACAGGAGGGACCCCGATTGAGCAACGGTCAGACAGCGCCGTCAACACCCCTGCGGCTGACCGTGGGCCAGGCCATCGTCAAGTACCTCCAGGTCCAGTACAGCGAGAGCGACGGCGAGCAGCAGCGCCTCGTACCGGCGATGCTGGGGATCTTCGGCCACGGTAACGTCGGCGGCCTCGGGCAGGCGCTGCTGACCTATGGCGACGACCTCCCCTACATCCAGTCGCGCAACGAGCAGGCCACGGTGCACCAGGCGGTGGGTTTCGCCAAGGCCAGGCGGCGGCGCGCCACCTTCGCCTGCACTGCGTCGATCGGGCCCGGCGCCACCAACATGGTCACCGGCGCGGCGACCGCGACCATCAACCACCTCCCAGTCCTGCTGATCGTCGCCGACAGCTACGCCAGCCGCGCCCAGGGCGTGGTGATGCAGCAGCTGGAGCACCCCACCGCCGGCGACCTCACGGTCAACGACTGCCTGCGCCCAGTGAGCCGCTTCTTCGACCGCATCAACCGGCCCGAACAGCTGCTCACCGCGCTGCCCGAGGCGATGCGTGTGCTCACCGACCCGGTGGAGACCGGTGCGGTCACGCTGGCCATTCCCCAAGACATCATGACCGACGCCTACGACTACCCGGCGCGGTTCTTCGAGAGGCGGGTCTGGCGCATCGAACGGCCCCCGGCGTCGCCGCAGCGCATTGAGGAGCTGGCCCGGCTGATCCAGGCCTCGGAGCGACCGGTGGTGATCGCCGGCGGCGGCGTGCGCTACTCCGGTGGCAGCGACGAGCTGGCCGAGTTCGCCGAGCTCTACGGCCTTCCGGTGACCGAGACCTTCGCCGGCAAGGGTGCCCTCCAGAAGGACGCCTGGTACACCCTCGGGGGTGTCGGGACGCATGGGACGCCGGCCGCCGCCGAGGTGGTCCGCCGGGCTGACCTGGTGATCAGCATCGGCACACGGCTGATGGACGTGACCACCGGGTCGCAGTCGATCTTCGGCGGGCGGGACGTGCGCTTTGCCAGCATCAACGTCTACGGGCACGACGCCCACAAGCAGGGTGCGCTCCCGGTGATCGCGGACGCCCGCGAGGCGCTCCGCGCCCTCAACGCCCACGCGCGCGCCGCAGCGGTGAAGCAGCCCGACCCAGAGTACCGCCGCGAGATCAAGGCACTCCAGGCGGTCTGGAAGACCCAGCGCGCCGCCGCGCTGGGACCGATCAAGGGAGAGTCGATGAGCCAGGCCGAGGTCATCGGCATCCTCAACGAGTTCGTCAAGCCCGGGGACACCGTGGTCGCCGCCGCGGGCACGCCGCCGGGCGACCTCCTCCAGCTCTGGGACGCCACCGGCGGCCGCCACGCTGACCTGGAGTACGGCACGTCGTGCATGGGGTACGAGATCCCCGCGGCCCTGGGCG
This sequence comes from Candidatus Neomicrothrix sp. UBA4742, assembly GCA_002403895.1. Taxonomy (GTDB): domain Bacteria; phylum Actinomycetota; class Acidimicrobiia; order Acidimicrobiales; family Acidimicrobilacustridaceae; genus UBA4742. The sequence continues at coordinate 2,370 of DHIQ01000141.1, forward strand.
TGCGGATGGCGCGCCCGGAGCACGACGCCTTCGCCCTGGTCGGCGACGGCACCTACCTGATGAACCCCACCGAGCTGGTGACGGCGCTCCAGGAGTCCCTCAAGGTCACGGTCATCGTGTCCGACAACCACGGCTTCCAGTCCGTGCACCGGGTCCAGAAGTTCCGCACCGGCATCAGCTTCGGCAACGAGCTCCGGCTGCGTGACCCCGCCACCAATCGGCTGGACGGCGAGTTTTACGACGTGAACATCGCGCGCACCGCGGAGGGCTTCGGCGCCCGCGCCTTCAGGGTGGACAC
>DHIQ01000141.1:2928-5280 GCA_002403895.1 Candidatus Neomicrothrix sp. UBA4742
CGGGTGCCGGACTCGACCGTGTGGTGGGATATCGCCCCGGCGGAGGTGGCCACCGACGAGGCCACCCAGAAGGCCCGCGCGACCTACGAGGCCACCCGCGCCGAGATCCAGCGCTTCCACGGCTGAGGCCCCGGTGATCACCAGGGGTTGCGCATGATTAGCCCTCCTCTGGCGGGCCCCGGCATGGCATCGCTACCGGCCGTTACCGAGCGCGTCAACCGCAGCGAGGAGGCCCACGCCATCCTCCGCGAGGCCATCAGCAGCGGGCGCCTGTCGCCAGGGCAGATCCACTCCGTGCAGGCCCTGGCGGAGCAGCTCGGGGTCTCCCGCACCCCGGTTCGCGAGGCCCTGCTGCAGCTGGCGCGGCAGGGACTGGTCGAGCCGGTCCGCAACCGGGGATTTATGGTCGTCGAGAGGTCGCTCGAGGACGTCCGCGAAATCTTCGAGATCCGCCTCCTGCTGGAGCCGGCGGCCGCCCGTGCCGCCGCCCACCGCGCCACCGCCGGGGACGTCGACAGGGTGCAGGCGCATTACCACGAGATGACCGCGGCCGCCCGCGCAGGAGATGCCGACACGATGTGGAATCACGACCGCGCCTTCCACCTCGCCATCCTCGAGGCCTCGGGCAACTCCCGGCTGGCGCAGTACATCGACGCCCTCCGTGACCTGGTCCAGCGCCGCGACCAGCTGACCACCCGTTCCCGCCAGCTCGAGGCCATTGCCCGCGAGCACGGCCCTATCCTCGCCGCCATGGAGAAGCGCGAAGGGGCCGGCGCCGAGCAGGCCATGCGCCACCACATCAGGCAGACCCGCGACGCCCTCCTCGCCCAGGAGAAGGGGACGGCGAGAGCATCGCGCGGGGCGGCGTGACCAACACCTCGGCGGCGCGGCCCGGGCTCCACGCGACCCTCGTCGAGCTGCTCGGCGAGCACGCCGTCGTCACCGGCGACGCCACCCGTCCCTACCTCCAGGACCAGACCAGCTTCCAGGGGCTGAGGGGTCGGGCCGACGCGGTGGTCCTGCCCGGGTCCGCCGATGACGTCGCCGCCCTGGTGGCATGGTGCTACACCGAGGGCGTGCCGATCGTCCCGCGGGGCGGGGGCACCGGCCTCGCCGGCGGCGCCGTGCCGACCGAGGGTGGCGTGGTCTGCTCGGTGGAGCGCCTCAACCGAGTCCTGGCCTTCGACCCCGAGCTCTGGCGGATGCACGTCGAGGCCGGCGTCACCACGGCCAGGGTGCAGGCGCTGGCGCGTGGCAGCGGCCTGCTCTTCCCGCCGGACCCCGGCGCCGGCGAGCAGTCGCAGATCGGCGGCAACATCGCCTGCAACGCCGGCGGGCCGCACAGCTTCAAGTACGGGGTCACCGGCACCTGGGTCACAGGCATCGAGGCGGTGATTGGGGGCGGGCGCCGGCTGCTCGCCGGCGGGCCGCTGCGCAAGGACGTCGCCGGCTATGACCTCAAGTCCCTGTTCGTGGGCTCGGAGGGCACCCTGGGGATCGTGACCAGCGCCTGGCTGCGGCTCATCCCCGCCCCTGAGGCGCGGCGCACCGTCGTCGCCGCGTACCGGGACAGCCGCAGCGGCGTCGGGGGCGTCCTGGCCGTGCTGGGGAGCGGCGTCATCCCGGCGACCCTCGAGTACTTCGACGCGGGCTGCGTGGCCGCCACCCGCGCGGCGTTCCCCGGTGGCCTTCCCGCGGAGGCGGGCTTCCTGGTCGTGACCGAGGTGGACGGGCCCGCCGCGGCCGTCGACGGCGCCCAGGCGCAGGTGCTGGAGGCGCTCTCGCCCTCGGTCCTGGCGACACGCGTCTGCGCCACCCGGGGGGAGCACGAGGAGCTCGAACGCTGGCGCAACGGGGTCTCCTTCGCGGTCAGCGCGCAGCGCGGGGGAAAGATGAGCGAGGACGTCGCCGTCCCCGTGGACCGGCTCGCGGAGGCCATCGAGATGACCGTCGCCGCCGCCGCGGACGTGGGGCTGCAGGGGTGCAGCTGGGGCCATGCCGGGGACGGCAACCTGCATGCCACCTTCCTCATCGACGCCTCCAGCGCGGCGGAGGTGGCGACCGCCGAGCGCGGCATGGAGGCGGTCTTCGCGGGGGCCCTCCGGCTGGGCGGGACGGTCTCAGGCGAGCACGGGCTGGGTTGGGTCAAGCGCGGCCAGTTCGCGCGCCAGTTCGACGGGATGCAGGCCGACCTGCAGGGGCAGGTCAAGGCCCTCTTCGACCCGCTGGGATTGCTCAACCCGGGCAAGAAGGTCCCTTTCCCGGTCCACGCAGGCGACGCAGCCTGACGCGGACCGGGCGGGGCGGCCCCGGGGCGCCTCGAGTGGGCGCCCTAGGCCATCTGGATGACGA
>DHIQ01000059.1:0-572 GCA_002403895.1 Candidatus Neomicrothrix sp. UBA4742
GAGATCCGCGGTGCCGGCAACCTGTTGGGCACCGGCCAGTCGGGCCACATCGCCGCCGTGGGCTACGACCTGTATTGCCAGATGGTGACCGAGGCGGTAGCCGAGCTGAAAGGCGAGGAGGTGCGCCAGCCGGCCGAGATCAAGCTGGAGCTGCCGCTCGACGCCAGCCTGCCGCCGGCGTACGTGGGCAAGGAGGAGCTGCGCTTGGAGGCCTACCGGCGCCTGGCCGCCGTCACCACGGAGGCCGAGGTGGCCGACATCCGGGCCGAGTGGGAGGACCGCTACGGCCCCGTCCCGACCCAGGCCGATTCCCTGTTGGAGGTGGCGACCCTGCGAGCGGAGTGCGTGCGCACCGGCGTGCGGGAGGTGACGGTGACCAAGGGCCCAGCCTTCGGCGGCCCCAAGTACGTGGCCCGGGTGGCGCCCCTCATGCTGTCGACGAGCAAGACGATCCGACTCAAGCGGCTCTACCAGGACACGGTCTACAAGGAGGACAGTGGTCAGCTCCAACTCCCGGTGAAAACCGCGGCCGACAGCGTCACCACCGTCATCGCCGCCCTGCGCGAACTCGT
>DHIQ01000059.1:717-7945 GCA_002403895.1 Candidatus Neomicrothrix sp. UBA4742
CATCGCCGCCCTGCGCGAACTCGTCCCCGCCGAGGATGTGGCGTGAAGGCAATAGTCGTGGCGGATCCGCTGCATCAAGCCACGTGCTGGTCCGGCCGACCCCGTCCCGCCGGTCGTGACTGGTACCCGCAGGCGTCGTTCCGTAGGCTCAGGTCCCTTGTGACTCGCCTCCGAAACGCCCCATACGCCGCCCTTGCCCTGCTCCTCGCCCTCGCCTTGGGCGTCTCGGCCTGCTCCTCGTCGAACGTCAGCGGCGACGCGTTGGTGGTCAGCGGCTCCACGCTCTCCAACAAGGCCTTCCAAGACCGGCTCGCCGCCATCGCCGCCAGCAAGACCTATGTGGCCAAGCTCAAGGGCTCGGACGGCAGCTCGGCGCTCAGTACTGAGGGATCGGCGCCCGGCACCTACTCGACCGACTTCACCACCCAGGTGCTCAACCAGCAGGTCAGCTTTGACATCGCTTCCCAGGAGGTCACCAATCGGGGTCTCACCGTCACCGATGACGATCGTGCCCAAGCCGAGAAGCTCCTGGCCCAGGACCTGACCTCGGCCCAAGCCACCACCCAGGGCCAGGCGCCGGCCGATGACGGCTCGGGCCAGCAGGCCCTTGATGATCTCGGCTCGTTCAAGCCGGCGCTGATCGAAGGGGTGGCCAACATCCTCGCCCTGCAAAACGACTACACCAAACAACTCTCCACCGACGAGGCCCTCAAAGCCGAGTACGACAAGACGATCGACCAGTACAAGAACCAGGCGTGCGTGAGCCACATCTTGGTCCTGGCCGGCAACGGCCCCACCCAGGACCCGAACACCGGTGCCACCACCCCGCCGCCTGACGCCGACTACGCCACGGCCAAGACCAAGGCCGACGACCTGGCCAAGCAACTGGCCAGCGGCGCCGACTTCGCCACCCTGGCCAAGACCGGCTCCAGTGACACCCAGAGCGGAGCCAAGGGCGGCGACCTCGGCTGTGCCGCCCTGGGTAGCTACAAGGTCAAGGCGTTCGACGACGCCATCGCTGCCCAGCCGGTGGGCCAGGTCGGCGGGCTGGTCAAGACCGAGTACGGCTACCACATCGTGTTGGTGCGCAGCCGCGGCGATCTCACCTTCGACGAAGCCAAGGACCAGCTCAAGACCGGCATCACCCAACGGGCCCGCGCCGCGTTCCAGGAGTGGCTGAACGGGGCGGCCAAGGCGGCCGACGTCACCGTCGATCCCCAGTACGGCTCGTGGGACAAGGAGCAGGGGACCGTCGTCCCGCCCGCCGGCGCCACGTCCACCACCACCACACCGTCGACCGGCGACACCACGCTCACCCCGGACCAGCTCGGGCAACTCGGGGGCTCCAACACCCCGTCGACCACGCCCTAGCGTCACGCGGTGACCGCCCGAATCGTCGTCCTGGGATTGGGGCCAGCCGGTCCCGACCTGGTGACGACGGGGACACTCGACCGGCTGGCGCGCGCCGACCGGGTGGTGTTGCGCACCGTCCGCCATCCCGCCGCTGAGGTGGCCAACGGTGCGGAGTCGTTCGATCACGTCTATGACGCCGAGGCCACTCTGACCCGTGTCTACGAACGCATCGTCGCCGAACTGGTGGAGATGACCGGTGCTCTGCCCGACGGCGCCGAGCTGGCCTACGTCGTGCCCGGCTCGCCCATCGTGGCCGAGCGCACCGTCGAACAGCTGGTAGCGATGGCCTCGGGCGAAGCCGAGGCGGGCCTGGACGTCGAGGTGGTGCCGGCGCTGTCGTTCCTGGACCTGGCGTGGGTGCGCCTCGGGGTCGACCCCATCGCCGCGTCGGTGCGAGTGGTCGACGGGCAGCGCTTCGAGGTCGAGGCGGCGGGGCAGCGCGGCCCGCTGCTGGTGGCCCAATGCGACTCGCCCCAGGTACTGTCCAACGTCAAGCTCGCCCTCGACGGCGGAATCGACCCGTGCCTCGAGGCCGCCGCCACCGTGGTGGTGCTGCAACGGCTGGGCCTGCCCGACGAGGCCGTGTTCGAGGTGCCGTGGGTCGAGCTCGACCGCACCGTGCGCCCCGACCACCTCACGTCGCTCTACCTGCCCGCGCTGGCCGCGCCGGTGGCCGCCGAGATGGAGCGCTTCGTCGAGCTGGTGGCCACCTTGCGCCAGGAATGCCCGTGGGACCGCGAGCAGACCCATGCCTCGCTGCGCCGTCACCTGTTGGAGGAGAGCTACGAGGTCCTCGAAGCCATCGACGGTCTCGATGTGGAGGGCGGCGTGGGCTACGAGCATCTCGAAGAGGAACTGGGCGACCTGTTGTTCCAGGTCGTGTTCCACGCCACCCTGGCTGCCGAGGAGGGGCAGTTCACCCTGGCCGACGTGGCCCGCACCGTGCACGACAAGTTGCGGTCTCGCCATCCTCACGTGTTCGGCGATGTCGAGGTCTCCGGAGCCGACGACGTGGTGGCCAACTGGGAGCAGCTCAAGAAAGCGGAGAAGGGCCGCGACAGCGTTTTCGACGGCATCCCGGCAGCCCTGCCGGCGCTGCTGTTCGCCCTCAAGGTGCAGAAGAAGGCGATGACCCTGGGCCTCGACGAGGCAATGGGCGACGAGCTCTCGACGGGGGACGGGATGGGGAACGATCTGGGCGAAGCGCTCTTCGCTCTGGTCGAGCGGGCCCGGCGCGCCGGTCTCGACCCAGAGGATGCGTTGCGGGCCACCGTCATGGCCTATCGCGACCGGGTGCGACAAGCCGAGCGGCGGGGCTGACCAGGGCTTGGCGTTCCTGTGCGGGTCCGGCGGCGGGTCGGGTCCGGGTCGTGGTCGACGTCCCCCACACGGCGCCGCCCGCGGCTCAGCCGGTCGCCCCAACCCCGTCGCTGACCGGCTAGGGCCGGTTTCTCCACCCAACCGGGGGGCGCGGTACGTTCGCGCCATGTCGACCTTCATCACTCGTATGGACATCTCCGGCCAGGGGCCGCGTCTCGCGGTCAAAGATCTCATCGATGTCGCCGGTATTCCGACGACCGCCGGGTGCCGGGCGGTGGCCGACACGGCCGAGCCGGCGGCCAGCGACGCTCCCTGCCTGGCCGGTGCCCGGGCCGCGGATGCTCGCATCGTGGGCAAGGTCAACCTGAACGAGTTGGCGATGACGCCCACCGGGGTGAACCCGTGGTTCGGCACGCCGGTCAACCCGCTGGCCCCCGACCGCTTGCCGGGTGGGTCATCGAGCGGCTCGGCCGCCGCGGTGGGCGCCGATGAGGCCGACGTCGCCTATGGCACCGATACGGGCGGGTCGGTGCGTATTCCCGCCGCCTGTTGTGGCGTGGCCGGGCTCAAGACCACCTTCGGCCGCATCTCGGTGGAGGGCGTATGGCCGTTGGGCAAGAGCCTCGACTCGGTCGGCCCGCTGGCGCGTGACCTGGCCGGCATCGAGCTGGGCATGCGCCTGCTCGAGCCCGGCTTTGTGGCCGCGGACGGGGCGGCCACCACCATCGGCCGCATTCCGACCCTGGGTGACCCCGTCATCGAAGCCGCCATCAACGAGGCATTGAGGGCCGCCGGGTTCGAGGTGGTGGTGGTCGAGCTTCCCGAGCTGGACGGCCTCAACGACGCCTTCGTCAGCATGTACTTCGCCGAGCTGTGGGAAGCCGATCACGAGCTGCTCGAGACCCGTCCCGAGGGCCTGGGTGCCGAGGTCACGGAGCTGTTGACCGTCGCGCCCGCCTTCGTGCCGCTGGTGGACGAAGCTCGGGCCGCGGCCGCCGAACTGACCCAGGCGTTCGTCTCGGTGTTCAACCGGGTCGAACTGTTGGCCCTGCCCACGCTGCCGATCTTCGCCCCCCGCCTGGACGACCCTGCGGTGGGCACGTCGGAGCTGACTCTCGACCTGGCCCGCCACACCCCACTGGCCAACGTGACCGGCCTCCCCGCACTGGCCATGCCGGTACCCACCGCGGCCGGCGGCCTGCCGGCCAGCCTCCAGCTGATCGGACCGCACCGGGGTGAGGAGTTGCTGGTGGCCACCGGCGCCGTGGTCGAGGCCGCCGTCGCCTGATCTCGGGTCAGACCCGGAACGGTTGATCCGCGGTGGTCTCATCGACAAGCTCGGCGAGATCACGAGAAAGGGTCGGGGTCGGCGGCCTTGGCGTCCATCCAGGCCTTGACCATGGGGGCGAAGTTGCCCGGGTTGTAGACGTCCTCCTCCGAGGAGAAACGTCCGTCGCCGGCGTACTTGAGGATGGTGATGTTGGCCGCCTCGTAGATCTTGCCGTCGCCGGGATCGTCGAACCGGTTCTGGATCTCACAGATCCACCAGCCCTTCTCCTCGTCGCACACGCACCAGGTGTGGGGGAACTGGGTCATCTCCGAGTTGGGCCACGTCGACATGGTCTCGGTGATCCACGCCAGGATCTCGTCCCGGCCGTGAAACGTGCCGTACAGGTGCTCGTGGTAGTCGGCGTCCTCGGTGAAGCGGTCGGCCCAGATCGACCAGTCCCCGGTGCGGCCCGACTCGGCGGCGGCCGCGGCGAAGGCGTCGTGGGCCTCCTGCAGTTCCTGGCGTGTCCACGTACCCATGGTCGTACTCCTCGTCTCTGGGAACTCTGGCGAAATCTGACGAACTGGCGACGACTGGGTCCCCTATGGGGCACCTACTGTCGCCAGAATCGGTTGGTCGGGATCGGGATGATCAGGTGATGACGCCGGCGTCGCGCAGGCGGGTGAGCTCGTCGTCGCTCAGGCCCAACTCGGCCCGCAGCACGGCGTCGGTGTGCTCGCCTACCCAGGGCACCCGCTCGTCGGGTCCATCGGCCATCTTCGACAGCTTGACCGGGTTGCCGGGCACGAGCACCGGGTCGGCTACGCCGTCGGTGCGGGGCATCTCCACCAGCATGTGGCGGGCGGCGACGTGGGCATCGCCGATGACCTCCGGGGCGTCGAAGCAGGGCCCGGCGGCGATGCCAGCCGCGCTCAACACCTCGCACGCCTCCAGCCGCGTACGCGACGACGCCCACCCCTCGATGGCGGGCCGAATGATGGTCTCCATCTCCGCCCGCCAGCCGGCCCGGGTGGCGAAGCGAGGATCGTCGACCCATTCGGGATGGTCCACCACCTCGGCCAGCTTGGCGAACTGGTGCTCGCGCCCGACCTGGACGATGAACCAGCCGTCGGCCGCCTCGAACCCGTCCATGATCAGGGCCGGACCGGCCCCGTCGGGCCGTAGCCCCATCGACCAGAAGTTCGTGACCAGGTCGGTCATGGCCACCATGGCGTCGAACATGGCGACGTCGACGTACTGGCCCTGACTGGTGTGGTCGCGGTGGCGCAGCGCGGCGAGGATGCCGACCACGCCGAACAGCGCGGTGCCGATGTCGCCCAGGGCCCCCACCGGGGCCACCAGCGGGGGCCGGCCGGCCTCGCGCTTGTATTCGTAGACGCCCGACATGGCTTCGACAATGGGGGCATAGGCCGGCCACGAGTCATACGGCGACCCGCTTGCGTCGGCGCCGTCGGCCGGTTCGCCCCCGACGCCGTTGCCGAACCCCGAGATCGAGACGTAGATCATCTCGGGGAACTCAGCGGCCAGATCCTCATAGGCCAGACCCATGCGAGCCATGGTGCCCGGCTTGAAGTTCTCGGCCACGATGTCGAAGTGGGGGATGAGCGAGCGGAACAGGGCCTGCCCCTCGGGCGCCTTCAGGTCGAGGCCGATGCTGCGTTTGTTCAAGTTGTTGCGGAGGAACGTGGCCCCCACGCTGCGCCCATCGGGGTCGGTCATGGCCGGCTGGGCGCCGCGCCCTGACTCGCCGTGCACCGGGTGCTCGACCTTGACCACCTCCGCCCCCAGGCGGGCCAGCAACTGGGTGGCGTAGGGGAGGGCCTGCATCTGCTCGGCGGCCAGGATGCGGACGCCGTCGAGCGGCTTGCCCCACGGTTCGGCGGCGGCGTTGGCGGTGTCCCCCAGGCGCATGACCGGATCGTAGGGCACGGCGACCCCCGCGTCTGACGTGGCGTCAGATCTAGCGACGCCCGAACAGATCCTCAGCGTGGGCGGTACACGTCGGCCCGGTGGTCGATGCGGAGCACGGTCACCCTGTGGCGGCGTCGGTCGAGCTCGTAGATGACGCGGTAGGCACCCCGGCGGGCTGACCAGAGGCCCTCAAGCTCGGCCCTGAGGGGATGGCCGACGATGGTGGGTGACGCCGCCAGCGCGCCGACCATGAACTCGACAATGGCGGCGGCCACCCCCTCGGGGAGCCGGGCCAGGGACCGTTCGGCCGGCCCCGCTATGCGAAGCCCCCAGGGGCGCTCATCGGTCATGGCGGTAGCGGGCCCGCAACTCGTCCGCGGTGACGAAGTCGCCCGCGGCGACGGCGGCCCGAGCCTCCTCGATGTCGGTGAGAGCCGACGGATCTGACAGCAACTCGATGGTGTCTTCGAGCGCCGCCAGGTCCTCCGGGCTCAGAAGCACGGCTGCGGGGCGACCGTTGCGGGTGAGGACGATGCGTTCGTGCTCGGCCTCGACCCGGTCGACGATCTCGGACAGGTGGGCCTTGATCTCGGACAGTGGCAGGGTCTCACTCATGACCAGAATACTAGTCATGACTTTCCGGATGGCAACCTATCTCCGCCACGGCGAAGTCCGCAGTCGTCGTGCATGCCCGCGCGTCTGACGTGGCGTCAGATTTCTGCCGCCTACACTGCGACGCGATGAGAGGCATGCGATGAGGGGGATCCTGAGTTTCGCCGGGTACGTGCCGTATCACCGGCTCGACCGGGCGACCATCACCGAGGCCAGCGGCACGAACGCCGGCAAGGGCACCCGGTCGGTCGCCTCCTACGACGAGGACACCACCACCATGGCCGTCGAGGCCGCCCGCCTGGCCCTTCGTCCGCTCGGCGACGCCGGCCGCGCTGCGCCCGACGCCCTGTGGTTCTCCACCACGGCGCCGGCCTATGTCGACAAGACGAACGCCACCATCGTGCACGCCGCGGTCCGGCTCGACCGCGAGGCGGCCGCCTTCGACGCCAACGGGTCGGTGCGCTCGGCCATGGGCGCCCTGCGCGCCGCTCTCACCGGTGGCGGCACCACCCTGGTCACTGCCGCCGATGTGCGTACCGGGCTGCCCACCAGCGCCGACGAGCGCGAGGGGGGCGACGCGGCCGCCGCCCTGCTCATCGGCGACGACGCCCCCGGCTCCCCCGTGCTGGCCGAATACCTGGGCGGTGCCTCGCTCACCGAGGAGTTCCTCGACCGGTGGCG
>DHIQ01000254.1 GCA_002403895.1 Candidatus Neomicrothrix sp. UBA4742
ACCCGGGGCAAGGTGGTGACGGCGAGATGGGCGGACCCCGAGACCCGCGGCCCCGACCTGGGGTTCCCCACCCACCAGTGATCGAGGAGAACGATGAGTGCTGACGTGAGTCCCATGAGAATCGGCAATGAGCTGGTCACGACGGAGGAGGTGGCTGAGGTCCGGTCCCCGTTCAGCGGCGAGGTGGTGGGCCGCGTCCCGGTAGGAACCGAGGCTCATCTCGACCGCGCCGTGGCCCTTGCCCTGGCCCGGCACCGGTCAGGGGTGCTGCCCGCGTTCGAGCGCGCCGAGATCCTGGATCGGGCCGCGGGGTCGCTGGCCGAGCGCAACGAGGAGTTCGCCCGCTCGATCTCGGACGAGTCGGCCAAGCCCATCAAGACGGCCCGGGTCGAGGCGGCCCGAGCCGTCGACACCCTCCGCTTCTCGGCCGCGGTGGCGCGCACCCTGGCCGGAGAGATGGTCCCCATCGACGCCAGCTCCGCCGGTGTGGGGAAGATCGCCTATGTCCAGCGGGTACCCATTGGCGTGGTCGCCGCCATCTCCCCGTTCAACTTCCCGCTGAACCTGGTGTGTCACAAGGTGGGACCGGCCATCGCGGCGGGCTGCCCGGTCGTGCTCAAGCCTGCTTCAGCCACCCCTCTCACCGCGCTCAAGCTCGCCGCGCTGCTGCTCGACGAGTGCGGGCTGCCCGAAGGGTGGCTCCACGTGGTGACCTGTGGCGGCAAGACGGCCCACCATCTGGTCACCCACGACGACGTGTCCATGATCACGTTCACCGGCTCGCCCGAGGTGGGCTGGGGCATCCGAGCCGCCGCCCCCCGCAAGCGGGTCGGCCTGGAGCTGGGCAACAACGCCCCCGTGGTGATCGAGCCTGATGGCGACGTGATCGGTGCCGCCCGCAAGATCAGCGTGGCCGGGTACTCCTTCGCCGGCCAGTCGTGCATCTCGGTACAACGCGTCTATGTGCACTCGTCGGTGCATGATGCCTTCGTCGACGAGCTCGTGACCGCGGTGAAGGGCCTGAAGGTCGGCGATCCCGGCGCCGACGACACCGACGTGAGCGCGCTCATCAACCCGGGGGAGACCGAGCGGGTGCGCGGCTGGATCACCGATGCGGTCGGGGGTGGCGCCACCGTGGCAGCCGGTGGGCAGCTCGAGGGTGGGGTCCTGGCCCCGACCGTGCTCACCGGTGTACAGCCCGACATGGAGATCTGTCGCAACGAGGCGTTCGGGCCCGTCGTCGGCGTCCAGGCCTACGACGACTTCGACGAGGCCTTGCGGCTGGCCAACGACAGCCGCTATGGGCTGCAGGCTGCCGTGTTCACCAGTGACATCGGCAAGGCGCTGGCCGCGGCCCGCACCCTGGAATTCGGTGGGGTGATGATCAATGAGGTGCCAACCTGGCGAGCCGATCAGATGCCGTACGGCGGGCTGCGCGACTCGGGCAACACCCGGGAGGGGCCGCCCTACGCCGTGCGGGAGATGACCGAGGAACGCCTCATCGTCATCCAACCCTGACCCCACCCGCCCGCTCGGGTGATGAGAGAGAATCTGACGTGACCATCCTGCGTACCGCCTGCCCGCTTGACTGCCCCGACGGATGCACCCTCGAGGTCGAGGTCGTCGACGGCCGTCTCACGCGAGTCGACGCCGCGCCGGCTGACATCGACGATCCCGCCATCAACCCGCTCACCCAGGGCTTCATCTGCAAGAAGGTAAAGGGCCACGCCGCCCGCGTGTACAGCCCTGACCGGGTGATGACGCCGCTCATCCGCGCCGGCCCCAAAGGCACTGGCGAGTTCCGCTCGGCAACGTGGGATGAGGCGCTCGACCTGGTGGCGGGCCGCATCCAGGAAGCGCTGGCTGACGATCCCGCCACGGTGGTGCCCTACCTCTACAACTCCTCGGCGGGTTCGCTCGGCGGCGGCCTCCTCGGCCAACTCCTATGGGACGCTCTCGGGGCCAGTCAGGTGGACCACACGATCTGCGCGGCGAGCACGGGCCGCGCTTGGTCGATGACCTTCGGCGCCATGCCGGGGGCCGATCCCTTCGACGTCGTGCACGCCCAGCTCGTGGTGGTGTGGGGCGCCAACCCGGCGATCTCGAACACCCACTTCCCGCCATTGGTGCAACACGCCCGGGCCGACGGGGCCACGCTCGTGGTGATCGACCCGCGTCGAACCGCCATGGCCAAGCGAGCCGACCTCCACTTGGCGGCGCGGCCCGGCACCGACGTGGTGTTGGCCATGGCCGTCGCCCGTGAGCTGGCCTCCCGCCACGCCGTTGACCGGGACTTCACCGATGCCCATGCCGCCGGCACCGAGGAATACCTGGCCGCGTGCGAAGCGTGGCCGCTGGACCGGGCAGCCGAGGTGTGCGGTCTCGACGTCGCCGACGTGGCGGCGTTCGTCGGTCTGCTCGTGAGCCGCCGTCCCGCTTACTGGCGCACGGGCTGGGGGATGGAGCGCAACCGCAACGGCGGGTCGGCGGTTCGTGCCGTGCTGGCCCTCCCGGTCCTCACTGGAGCCTTCGGCCAGCTCGGCGCCGGCGTACACCTGCACACCGACCACGACCTCCCGTGGGACTACGCGGCCCTGTGCGACGCGGTGCTCGGCCCGGTCGGTGAGCCCGGCTCCGCCAAACGCGGGCGCGCCCGCCGGCACGTGAACATGAACCTTCTCGGCCAGTTGCTGGTCGATCCTGGTTCGGAGCCGGGCGTGCAGGTGCTCTTCGTGCAGGGGGCCAATCCGGCGGTGATGAACCCCGCTCAGGCGAAGGTCCTGGCCGGTCTCGCCCGTGAGGATCTGTTCACCGTGGTGCACGATCAAGTGCTCACCGACACGGCCCGCTTCGCCGATGTGGTGTTGCCGGCCACCACCCATTTCGAAGTCCACGATGTCGCCGTGCCCTACGGCGCCTTCGTGGCCCAGACACTTTCGCCGGTCATAGAGCGCGTGGGTGAAAGCCGGACCAACGACGAACTGAACGCGGGCCTGGCCGCGCGGTGTGGCTTCGCCGCCGGTCCCGGCGAGGCGTTCGACCCGGCGCCGGAGCGGATGCTGGCGC
>DHIQ01000042.1 GCA_002403895.1 Candidatus Neomicrothrix sp. UBA4742
GACCACCTCCCACCCCGATCGCCATCAGGACCGGGCTCGGGCGTCACGTCGGAGCCATACCAGTGCCAAGCAGCGGGGCCAGGCCGAGCGGCGTACGCAGGCCGAGCGCACGGCGGAAACCACCACCAAGTTGCTCGACGCCACCGCGGCCTGCCTGGCTGACATGGGTTACTCCCGCACCTCCACCACGGAGATCTGCCGCCGGGCGGGGGTGTCACGGGGCGCCATGCTCCACCACTTCCCGTCGAAGGCCGTGCTGGTGGCCGCGGCGTGCGAACACATTTTCCAGACCGGAGTCGACGAGTTCCGGGCCGTGATCGAGGCGGTCCCCGCCGGCACCGACCACATCGACGTGGCCGTCGACACGCTGTGGGAGCTGTTTCAAGGCGACACCTTCGCCGCCTGGTTCGAACTCATCACCGCCGGGCGCACCGATCCGGATCTGCGTCCCCACGTCGCGCTGGTAGCCGACCGCATGCGAGACAGCACGGCCGCTACTTGGAACGAACTGTTCGACCCGCCCCCCGCCGCCGACCCGGCCACGGCCGAACTCTACGACACGGCCCCACTGCTCATCTTCGCCGTGCTCGAGGGCCTGGCGGTGACCCGCATGACCGGGGTCCCCGGCGCAGCAGCCGACGCCGAGCGGGTGCTCAAACAGGTCAAGGCAGCAGCCAATGCACTCCGTCGATGACGAGGTCGACGTCGACCTGCGGGCGGCCGGCGTTTCGGATGGCGATGCGTTCGAGCGTCTCGTGCAGCGGCTGAGCCGTCAGTCGGTGGAGAAGCACTACGACGCCTACGCCGACATCCCGTGGGACGACGCGGCCTACGCCATCGACCCCGACGACCCCCGCTTCGAACTCAACGAGGACGACCCCCTCGGCGGCACCGCCTGGTACCGGTCTCAGGAGGCCGGCGTCCGGTCGCGCATCGGGCTCTACCGCTACGTCAGCGCCATGAAGATCGGTCTGCAGTTCGAGAACATCCTCAAACGAGGCCTGCTCGAGCACGCCTTCGCACTGGACAACAACGACCCGACCTTCCGATACGCCTACCACGAGGTCATCGAAGAGGCCCACCACGGGATGATGTTCCAGGAGTTCGTGAACCGCAGTGGGTTCGACGTGCCCGGACTGCCCTGGATGATGCGCTTCGGCGCCGATCGCATCGTGAAGTTGGGCAAGCACTTCCCCCAACTGTTCTTCATCTTCGTGCTGGGGGGCGAGGATCCCATCGACCATGTGCAGCGCGAGACGTTGCGGTCGGGCCACGATCAGCACCCACTGCTCGAGATCATCATTCGTCATCACGTCACCGAGGAAGCTCGTCACCTTTCCTTTGCCCGGCACTATCTCAAGCAAGAAGTCCCGCAGCTCGGGTGGGCCCGGGCCCAGGTCCTGACCATCGCCACCCCCATCATCCTGGGCACGATGGCGCAGCTGATGATGCAGGTCCCCGGTGATCTCATCCAGCGCTTCGACATTCCCGACTACGTCGTGCGTGAGGCCTACACCGACAATCCCGGTCACCGGACCGAGACCGTCGTCGCCCTGGGCAAGATCCGCCGATTGGCTCGCGGGCTCGACCTCATCACCCCGGTGTCCAAGCTGCTGTGGAGGCGGCTCGGCATTTGGTCCGACGACTGATGTTGAGCTGCCCGCGGCCAGGGCGTGGGTCACGATGAGCGTGCGGTGCTCGGAGCCGAAGTTCGGTCCGCGGCTGGCGTCAGGCGGTCTGACGGAACCGACTTGCGGCCCACATGGACTCGACGACCTCGGCCGGGGCGGTGTTGGGCGAGCCGGCGTTGAACGGCGGTTGCGGGTCGTATTCGATACCGAGTTGGATGCCCTGGGCGACCTGGTCGCCGGCCAGCCGCGCGGCCAGGGTCAGCCCCATGTCGATGCCGGCTGAGACGCCGGCGGCGGTGACGATCTTGCCGTCGATCACGACGCGCTCGTGGGTGGGAACCGCTCCGAGCAGTTCGAGGATCTCGAATGCCTGCCAGTGCGACGTGGCGGGGACTCCGTCGAGGATGCCGGCCGCGGCGAGGATGAGTGAGCCGGTGCACACCGACGTCGTCCATTGCGACGTCTCGTGGGCGGTGCGGATCCAGGCGAGCGTCGGCTCGTCGCCCATGGCCTGCTCGGTCCCCGGGCCACCGGGGACGACCAGGATGTCGGGGTGGGCCACGTCGTCGAGGGTGGCGTCGGCCACGATGGCCAGACTGCCCTGGTCGGTGCGAACCGGACCGGTCTCGGCCGCCACGAAGGTCACCGTGGCCTCTGGCACGCGGCCCAGCGTCTCATACGGGCCGATGGCGTCGAGGGCGGTGAAGCGGTCGTACAACAAGATGGCGATGTCCATGGGTGTTCCTCTGCTTGGTTGACGGGTTGGTTGGTTTGTCCGACGAGCGGTCTGCTCAGGCCACTGAGGTACGGAACCGGCGGCGGTACTCGGCCGGCGGCACGCCCAGGGCCCGTACGAAGGAGCGGCGCATGGTCTCGGTCGATCCGAAGCCACACGTCGCCGCTACTGCCTCGACGGCATCGGCTGATTCTTCGAGGCGTCGTCGGGCGGCTTCAAGCCGAACTTGTTCGACGTAGCGAGCTGGGGTGGTCCCTACCTCGTCGGTGAACACCCGAGCCAAGTGACGAGGGCTCATGCCCACCCGCCGGGCCATGGCCTCGACCGAGCAGTCAGCCCCGGGGTGTTCGACGACGGCCTGTTGTAGAGAGCGGACCTCGTGGCGATCGGCCAGTTGTCCGGAGAGTTGGGCGCTGAACTGGGCCTGGTTGCCCGGCCGGTGCAGGAAGAGCACCAGCCAGCGGGCGATGGTGAGGGCAGCCTCCCGACCGAGGTCGTCTTCCACCAAGGCCAGGGCCAGATCCATCCCGGCGGTGACTCCGGCCGAGGTGAAGACGTGGCCGTCCCGGGTGAAGATGGGGTCCGGCTCGACGGTGACGGCTGGGTAACGCTCGGCCAGTTGGGCGCAACGCGACCAGTGGGTGGTGGCCCGACGACCGTCGAGCAGGCCGGCCTCGGCCAGCAGGAAGGCCCCGGTGCAGACTGATGTCACCCGCCGGGCTGTCGTGGCCAAGCGACGAACCTGCGCGGTGAGCGCCGTGGCCGCCTCTGGGTCAGCCAGGATCCGGTGGACGCCATCACCACCAGCCACGACCAGCGTGTCGATGGGTCCCTCGACGTCGGCCAACGCGACATCGGCTATGACCCGCAATCCGCTGGACGTGCGCAGGGGATCGGCCTGCGGTGAGGCGGTGATGATCTGGTAGCCGGCGTCGGCCGCGCCGGCATTGGCCGGCGGATCGGTCGGGGTGCCGCCATGCCGTGCGTAGCGGTCGGCTCCGTGGAACACCTCGAGCGGCCCGGTCAGGTCCAGACTCTGGATGCCGTCGAAGATGACGATGACCACTCGTCGGGGTTGGGTCGATTGCATGCACCCATCGTGTGCCACCGGGCCAATGGCGGCAATGACGAATATCCCACGATTCCTGCCAAACGGTCGAAACGCCCCCGACTACTCAATCGAACAGCGGAATCCGTCGACTCGACGTGTGTCAACCAGTGAATCTGTCGTTGGGCTGACCTCTAGCAAGCGGACCGCTTGCCCTTGGGGCAGACTGGCGGCTCGCGTCCCTGCCCGCCCCGGAGGTCCTCCTGTGGCTCTCAGCCCGTTCCTGCACCCCTTCGCCAAGCCGGCCGCCGACCAGTTCATCACCATCGTGCGGGGCGAGGGAGCGGCGGTGTTCGACGACACCGGTAAGCGCTACGTCGATGGGCTGGCCAGCCTCTGGTACTGCAATGTCGGGCACGGCCGGGCTGAGATCGCCGACGCCGTTGATGCTCAGCTGCGGGTACTGGAGAACTACAACACGTTCGACATCTTCACCAACGGTCCCGCCGAGGAAGCCGCCGCCCTCATCTCTGCGCTGAGCCCGGTGCCGGACGGCCGCGTGTTCTTCACCTGCTCGGGTTCCGAGGCGGTTGATACCGCCCTGAAGTTGGCCCGCATGACCTTCACCCGGCGGGGGGAGCCCGAACGCCACGTCTTCGTCGGCCGGACGCTGGGGTACCACGGGGTGAACTACGGCGGCGTATCCGTCCAGGGTCTCCCCCTCAACCAGGAGGGCTGGGGCCCGCTGCTGGGCCCGGTGGCGCAGATTGCCCACGACGACCTGTCCGCGGCGGAGCGGCTGTTCGCCGAGCGGGGTCACGAGATCGCCGCCGTCATCGCCGAACCGGTCATAGGCGCCGGTGGCGTGTATCCCGCCTCCGTCGAGTACCTGCGGGGGCTGCGCAAGCTGTGCGACGAGGCGGGCTCGCTGCTCATCTTCGACGAGGTCATCACCGGCTTCGGTCGGCTCGGTTCGTGGTTCGCCGCGGAGTACTACGGCGTCGTACCCGACATGATCACCTTCGCCAAGGCCGTCACGTCCGGGTACCAGCCGTTGGGCGGCGTCATCGTCGGGCCCCGCGTGCGTGACGAGCTCGAGGCCGACCCTGACTTCATCCTGCGCCATGGCTACACCTACAGCGGTCACCCGGCGTCGTGCGTGGCGGCGGTGGCCAACATCGCCATCCTGCGCGACGAGCACCTGCTCGAGCGGGTGCCCCACATCGCCGAGCGTCTGGGTGGGGGGCTGCGGCAGCTGGCCAAAGAGGGCCTCGTTGCCGAGGTCCGGGGCGAGGGGGCCATCTGGGCGCTGCAGATGCACCCCTCGGTGAGCGCGCTGGACGTGCGCCAGGGCCTGCTCGACCGAGGCGTCATCGCCCGTCCCATCGGGGCCGCCGCCCTCGCCTTCTGCCCGCCGCTGGTGATCGACGACGCCGATCTGGATCTTTGCCTCGAGGCCACTGGCGACGCCCTCCGGGCCCTCCATCCGTAACCCCCGTGCTGGGGCGGGCCGAGGCGTCTGAGTACGGCCCGGCGTGATCAGGATGCACGGCGGTCACACGATGATCGAGCGCGCCGACGCGAACGGCTCGGCGATCGCCAGGTCTCCCCGGAGTTCCACTGCCGCGTCGGGCACCAAGGCACCGGTGAGCAAGCGCCACGCCGTATCGGACGACAACGCCACCTCCGCATCGCGCCGGTCGGGCTCCTCCTCGGTCAAGTCCCACCCCTCACCCTGACGGGCCAGGCTCCAGGCCCCACCGCCGGGGCCGGTGATCCACACCACCAGCGTCGTGCCGGGAGCGGCGTCGATGTCGCGGTAGTGGTGGGGAAGCGCCCACAGGAAGGTCCGGAGACAGGGACCAAGATGCTCATCGTCGAGAAGGCCGGGGCGCCCCACCGCGTCGCGGATCTGCTGCTGGTGCACCCAGCGCTCGGTGAACTCCCGAGCCAGGCCGAACCACAGTGGGGCAGCGTCAGGGCCAGCCCAGATGACCCGGCTGGCGGCGCCCACGTCGAGGCTGGTCAGGTACTCGTCGACCTGGGCCCCCGACCAGACCAGGAGATCGATGATCACGCGCGGGCTGAGGCCGGCGGCACCGTCGACCCACCGCTGGTTCTTGGCATCGAGCTGGGCGACAAACTCCCGGTAGTCGATGGTGTCATCGAGCAGCGCGGTGTGATCCCCGTCGCGTCCTCGGGACAGCCACCCGAAGTCGTCTTCGAGGATGTGGAGCGCGACCGCCTTCACCGTCCAACCGGGGCAAGCGGTCGGCGCCTGCCACTCCTCCGGCGAGAGGTCGGCGAGTAGGTGTACCAGCGCCTCCCGCTCGCCGGGAAGCAACGGCCGGACGTCGATGACGGCAGCGTCGCCGATGGTCATGGTCCTAGCGGGTGCCCCAGCTGTAGGTCTGCTTCTGGAGGTGGAGGTAGGTGAAGGCGTCGGCGGTGGTCACGCCCTCCATGGTGCGGATGACGTCGTTGAGCAAGGTGAGCAACTCCTCGGTGCCTTCGCACACGACTTCGCACAGCAGATCGAAGCCACCCGACGTGATGACCACGTAGGCGACTTCGGGCACGTCGCTCAGCTTCTCAGCCACCCGGCGCAGGTCACCCACTGCTCGCACGCCGATCATGGCCTGAAGGCTGAAGCCGACCATGAGCGGGTCGGTCACGGCCACGACCTGCATGACCCCACTCTCGATCAGGCGCTGCACCCGCTGGCGCACGGCGGCCTGTGACAGGCCCACCGCGGGCCCCAGCTTGGCGTAGGGCATCCGCCCGTCGACCTGGAGCTCCCGAATGATGGCCTTGTCGATGTCGTCGAGCGGAACCGGGGCCGGTCCGTTCCTGGGTCTACCCATGTGCGCGTCATCCCTCCCGCTGCGGTGTGAAGCGGCTCTCATTGTGGCCCACCACCGAGGCGCGACCTCGCCACGGAGGGTTCCGTCGTCGGAGCGACCTTCTGGCCGACCCTCCGTCCCCCCGGTGGTGGCCCTCGGGTTCAGTGGGCGCCCAATGTGTCAGCCAGCGGCGCCGAGGGCTTGCTCAACGCCTCAGCGACGGCATCGTTGGTCACGTGGCCGGCCACGGTGTTGAAGCCGAGGGCCAGGGCCGGATCGCGTCGAGCCGCTTCGGCGACCCCGAGGCGGGCCAGCTCGGCCAGGTAGGGGACAGTGACGTTGGTCAGGGCGTAGGTCGAGGTGAACGGCACCGCTCCCGGCATGTTGCCCACTGCGTAGTGGACGACACCGTGCTTCTCGAAGACCGGGTCGGCGTGGCTGGTCTCGTGCGAGGTCTCGATGCACCCGCCCTGATCGATGGCGATGTCCACCACTACGGCGCCCTGCTTCATGGACTTGATCATGTCTTCGGTCACCACGACGGGGGCTCGACCGCCGGGCACGAGCACGGCGCCGATCACCAGGTCGGCATCGGCGATGACCCGCTCGACCTGACCGCGGTTGGAGGTGAGGGTGGTGATGCGTCCCATCTGGATCTGGTCGATGAAGCGCAGTCGATCGACGTTGCGGTCGAGCAGGTCGACCTCGGCCTCCATGCCGGCGCACATCCACGCCGCGTTCCAGCCGACGTTGCCCGCACCCAGCACCGCCACGCGGGCAGGCCGCACGCCGGGGGCACCCCCCATCAGCACGCCGCGCCCACCGTTGTGGCGCTCGAGGTAGTGGGCTCCGATCTGGGCTGACATCCGGCCGGCCACCTCGCTCATGGGGGCCAGCAGCGGGAGCGCACCGTTCGCGGTCGTCACCGTCTCGTAGGCCACACCGGTGACGTGGTGTTGGAGCAGGGCAGCGGCCACGCCGGGGTAGGCGGCCAGGTGAAGGTAGGTGAAGATGGTGAGGTCCGGGCGGAAGTAGCGGAACTCGCTTTCCTGAGGCTCCTTCACCTTGCAGATCAGGTCGGCTCGTTCCCATACCTCGTCGACCGAGTCGACGATCTCGGCGCCGGCGCGCCGGTAGTCGTTGTCGGGGAAGCTGGAGTTGACGCCGGCGCCGGCCTCGACCAGCACGGGCACACCGTACTGGCCCACCTCGCGGACACCATCGGGGGTGATGGCCACCCGATGCTCGTCAGGCTTGATCTCGCGGGGGACGCCGACCGTGAGGCCGACCTTGGTGTTGCCGGTGCTCGTGGTGTTGGACATGGTTTACAGAGCCTCCATGGACTCGGTCAGCGCTTGGCGAATGATGGTGACGATCTCGTCGAACTGCTCGGGGCCGGCGATGAGCGGAGGCGACAGCTGAATCACCGGATCGCCCCGGTCGTCGGCCCGGCAGATGAGGCCGAGGTCGAACAGTCGCGGTGACAGCAGCGTGCGCAACAGCCGCTCGGCCTCCGGCCCTTCGAATTCCGCTTTCGTTTCTTTGTCCCGTACGAGCTCGATCGCGTAGAAGTAGCCCATTCCCCGGATCTCGCCTACCCACGGCAGGTCCTCCAGGGTGGCCAGCGCGGCTCGGAACTCCGCCTCGTGGGCCATCACGTTGCCGAGGATGCCGTCGCGCTCGAACAGGTCGAGGTTGGCCAGGGCGACCGCGCAACTGACCGGGTGGCCGGCGAACGTGATGCCGTGCATGAACGTGTTGTCGGGCTCCAGGAAGGGAGCGGCGATCTTGTCGCTCACCATCACGCCACCGAGGGGCGCGTAACCCGAGGTCAAACCCTTCGCAATAGTGATCATGTCGGGCTGATAGCCGATGCGCTCGCAACCGAACCAGGTGCCCAGCCGGCCGAAGGCGCAGATGACCTCGTCGGAGATGAGTAGGACGCTATACCGGTCGCAGATCTCGCGGACCCGGGCGAAGTAGCCCTCGGGCGGAGTGAAGCATCCTCCCGCGTTCTGCACGGGCTCGAGGAACACCGCGGCCACCGACTCGGGGCCTTCCTGGAGGATGGTGCGTTCGATGTCGTCGGCGCAGCTCAGGGTGCACGCCGGTGCGTGGGCGCACAGGTCGCAGCGGTAGCGGTTGGTGTTGGCCACGTGGAAGGCGCCTGGTACGAGTGGCTCGAACGGCGCTCGCATCGACGGGATACCGGTGATGGCCAGGGCTCCCATGGAGGTGCCGTGGTAGGCGATGTCGCGCGAGATGACCTTGTAGCGACCGGGCTGGCCGATGGCCTTGAAGTACTGGCGCGCCAACTTCCACGCCGACTCGACTGCCTCCGCGCCGCCGGTGGTGAAGAACACCCGGTTGAGATCACCGGGAGCAAGCGCAGCAAGGCGCCCGGCCAGCTCGATAGCCGAGGGGTGCGCGTAGGTCCAGATGGGGAAGTACGCCAGCTCGGCCGCCTGTTTGCCCGCTGCCTCGGCCAGTTCGGTGCGACCGTGGCCCACCTGCACGGTGAACAGTCCCGAGAGCCCGTCGAGGTAGCGGCGACCGTGCTGGTCCCACACGTAGCAGCCCTCGCCGCGCTCGATGATCTCCAGCCCGCGACCGCCGTCGGGCGACAGCGGGGAGAAATGTCCCCACAGATGGTCGGCGGCGGTCTTTTCCAGGTCCGTGGCATTGCGAGACATAGCCAGTGCTCCGAATCAGCTTCTCGACGGAAGCAGCGAAAGAATCACATCAGACGGGGTGAATCAAACAAATGATTCCCTCCCACTATCCCACATTTTGCGACGAAATCAATTGTCATATCCCTATTTCACTAGGGATTCAGTTGTCCCAGCTTCTTGGAGCGACGGAACCCGATCCACACGCCGAGCAGGGCCAGCGTCACGCTGACCACGAGGATCGTGGTGGCGAAGACGTTGATCTGCGGCGGGATCAACCGGCGAGCAGTGGATTCACCCGACGGGTCGGGCGCAGATTCGCAAAGTTCACGCAACTTCGCAAGAGATTCCTTAGTTAATTCACAAAATGGCAACGGAATCCCTTGCATTGGGGGGTTGGGCCACGCGAGATTCAGCGCAGGAGTTTCGTCGCCTGCATCATGATGAGGGCCGATCACCGCCCACCGCCGTCCGCTCGATCGAGGAGATCTAACCGTGTCCCACGAGAACTTCATTGGCGGGAGGTGGACGCCCGCCCGCAGTGGCGCCACCGACGCTGTGCTCAATCCGGCCACCGGCGAGGTATTGGCGGAGGTGGCCTCGAGCGACGCAGCCGACGTCGAGGCGGCCGTCGATGCCGCCTACGAGGCATTCCAGACCTGGGGGCTGACCACGCCGCGCGAGCGTTCCGAGAAGCTGCTGGCCCTGGCCGACGCCGTCGAGGCCAATCTGGACGAACTCATGAAGCTCGAGATGGCGAACGTGGGCAAGCCCGTGTCCATCCTCGAGTTCGAGTTCGACCTCATCGTCGACAACATCCGGTTTTTCGCCGGGGCCACCCGGGCCATGCAGGCCCAGGCCGCGGGGGACTACCTCGAGGACCACACCTCGTTCCTGCGTCGTGACCCCCTCGGCGTGGCCGTCGGCATCGCCCCGTGGAACTACCCGTTGAACATGGCCACCTGGAAGCTGGGGCCGGCCCTGGCGGCGGGCAATACGTTCATCCTCAAGCCGTCGGAATTGACCCCACTCACCGCGCTGAAGTTGGCCGAGATCGCCGCCGACATCTTCCCCCCGGGGGTATTCAACGTGGTGACCGGGCAGGGGGAGACGGCCGGCGACGCCCTGGTGCGCAGCCCCAAGGTCGCCATCGTCTCCATCACCGGGGATGTCGCCACGGGCAAGCTCATCGCCAGGAACGCCGCCGACACGCTCAAGCGCGTGCACCTCGAGCTGGGGGGCAAGGCCCCGGTGGTGGTGTTCGACGACGCCGACCTGGACGCCGTCGTCACCTGCCTGTCGGAGATGGCCTATTACAACTCCGGCCAGGACTGCACGGCACCGTGCCGGGTCATTGCCGGCCCTGGCATCTACGACGGGCTGGTCGACGGTCTGGGCACCGCGGTCGGCGCTCTTGTCACGGGAGACCCCACCGATCCCGAAACCGCCGTCGGCCCGGTCATCTCGGCGGCCCAGCAGGAACGGGTGGCCGGCATGGTGGCCCGGGCCATCGACGCCGGAGCCGAGATGGTTATCGGCGGCTCCATCCCCGATCGGCCGGGGTTCTTCTACACCCCCACCGTGCTGGCCAACCCGGCCCAGGACTCAGAGATCGTCCAGCGCGAGGTGTTCGGTCCCGTCGTCAGCGTCCAGCGTTTCGGCGACGAGGAGCAGGCCCTGGCCTGGGCCAACGGCGTCGACTACGGATTGGCCTCCAGCGTGTGGACCCGCGACGTCGGTCGGGCCATGCGCATGTCGCGAGCCATGCAGTTCGGCTGCGTCTGGGTGAACGACCACATCCCGATCGTGTCGGAGATGCCGCATGGCGGGTTCAAGCAGAGTGGGTATGGCAAGGACATGTCGATCTACGCGATCGAGCACTACACCGAACTCAAACATGTGATGGTAAAGCACTGATGGCAACCACTTCCGATCCCACCGGCCTCGTGACCCACAGCGACCGACTTAGCGCGCGGGCCGCCGAGCTCAGCTACGTCGAGATGGCGGCACTGCTCGAACGCACCGAGACCAGCAAGGCCATGTACGAGCGCGCCGTTGAGCACCTGCCCCTCGGCGTGCCTTCCTCGTTCCAGGCGGGCGATCCCTACCCGATCTACGTCGACCGCGGTCAGGGGGCCAAGGTCTGGGACGTCGACGACAACGAGTACCTCGACTTCCACGGGGGGTTCGGGGTCGGTATCGCCGGCCACGCCCACCCCAAGATCGTGGAGGCTGTGACCCTGGCGGTGCAGACCGGCACCCACTTCGCCGCTCCCACGCCGGTGACCGTGGCGCTGGCCGAGGAGATCTGCCGGCGCTTCGAGCTGGACAAGGTCCGCTTCGCCAACTCGGGGACCGAGGCCACCATGGACGCCATCCGGGTGGCGCGCGCCGCTACCGGTCGCGACGTGGTGGTCAAGGTCGAGGGTTCGTACCACGGCCACCACGACACCGTGATGTTCTCCGTGCTCCCCAACGCCGACGCCCTGGGTGGGCGCGACATGCCCACCACCATGCCGATGTCGGCGGGGATCCCGGCCGAGATGGCCAAATTCACCCTGGTGGTGCCGTTCAACGACGCGGCCACCTTCGAGGCGCTGCTGGCCGAGCGGGGCGAGGAGATTGCCTGCCTCATCCTCGAGCCGGTGATGATGAACATCGGTATTGTCGAGCCGGAGCCCGGGTACCTGCAGTCGCTGAAGAATCTGTGCGAACGTCACGGCGTCGTGCTCATCTTCGACGAAGTGAAGTCGGGGGCGACCGTGGCCGAGGGCGGGGCGGGGATGCGCTACGGCGTGCGGCCCCACCTGGCCTGCTTCGCCAAGGCCCTGTTCGGCGGCACGCCGGGAGCCGCCTTCGGGGGGGACGACGCCATCATGGACGTGATCGGCCATGGCGCCGCCCAGATGGGCACGTTCAACGGCAATCCGCTCGTTGCCGCCGCCGGTCTGGCCTCGATGACCGAGGTCATGACCCCGGACGCCTATGCCTACCTGGCCGACCTGGGCGCTCGCCTGGCCGGTGGGTGCCAGGCGGCCATCGAGGCCAACGGCATCCCGGCCCACACAGTCGATCTGGGGGCCAAGGGCTGCGTGTCGTTCCGCAAGGAGCGGTCGCGCAACTACCGGGATTTCCTGGCCACCAAGCCCGAGCTGTTCGGCGCGGCCTTCCCGTGGGCCATCAACCGGGGCATCTTCATGACCCCGGGAGACGAGGAGCAGTGGACGCTGTCGGTCCAACACACCACCGACGACATCGACCGTTATGTCGAGGTGTTCAGTTCGTTCTGCGAGTCGCTGGCCTCTTGACCAGACCAGGATCGGCACCGTGATGCCCTTCGAGTTGATCACCGCCGTCGGGAAGGTGCCGGAATCGCCGGCTCGTACCCGACCGCCGGAACGCAAGCCGCTGCGCGTCGGCGCGGTGCAGGTGGCGTGGACCTCGTCGCCGGTCGAGCATCTGGCCAAGCTCACCACCGGGGTGCGGTTGGCCGTGGCGCAGGGGGCCCGGGTGGTGTGCCTCCAGGAACTCACCCTGAGCCCGTACTTCGCCGTGTCTGATCGGGGACCCGGGCCCGGGTGGGTCGAGCCCGAGTCTCTCCTCGGCGGCCCCACGCTGGGTCTGGCCCAGACGCTGGCCACCGACGACGGCGTGTTCGTGCACGCCTCGCTCTATGAGTCGGTGCCCGACGCCGAGGGCGGCCCGCCGGCCGACGGCCGGGGCTTCAACACCGCCATCCTGGTGGCGCCGGATGGGTCGTTGGTGTCGGCCACCCGCAAGGTGCACATCCCTGTGACTGCCGGCTACTACGAGGACCGGTACTTCATCGCCGCCGATAGCGGGTTCCCAGTGGTGCCGGTGGACGACGCCCGATTCGGCTTCCCCACCTGTTGGGACCAGTGGTTCCCCGAGCTGAGCCGGGCCTACTCCCTGGCCGGCGCCGAGGTGTTGGTCTACCCCACGGCCATCGGGTCCGAGCCGGACCATCCTGGCTTCGACACCGAGCCGCTGTGGCACGCCGTCATCGTCGGCCAGGGCATCGCCAATGGCACGTTCATGGTGGCGGTCAACCGCATCGGCACCGAAGATCTGGGTACGGGGACCCCCATCACGTTCTACGGATCGTCGTTCATCAGCGATCCCTACGGGCGGGTGCTGGTGCAGGCGCCCCGCCATGCCGCCGCCGTGCTGGTGGCCGATCTCGATCTCGATGCCCGGCGCGACTGGTTGGAGCTGTTCCCGTTTCTGACCACCCGCCGCCCCGACCAGTACGGGCCCCTAACGCAGACCTGAGCCTTCCGCTCGGGGG
>DHIQ01000055.1:0-4359 GCA_002403895.1 Candidatus Neomicrothrix sp. UBA4742
CCCCCGGGGACTCCCCCGGGGACTCCCCCGCCGCCGCCATGAGTGTGCCGGGCGAGCCCGACCTGCCCGACGAACCGGGGACGGTCGACGTGCCCCTGACCGGCGGAGCGGGCCTGGTCCGCTCCAGCGGGGTGGTCGCCGTCGGCACCGGCCTCAGCCGGCTGACGGGCCTGTTGCGCACCGTGGCGCTGGCCTACGCCGTCGGCACGACGTTCCTGGCGGAGGGCTACAACCTGGCCAACACCACCCCGAACATGGTCTACGACCTCCTGCTCGGGGGCATCCTGTCGGCCACCTTGATCCCCGTCTTCGTCGACAACGTCCGGCGACGAGACGACCGGGCCAACGATGCCGTGCTCACGGTGACGACGGTGGCGCTGATCGTCGTGACGTTGCTGGGTATGGCGGCCGCGCCCCTCATCGTCCACGTCTACACCGCCGGTCTTCCGGCCGACCAGGCCCGCCAGGAAGCATCCGTCGCGATACCTCTCCTTCTCCTGTTCCTCCCCCAGGTGCTGTTCTACGGGCTGACGGCGCTGGGCACCGCTCTGCTCAACGCCCGCCGCCGTTTCGCGGTGCCGGCCATCGCACCGGTACTGAACAACGTCGTGGTCATCATCATGTTGCTGACGTTCGCCCGGGTGGCCGGGCGCCCTCCCACCATCGAGCAGGTCAACAGCGACACCGGGCTCCTGTTGCTCCTCGGCCTCGGGACGACAATGGGGATCGTGGCCATGACCGTGGTCCTGTGGCCGGCCATCACCCGTTCGGGGGCGCGGCCCCACTGGCGCTTCGACTACCGCCACCCGGCGGTGCGCACCGTGGCCCGCCTCTCGGGCTGGACCTTGGGGGCGGTGGCGGCCAACCAGGCGGCGTTGCTGGTGACCCTCAGGCTGCTCAACGGCCCGACCGGTGAGGTGTCCGCCTACACCTACGCCTTCATCTTCTTCCAGCTCCCCTACGGGTTGCTGGCGGTATCGATCATGACGACGTTCATGCCTGAGCTGGCCAACCTGGCCGGACGAGGCGACGATGCCGGCTACCGGGTCCGCTTTGGCCAAGGTCTCCGGCTCATCGCCCTGGTGACGATCCCGGCCGCCCTGGGCTACGTGTTCCTGGCCGAGCCGATCATCTCCGTGCTCTTGCAGTACGGAGCGTTCACCGGCGCGTCGGTGCGGCAGACGGCCGACGCCCTGGTGTGGCTGGCCATCGGCCTCCCCGGGTTCGCCGTGTTCCTCTACGCCATGCGCGGCTTCTATGCCCGCAAGGACACCAAGACCCCGTTCGTGCTCTACCTCATCGAGAACGGGCTCAACATCGCCCTCGCCCTGGCCCTGGTGGGCCGTTTCGGCCTGAAGGGTGTCGTCGCCTCGTACTCGATCGCTTACGCCGTGGCCGCCGTGGCGGCCCTGGTGGTGCTCCGTCACCGCATCGGGGGGCTCGACCGCTCCGCCCTGGTCAGCTCCCTGGCCCGGATCCTCGTGGCGGCGGTGGCCATGGCGCTCGTCGTCTGGTCGGTGTCCCGCTTCGTCGGCGGCGAGACCGGGTTCGCAGGGATCCTGCGGGTGGCGGCGGGGACGATTGCCGGCCTGGTCGTCTACGTGGGTGCCTTGTGGGTGACCCGCTCGCC
This sequence comes from Candidatus Neomicrothrix sp. UBA4742, assembly GCA_002403895.1. Taxonomy (GTDB): domain Bacteria; phylum Actinomycetota; class Acidimicrobiia; order Acidimicrobiales; family Acidimicrobilacustridaceae; genus UBA4742. The sequence continues at coordinate 1,631 of DHIQ01000055.1, forward strand.
GGACCTGGCCTGGGTCGTGGAACGGGTGGGCCGACGCCGTGCCACGTCGGCTGTCGAAGAGATGCCGTAGGCTTGGAGCCATGTTCAAGTCATTCAAGCGCTGGTGGAAGTACCTGACTGCCAAGGTGAACAGCAGCTTCAACGAGATGGCCGACCCAAAGGTCCAACTCGAGCAAGCCATCACCGAGGCCCAGGACCAACACCGCCGTCTCAAGGAACAGGCCGCCAGCGTCATCGCCAACCAGAAGCAGACCGAGATGCGTCTGAACCGGCAGATGACCGAGTACGAGAAGGTCACGGCCAACACCAAGCAGGCCGTCCTCATGGCCGACGAGGCCACCAAAGCCAGCGACGAGCCCAAGGCCATCGAGTACAGCTCGGCCGCCGAGGCGTTCGCCAACCGCCTCATCGCCCTGGAACACGAGATCGACGAGACGAAGTCCCTCGCCCTGCAGTCCACCCAGGCCTCCCAGCAGGCCAAGATGGCAGTGGCCCAGAACTCGGCGGCTCTGCAAAAGAAGTTGGCCGAACGTCAGAAGCTCTTGAGCCAGCTCGACCAGGCCAAGATGCAAGAGACGATGAACAAGGCCATGGCCACCATCGGCGAGGCCGTGGGCGAGGACGTGCCCAGCTTCGACGAGGTCCGAGACAAGATCGAGGCTCGTTACGCCAAGGCCAAGGGCATGTCCGAGCTCACAGGCGAGTCGGTCGAGAGCCGCATGCTCGAGGTGGAGCACGCATCGATGAACCTCGAGGCACAGGCCCGCCTGTCAGAGATCCGCTCTCAGCTGGGTCTGGCCCCGGCGGCCGACGAGGGCGCGAAACTCCTTGAGGAGGCGGCCTCCATCAAGAGCGAACCGGCACCCCCCACCGAGCAGGCCACCCCCCAAGAAGGCTGACAGGCAGCTAGGCGAGGACGACCAGGTCGTCGCGGTGCACAACCCAGGCCGGTGTTCCTTCGGGCAGCTCGGCGCTACGGCGTCCGGCCATCTCCTTGACCGAGGCCGCGTCCAGGCGGGTCAGACCCTTGGCGAACACGGCTCCGTCGGGGCCGGACAGTTCGACGGCGTCGTCCGCGTCGAACTCGCCCACCACGCCGGTCACCCCCGCGGCCAGGAGGGACGTCCCGCCCCCCACCAGCGCGGCTCGGGCTCCGGCATCAACCGTGATCGTGCCCTGGGAACCAACAGCGAAAGCGATCCATAGCTTCCGGGCGGGGAGGTCCCGGTCGTGGGGCAGGACGACGGTCCCCACCCCGGGCACCCCGGCCACCGCGTCGATCAAAACATCAGGCCGGCCGGCATCGGCGATCACCGTCCGCACCCCGGACCACGCCGCAATCTTGGCCGCGGCCACCTTGGTCGACATCCCCCCGCTACCCCGGGCCGACCCCGCGCCGCCCGCAAGCTGTTCGAGCTCGTGGTCGACCTCCACGATCTCCTCGATGAGCGAGGCCGAGGAGTCGAGGCGAGGATCAGCGGTCAACAGGCCGGGCGCATCCGTCAGCAGCACCAGCGTGTCCGCTCCGACCAGGTGGGCCACCAGGGCGGCGATTCGGTCGTTGTCCCCGAAGCGGATCTCGTCATCGGCGATAGCGTCGTTCTCGTTCACGACGGGGACCACACCCAGCTCCAGAAGCCGCTCAAGGGTGCCTCGGGCCTGGAGGTACTGACGCCGGTCCACGAAGTCGAGCGGGGCGATGAGCACCTGCCCGGCCAAGAGGCCATGGGCGGCCAGCGATTCGTTGTAGACCTGCATGAGCCGGCTCTGGCCCACCGCGGAGACCGCCTGAAGGGTGACGGAGTCCCGAGGGCGGCGATCGCCACCGAGGCCGAGAAGCGGGAGGCCGGCTCCGATGGCCCCCGAGGTGACCAGCAGGACGCGATGGCCGGCGCCCCGCAACTGGGCTGCTTCCGCGCACAGCTTGTCGATGGCGCCGCGGACGATCCCGCCCTCGGTATCGGTGATCGATGACGTGCCGATCTTGGCCACCACCAACATCAGCAGCGCCGTTCCATCACAAGCCGTCCTCGTCGTATTCGAACGTATGGCCGCCGATGCGGACGACATCGCCCTGCTCGGCGCCGGCACGGGCCAGTGCCTGGTCGACGCCCAGCTTCTTGAGCCGGACGTGGGCGTAGTCGAGCGCCTCCAGGTTGGTCAGGTCCGACAGGGCGATGGCCCGCTCGGCCTGGCGCCCCACCACCCGGTAGGCCCCGTCGTCCTCGCGCTCGATACGGATGCCCTCGGCCACCGGCCGGTACACCACGAACGCCTCCGGCTCGGGCTCCACGGCGCGGGCCCCGGCCACGGACTCGGCCATGAGACCGACGAGGCGGGGCAGCCCCTCCCCGGTCATCGACGAGATGCGCACGGCTAAGGTGGGCAGGGCCTCACCGTCGTCGAGGCCGGGATCGGCCACGTCGGCCCGAGAACCCACCACGATGCGGGGCCGTTCGAGCAACTCGGGGCGGTAGCGCCCGAGCTCGGCCAGCAGGACCCGCTCCTGTTCAGCCGGCGAGGCCTGGGCCGAGACGGCCGCCAGGTCGACCAACAGCACCATCACGCGAGCCCGTTCGATGTGGCGCAGGAACTGATGACCCAGGCCCCGACCTTCGCTGGCGCCCTCGATCAGCCCAGGGATGTCGGCCACCACGAACTCGCCCCCGTCGTCGGTGCGCACCACCCCCAGGTTGGGTTCGAGGGTGGTGAACGGGTAGTCGGCGATC
>DHIQ01000055.1:4572-5242 GCA_002403895.1 Candidatus Neomicrothrix sp. UBA4742
AACGGGTAGTCGGCGATCTTGGGCTTGGCTGCGGAGATGCGGGAGATGAGCGTCGATTTGCCCACGTTGGGGAACCCCACCAGCGCGACATCGGCCATCAACTTGAGCTCCAGACGCAGCCACCGCTCCTCGCCCTCCTCCCCCTGCTCGGCGAAGGTGGGGGCCCGGCGCCGGTTGGAGAGGAACTTGGCGTTGCCCTTGCCACCCTGGCCCCCGGCAGCAGCCAACCACCGATCCCCCTTCTGGACCAGATCGGCCAGCAGCACGTCATCTTGGTCGAAGATCGCCGTCCCTTCGGGCACGTGCACGATCAGGTCGTCGCCGCCCGCACCATGCTTCTTCTTGCCTTGACCGTGGGTGCCGCTGACCGCACGCCGGTGGGGATGGTCCCGGAACGCCAGCAGTGAGGCCACGTTGCGGTCCGCCTCCAGCCAGACGTCGCCACCGCGGCCACCGTCGCCCCCATCGGGGCCACCCTTGGGGACGTGGGCCTCGCGTCGCATCGACACGCTGCCGGCACCCCCATCGCCCCCGCGAACGTTGAGGTTGCACTCGTCGACGAAGGCGGACACGAGACAAAGACTAGGGCGGCCCGAAGGCCGCCCCGGACATCAAAGCTCGACCGCGGCGGTGGCGGACAGCCCTATCGGCTGGCGGTAGCTCCAACGGA
>DHIQ01000159.1:0-13569 GCA_002403895.1 Candidatus Neomicrothrix sp. UBA4742
GCCGACACCCACAGGTACCAGAACAGCACCCACGGCTCGAGGTACGCCGGGTTCTCCGGGCCCAGCACCCCGCCGCGATCGGCGAACAGCGACGCGTACGCGGCGTAGTGGAACGACCGGATCATCCCCGCCACGTCCCGGAACGCCGTGCGCTTGATCGTTCGCTCCGACAGCGGCCGGGCGGGTTCGCCTTCGAAGTCGATGATCACGAAGTCCCGCCCCGTATACAGCACCTGCCCCAGGTGGAAGTCGCCATGGGTCCGGATGCGCTTCGCTTCGATCCGCACGTCCAGGATCGAATGGGCCCGCGACTGCAGCGACGGCTCCAGGTCCAGGATCTGCACGAGCTGCGGGATCTGCCGCTCGCGGCCGCGGAGGAACCGGTACGTGCGGGCGATCTCCCCCCGGATCGACTGGTACAGCGCGCGCTGATAATGGGGGGTGAACGGTTCGGGTGCGAAGTCCGGGTGCTCCGGCCTGGACGACAGGGCCAGGTGGAGCTCGGCCGTCCGCTGGCCGAGCAGCCGTGCCGACTCCAGGTACGAACCGAGCATCTGGCGGGCTAGGGCGGGGGCCGGCTGTGACGCAAGCGCGAACAACGAGGGGCGGGAGGGTAGCGGGGGTTCTTCGTCCTCCGGCCGTCGGGTCATGGCCTCGGTGAGGAAGCCGTGCAGCGCGTCGAGCGTGTACCGCCAGGCGTCGCCCTCGTTCTGGACGAACCCGTGCAGGATGGCGACCGTGGCCGGCCGCCCTCGGGGCTGTGTTCGCCGGTATTCGAGCCATCCGGCCACCGGTGGTGTGTGTTCGAACCGGACCTCCTCGGTGAGGACCCGCCCGACCTCGAGGTCGGGGTTCACGCCTTGGTCCAACCGGCGATAGAGCTTGAGGAGCAGCCGTTCCCCGAACGCGATCGATGTATTGCTCTGCTCGGCCGACAGGACGGTCGGCTCGAGCGCGATGTCGGCCGGTCCGCGCACCTCGCGGAACGCGCCGGTGGGTTGGGCCAGCAGCCGCCCCTCCGACCCGTTCAACCGCCGGCGCCGTTCGACCGCCTGCAGCAGTCCCCGGGCGAACGCCATCTCCCACACCGCGTCGAACAGCACCCGGTCCCCACCGGGCCCGCGCACCCGTGCGACGGCGCCCGGCGGAAGGTTCCTGCCGGACGGCAGGATCTTGTACGGCTCGGTACAGGCCAGCGGCAGGACGTAGGTCTCGGGGTCGCCTTCGGCGAATCCCACCTGGACGAACGTCACTACCGCGACGGTCGACGGTGGGCGCCCCTCCACCTGAGGCCCGGGCACGGGGATCGCCTCGGTGAGCTCCACGGACGTGATGCGGCGACCCTTCGCGCCGAACCACCGCCGTTCGCGCAGGTAGGACGGCAGGATCTCCTGCAGCGCCTCGCGGGCCCGGTCCGCGAACACCAGCTCCTCCCAGCTCTCCCGGACCGAGAGCATCGGCAGCCGGAAGGCCGGCGAGGGTTCGACCTCCTCCTCCGCCGGCTGCGGTTCCAGGGCGAACCAGAAGAAGGCGTGGGGTCCGAGCGTCAACAGGTAGGGGAGGTCCCCGATCCGAGGGAACTCCGTGTGTCCGAACAGCTCCAGCGGCACCATCCCCCGGTACTCGGACAGGTCGAGCTCGACGTACTGCGCCTGGCGGGAGAGGTTCGCCACGACCAGGATGCGTTCGTCCTGGAAGGTGCGGAAGAACGTCAGGACCTTGCGGTTCTCGGGATAGAGGAACTCGATCGAACCCCGGCCGAAAGCCCGGTAGCGCTTGCGCAACGCGATCAGCCGCTTCATGAACCACAGCAGCGAGTGCGGATTGTTCTGCTGCGCCTCGACGTTGAGCGCCTCGAAGTGGTACTCGGGGTCGATGATCGCCGGCAGGTACAGCCGTTGCGGGTTCGCGCGGGAGAAGCCGGCGTTGCGGTCGGAGCTCCACTGCATCGGGGTCCGGACGCCGTTGCGGTCGCCCAGGTAGATGTTGTCGCCCATCCCGATCTCGTCGCCGTAGTAGATCACCGGCGTACCGGGGAGGGAGAAGAGCAGCCCGTTCATCATCTCGATCAGGCGGCGGTCGTTGCCGAGCAGGGGCGCCAGCCGCCGCCGGATCCCTAGATTGATCCGGGCCTGCGGGTCCTCCGCGTAGACGCGGTACATGTAGTCGCGCTCTTCGTCGGTCACCATCTCGAGCGTCAGCTCGTCGTGGTTGCGGAGGAACACCGCCCATTGCGCGGTCTCCGGGATGGCCGGTGTCTGGTTCATGATGTCCACCACCGGGAAACGGTCCTCCATCCGGATCGACATGAACATCCGGGGCATCAGGGGGAAGTGGAAGGCCATGTGGCAGCGGTCGCCCTTGGGGCCGAAGTACGCCGCGGCGTCCTCCGGCCACTGGTTCGCTTCGGCAAGCAGCATCTTGTCGTCGAACCGCTCGTCGACGTGCGCCCGGAGCTCCGACAGGAACGCGTAGGTCTCGGGGAGGTTCTCGCAGTTCGTCCCCTCCCGCTCGAACAGGTACGGCACGGCGTCCAGGCGAAGGCCGTCCACGCCCAGGTCGAACCAGAAGTCGACCACGTTCAGCATCGCTCGCCGGACCTCCGGGTTCTCGAAGTTCAGGTCGGGCTGGTGGGCGTAGAACCGGTGCCAGTAGTAGGCCTGGGCCACGGGATCCCACGTCCAGTTCGACGCCTCGAAGTCCTTGAAGATGATCCGGGCGTCCTGGTAGCGGTCCGGTGTCTCGCTCCACACGTAGAAGTCGCGCTGGGGCGTGCCGGCGGGGGCGCGGCGGGCCCGCTGGAACCAGGGGTGCTGGTCGGAGGTGTGGTTCAGCACCAGCTCGGTGATCACCCGGAGGTTCTGGCGGCGGGCTTCGCGGAGCAACAGCCGGAAGTCGCGCAAGGTTCCGTAGGACTGGTGGATCGACTTGTAGTCGGCGATGTCGTAGCCGTCGTCCTTCAGCGGCGACGGGTAGAAGGGCAGCAGCCACAGCGCGGTGACCCCGAGCTCCTGGAGGTACTCGAGCTTCGGCACCAGGCCGCGCAGGTCCCCGATCCCGTCGCCGTTCGAATCGTGGAACGCCCGGACGTGCACCTCGTAGACGACGGCGTCCTTGTACCAGAGCGTGGGCTTGGGGCGGGCGGGCCTCCGGCGGGCGTCCACTAAGCGTCGAGCCCGTCGCCCGAGTGCAAGGGCAGGTGGGGACGGATGCGGAACAGGTGCGCGGGGACCGACGTGGGGTCGAGCGAGACGAAGTTCCACCGGCCGCCCCAGCCGTACCGGGACCCGGTCAGCAGGTCGTGGACCTCGAACGGGCGGTCGGCGGCCAGACCGAGCGGTTCGAGGTCCAGGTCGAGCCAGCCGGACTGCGTGTTGCGGGGGTCCAGGTTCACCACGACCAGGATGATGTTCGAACCGTCCGGACTCCGCTTCGAGTACGCGATGAGCTGGTCGTTGTCGATGCCGTGGAACCTGAGCGAGCGGTCGCCGTGCAGCGCGGGGTTGTCGCGGCGGATCCGGTTCATCAGCGCGATCTGCCGCCGCAGGCTGTTCCGCGCCGAGAGGTTCCAGTGCCGGATCTCGTACTTCTCGGAATGCAGGTACTCCTCGGAGCCGGGCCGCAGCGGTTCGTGCTCCATCAGCTCGAAGGCCGGGCCGTAGATCCCGTAGCTCGCGCCCATCGTGGCGGCCAGGATGAACCGGCTGAGGAAGGCCGCCCGGCCGCCCGTCTGGAGGAACTCGGCGAGGATGTCGGGCGTGTTCGGCCACAGGTTCGGACGGAAGAACTCGGCGACCGCGGGAAGGTCCCGGCCGAAGTACTCCAGGAGCTCCCACTTCGCGTTCCGCCACGCGAAGTACGTGTAGGACTGGGTGAACCCGATCTTCGCCAGGCGGTGCATCACCTTCGGTCGGGTGAACGCTTCGGACAGGAAGATGAGGTCGGGGTGTTCGGCCTTCAGGCAGCCGAGCATCCACTCCCAGAACGGGAACGGCTTGGTGTGCGGGTTGTCGACCCGGAAGATCCGGACGCCGTGCCCGATCCAGAACCGGGGGATCGAAGCGAGCTCGTCCCACAGTTCCCGCCACGCGTCGGTCTCGAAGTCCAGCGGGTAGATGTCCTGGTACCTCTTGGGTGGGTTCTCCGCGTACTGGATGGTGCCGTCGGGGCGGTGCCGGAACCACTCCGGGTGCTCCTTCAGGTACGGATGGTCGGCTGAGCACTGGTAGGCGAGGTCGAGCGCGATCTCCATCCCTCGCACCCGTGCCGCCTCCACCAGGCGTTCGAAGTCCTTCATCGGCCCCAGCTCGGGGTTGATCGATGTGTGGCCGCCTTCCTCGGCACCGATCGCCCACGGGCTTCCGGGATCGCCGGGCTCGGCAGTGACCGCGTTGTCCCGGCCCTTGCGGAAGCTCCGGCCGATGGGGTGGATCGGCGGAAGGTATACGACGTCGAACCCGAGATCCTGGATGTAGGGGAGTCGCTCCTCCACGTCAGCGAACGTGCCGTGGCGGCCGGGCTCGGCGGCCGCCGAACGGGGGAAGAGCTCGTACCAGGCGCTGAACCGGGCCCGTTCCCGGTCGACCACCACCGACAGCTCCCTGCCGTACGCCGATCCGAACCTCCGGTCGGGGTAGGAGGCCATCTTCGCGGCGAGCTCGGGGAGCAGTGCGGCCTCCGGATCCAGAGGCAGCCGCCGAGCCCAGTCCCGGAGCGCGGACGCGGCGGCGCCGGTGGCCCGCTTCGCCGCCCGTTCGACCATGTCCACGCCGGACCGCAGCTCCACCGACACGCTCTGTCCGGCCTCCAGCTTCCTGCCGAAGTCGCGTCGCCACGTGCCGAACCGGTCGATCCAGGCCCGCAGCGTGTAGCGGTACCACCCGAGCTCGGTGACCGGGAACGCGGCCCGCCACCGGTCGTTGACCAGCGGGGCCATGGGGACCTCGCTCCAGACGCGGTCCTGCTCGCGCCGGTGGAGCAGGGACGCGGCCACCAGGTCGTGGCCGTCGGCGAACACGTCGGCCTCGACCACCACCCGCTCCCCGACCGTCCGTTTGATCGGGAACCGGCCGCCGTCGACCTCGGGCTGCACACCCTCGATGACGACGCGCCGCCGCCCCTCCTTCACCTCCATGGCCTGCATCATGCCCCGGTTCGGGCCCGTCATGTTCGAAGCGGTGCCTCCGCGACCAGCCGCCGGTAGAGCTCGAGCGTGCGGCCGGCCACGGCCGGCCAGGTGAAGCGGTCCAGGACGCGCGCCCGGCCGGCCGCGCCGAACCGCTCGGCCCTGGACGGGTCGGCGAGCAGCGCGTTCACCCGCTCGGCGAGGTCGCGGGCGAAGCCGTCCGCGTCCGTGGGCTCCCCGTCCGCCCGCGGTTCGAACGGCACCAGCAACCCCGTCACCCCGTCCTCCACCACCTCGGGGATCCCGCCGACCGCGCTGGCGACCACGGCCGCCCCGCATGCCATCGCCTCCAGGTTCACGATGCCGAGCGGTTCGTAGACGGACGGGCAGACGAACACGGTGGAGTGGCTCAGCAGCTGGATGACCTCGGTGCGGGCGGCCATCCGGTCGATCCACACGATGCCGGCGCGTTCCCGGCGAAGCCGTTCGATCCGCTCGGCCGTCTCCCGCCCGATCCCCGGCTCGTCGGGCGAACCGGCCAGGAACACGAGCTGCGCCTCCGGAGCGATGAACCGGCCGGCTTCGACCAGGTGCACGATCCCCTTCTGGCGGGTGATGCGGCCTACGAAGCTCACGATCGGGTGGCGCGGATCCACCCCCCACCGTTCGAGGACGTCGGTGCCGGGGTCGGGGCGGTACTGGTCCGCATCGATCCCGTTGTGGATGACGGCCACCCGAGCCGGGTCGAGCTGCGGGTACGTGGCCAGCAGGTCCGCGCGCATTGCCCCGCTGACGGCGATCACGGCGTCGGCGGAGTCGATCCCGGACCGTTCGCAGAACTTCGAGATCTCGTAGCCGCCGGCGCCGAGCTGTTCGGCCTTCCACGGGCGGAGCGGCTCCAGGCTGTGGCTGGTCATGACGTGGGGAACGCCGTACAGGAGTTTGGCGAGGTGCCCGGCGAAGTTGGTGTACCAGGTGTGGCTGTGGACGAGGTCGACGCTCTCCAAGGTCGCGGCCATGGCCAGGTCGACGGAGAGGACCCGCAGGGCCGACTCAGGTTGCCCGGCCGGGTCCGGGGCAGGGATCGGGATGGCCCGGACCCGCAGCCTGGCGCCGGGTGGGGTGGGCGGGCGCGGGGCGCCGAAGCACCGCACCTCCACCTCGACCTGCCGGGCCAGCTCGCGCGAGAGGTATTCGACGTGGACGCCGGCACCGCCGTAGACCTCGGGCGGGTACTCGCGGGTCAGCAGGCCGACCCTCATCACCGGGGCGCAGATACGTTCGCGCTCATTGATGGTGAGCGAGCCGTCGCGTGCGTAGTGCCCGGCCACGCCCTCTCCCTCGACCAAGGGCTCCAGCTTGCCGTGCAGGACGCTGACTCGACCCGTGTGCCCTGATCGGGGCGCGCGGCCCGGCGAGTAAGAGGAGGCATCAGCGGGGGATGTACCGCTCGCGGAGGGCCGTGACCGTGGGCGACCGGAGGGCGGCAGCGTCGAGGATCTCCTCGACGGTCATCGAGGAGAAGCTCGACGGATCTGCGAGCAGATCTCGGTATCGGTTGCACGCGTCGACGAAGTCCGTGTTCCCGGCGGGGTGGACGACGACGTAGCGGCCCCAGGTGCACGTGCCGCTGGCATGCTGGAGCATCGACAGCAACAGAAGGTGCTCGAGCCACATCACGGCGAGATCGGTCTTCCCCTTGACCGCGTCGCTGGCCCCAGCCTCGAAGACGCCAGACGTCTCGGCGACCTCGAGATACCGCCGGATGTTGCTCGGCTTCGGTGTCTCCGGCTTGATTCGCTCGTGGTACTTCGTGTCGAGGCCGACGATCCCCTGTGTCCCGTCGTCGACGTCGAGGACGAACGCCGCATCGAACGCCCGCAGGCTGTTGAGGTACGCCGTGTCGAGCCAGCCGGGCGAGTGCGCGAAGCGGACCTCGCACACGGTGCCGGGCGCGTCCGGCCACCAGGCGTGGACGGCTCGGTCGGCCCGTCTGAGGTCGGCGGCCAGGTCGCCGAAGAGGTTGAAGGCCATCGCCGCCGACGACAGCAGATCGGCCCACAGTCCCTGGTGATCGAAGCTCTGGTGAGGTTCGATGATGGACGTTCGGCCCCTCGCCGCGTCGAGCGCATCCGCGGTGAGGAAGTTCGCGCCGGTCTCTCGGGCGTAAGCGAGCGGGAGGCAACTCCCGACGAGCCGCCCAGCCCTGCCGCCCGGCCTCGGTGCGATCGGCTGCGAACCGACCGGGTGCCCGTGGGCCTCACGCCACTGCGACTGGTGGTAGCGCACTCGTCGACGGAACTCGGTCATCTGCGGTCGCCGCGGGACCCGGTCGACCGCCTCCCAGCAGTGCGCAGCCTCGAGCTCCTCCTTGGAGAGAACCTCCGCCATGTCGACATCGTAGGTGGTCAGGCCCCGGCCGCGTCCCGGGGTTCGGCCACGTTGCCGGGGAACATCGCGTTGCGGACGAAGGCCAGGACCTCCTCCTCCCGGCGGCGGAGGGCGGTCCGGCTTCGGTCCTCGCCGACCACGGCGCGCAGCACCCCGGCTTCGGTGATCGAGCCGACCACGGCCGTGTACAAGGTGAACAGGAGCAGGGCCGGATCCTGGGGTCGGATGATGCCCTCGTCCATGCCCTGGGCCAGGAACGCCAGGGCGCGCAGCCGAAGCGGTTCGAGCGTGGCCGCGAACCGGTTGATCACCGCGGGGTCCAGGCGGCTGGCCTCCCGGATGAACTGGGGGAACTCCGGCCACTCCTCGGCCAGGCGGAACAGTGTGTGGATGACCGTCTCGGCCTTCCGGGACGCCGAGCTCTCGGCATCCAGCGCCTCGGCGAGTTCCCGGGCCACGCGCTGGCTGGTCTCGATCACGCACGCTTCGAGCAGGGTGTCCTTGGCGGGGAAGTAGTACAGCAGGGTCTGCTTGCGCACGCCGGCCGCCGAGGCGACCGCCTCCAGGCTGGTCCGTTCGAACCCGTTCGCCCCGAACAATCGGATGGCCTCCTGGAGCAGGCGGCGGCGGGTGGCCGCGCCCCCGGTGCGACTCACGGCCCGGTCACCGGGAGGGCCAGGCCCGCGGGCGCCTCGGCCGGGGGAGCGGGCGGGTCGACTCCCACACCTTGCGCCACCGCGGTCCCACCGGTCCGGTCATGACCGGCGTCGCGTCGTCGGCCTGGCGCCGCAGGGACTCCCACCAGCTGGTCTGGTCCTCGTCCCACAGCCGGCCGAGGGAGGCGTGGATGCGCCGCGACAAACTTCGGTAGTCCTCGCCCTGTTCGGCCCGAACCGGTGGGCCGAACCGGACGCTGACCGGCGGCCGTCCCTTGACGGGCCAGCTCCGGCCGCGGGGCATGGCGGCGAACGTCCCTCGCAACCCGACCGGGACGGCGGCCATGTCGTGGTCGATGCATAGGCGGGCGGCGCCGTGGCGGAACCGTCCGACCCAGCCGTCCTTCGACCGGGTTCCCTCGGGGAACACCAGCAGGTTCCACCCCTCGTCGACCAGGCGCTTGGCCGTGGTGGTCGCCTTCGACCCGCCGGTCCGCTCGATCGGGAACGTGTTGAAGACGAGGGCGGTGGTCGCTGCGCGCCACCAGACGTCGAAGAAGTAGTCGGCGGCGGCGGCGACCGCGGTGCGCTCGCGCCACTCCTTGGGGAGTGAGCAGAGGATGAGCGGGGTGTCCAGGTGGCTGGAGTGGTTGGCCACGAACATGACCGGTGCCGTGAGGCTCTCCAGCCGGTCGAGGCCCTCGACGGTCGGGTCCGTCTCCGTCCAGACCAGCGGCCTGAAGGCGTATCGGAGGATGGCGTGGCGGGTTGCCTTCGCGGCCGGGCTCCGGGCCCAGTCGGTGGGGAACGCCTGAGGTTCCGGCGTTTCGAACCACGGTTCGGCCGAACGCGGGACCAGCGGGCGACGTGTCCAGCGCCAGCCCCGGGCGACCTCCCGGACCTCGTCGATCAAAGATGGGCTCATGGTGAGGTCTCTCCCGTGCGAGCTGTCGACGCGGTTCCGGGAGCGTGCGCCACGCCTCCCACGTAGGGTGCCCTACGCCCTATGGGGTGCCCTACACGGAAACCAAGCCGCCGCGAACCGTGACCCTCGGGCGGCCTGCTCTCCGACATATGGCGCCAGGGAACTATCCCCTTGACGGCTGTAGGGCCATCCCAGGAGAATGGGAGGTCATGGAAGCGCGGGTATACATCGACGGATTCAATCTCTACTACGGCATCAAGAAGTGGCCCGCGTACAAGTGGCTCAACCTGGAAGACTTGGTAGACCGCGTGTTCCCGAATGATGACATTCAGCTCATCCGCTATTTCACAGCACGGGTCAAAGGCAAGATCAGCCCGGATTCCCCGGCCAGGCAGCAAGCATATCTGGCGGCGCTGTCGTCCCTGGGGCGCGTGGAGACCCTTTTCGGGAAGTTCCTCATCAACGAGGCGTGGATGCCCTTGGTGGATGACCCGAATCAGTGGGCACACGTCCTTCGTCCCGAGGAGAAGGGCTCTGACGTCAACATCGCAACCTATCTCCTGCTGGACGGAATCAAGCAGCCTGGGACGATGGCGATCATTTTCAGCAACGACTCTGATCTCAGGGAGCCAATCCGCGTCGCCCAGCAGCCACCCTTCAACCTGACGGTCTGGGTTGTGAATCCACGCTTCAAGCCCAAGACGAAGATGAGTGCTACGCATCACATCGACCTGAGCATCGGAGACGTCCGTGACAGTCAGTTTCCCGACGACGTCACCTTGTCTGACGGGAAGGTCGTGACTCGCCCCGAGACCTGGCGGCAAGAAGAAGACCCCTGAAACCGCGGAGGCCCGCCCTTGCGGGGCGGGCCTCGCACCCAGCCGACGAAGCGACTGGGGGGGTACTGGAATACTACCCAGAGTCTTCGGCACGTACAACCGTCCGCACAACGGGACGAAGGGCTTAAAGCAGATGCAGTATCCCTTGACGGCTGTACAGCCGTCTGGTATACTCACGTCATGTCGAAGGTCAACCGAAACGAGCCGAAGCGGTCGAAGGCTTCCGAGTCGCGATGTACTCGGTTCGAGTGGGACGCGATCTTCCCTGACGACGCTGCTTGCCTCGACTACCTCGTTCGCAAGCTCTACCCCGAAGGCATCTACTGCCCGAAGTGCGCGAAGGTCACGAAGCACCACCGGGAGGCCGGACGGCCCTCTTTCGAGTGCCAGTACTGCGGGCACCACGAGCACCCGATGGTCGGCACGATCTTTCAGGACTCGGCGACCTCGTTGAAGCTCTGGTTCGACGCGATCTACCTCATGGGTAGCACTCGCACGGGCATCTCGGCGAAGCAGTTGGAGCGGGAACTCGGCGTCACCTACAAGACCGCGTGGCGCATGTTCAACAAGGTTCGCTCCATGCTCGCCCAGGACGACGGCTTCCTCTCCGGGACCGTGGAGATGGACGAGGCGTACATCGGACCGAACGCTAAGTGGATGCACAAGAACGACCCGCGCCGAGGGCTCAGGGGTCGTGGAGTGGCGGGCAAGAGCAAGACTCCGGTCTTCGGGATGGCTCAGCGATCCGCGAGCGGCAACACCGGGCGCGTGGTAGCCGTCGTGGTGGATGGCGTCTCCGAAGCCCACCTCGGCCCGCAGGTCCGCAAGCGCGTGCTCCCCGAGTCCACGGTCTACACGGACGATTGGGGAGCCTACGACCGCCTCAACCGGCAGGGCTTCCAGCACTCGCGGGTGAGCCATACCCAGGGCGTCTACGTGAGCGGGGACGTCCACACGAACACCATCGAAGGCTTCTGGGCGACGCTGAAAGGCGGGCTCCGTGGCACCTACCACGGCGTCTCCACGACGCACTTGCAGTCCTATTTGGACGAGTACGTGTTCCGCTACAACAACCGCGAGGCTACCGGCCTCGGGATGGTCGGCGCTTTCCTCGACCGGATCGTGGTGAAGGCTCCGCCTTCCGAATAACCCGGTCGAGGAACCCGAACAGCTCCCCTCGCTCGGGGACGGGAATCTCCAAGCCCTTGTCCGTGGTCTGGCTGGGCTCGCCTTCGCGTGCGAGATTGTCGCTGGACTTCTTGGGCATCGTTCCTCCATTCTACGGCGCATGGCTGACCCGTCCTTCGTTCGGAAGTTCCGCAGGGCACAGAAGCACTTGAGCGACCTGAATCGTCTCGTCAGCGATTACGTGGCGGGAAAGCCCTACCTCGTGGCTGAGCAGAAAGACGACGAGACGCTTCGCTGTACGTGGACTATCACCCTCACCCAGACCGTCCCCGATGGTGTCGCCGAAGTCGCTGGCGACTGCCTCCACAACCTCCGCTCGGTGCTCGATCATTGGGTCGAGGAGTTCTCGGTGGCCCAAGCGGGCCAGCCGGTTCAGGGTGCGGGCTTCCCAGTCCGGCCAGACGAACTTCACTGGAATCCAAGCCCCGCCGGTCGGAAGGACGACGGACCCCAGGCCATACGAAAGCTCCCCGATTCGGTGAAGGCAGTCATCAAGAGTTACCAACCGTTCGAGACGGACCCGGCTTGGAAGGACGACATACGGCGGGGCCTCTTGACGCTTCACAAGCTCGACATTCGGGACAAGCACAAGACACTCAATGTCGTGGCCACCGGCTATGGCGTGATTGGCTACGGTCTCCCCGACACGCTGAGTGAGCATCCCAGGCCCATCTCGGTCTTCCGCGATGTGCTGGAACCGGACACACCAAAGACTCTCATGGTCTTGGAGTTCGCCTCTCTCCATGACCTCAAGGTGGGCGTGCACCTCGATCCTGAGATCGATGTAGTCCTGGTAGAGAACGAAGCCAACAGGCGGCCAGTCATTGAGACTCTCGAACTCATCATGGGGAATGTGTCCTGGGTCATGGAGCAGATGACATTCGCCTTCAACAATCCCGGCAGCCCAGAGCCCCTCGGCTTCTACTTCCAGCCACCGAGCGAATGAGTCGGCGGGCATCTAGGGCCCACCCCCTCGTACAGCCGTCGAGGGTATAGTTCCCTGGCGCCATATGTATGGCGCCATACACGCGCCGAAGATCGAACCAACCCGCCCTCTGCGCCCCGCCCGGGCCCAGCCACGCCCGCCACCCCCCCACGCCGACCCGCGCCTCGCGGCCCAGGTCCGCCGGCCCCTGCCCATCACCGCACCTCGGCGAGCGTCATCGGCGGGGTGTGGAAGTACGAGATCCGGGGGCTCGACCCCACGGTCTCCGACGCCATCTCCAGCGCGTCCGCGAATGTTGACGCCGAACGGAACCCCATCCGGTGCACCGACCGCCGGTCGCCGCCAACGAAGATCACGTCTCCCAGGTACTCCATCGCGTGCGCGCCCCAGTACCACATGTAGAAGGGATGCACCCCGTGGTACGCGTACGAATTGCGGTACAGGTGGATGTACCAGGGGTCCTGTGCGTACTGCTGTTCGTACTTCGCCTCGATCTGGGCGGGATCGGTCGTCTCGGCCAGCACCTCGTCGAAGAAGTCGACGTAGGAAGGGTGGTGGACCTGGTGGAACTCCCACGGCACCGGGTGGTGGAGGATCATCGCGCCTCCCTCGCGCACCAGAGGCTTGCCCCGGTACAGGTTGAAGAAGTACCCGAGCCCCAGGCACTGCACCAGGATCGGATTCATGATCGAGTTCACGTTGTACGGGCAGATGTAGGGGAGCCCGACCACCATGACGTCGGCCTGCCCGTTCACCTCCACCAGTTGCTGGCGATGCACGTTGGCCAGCGTGCGCTCGTGGACCGCCTCCGTCTCGCCGGCGTGGATGCCGGTGACCTTGTACGGCGCCTCGATCCGGTGCCACACCTCGCGCCGCACCCGCGATGGTGCCAGGTCGTTCGCCTTCTTCGCCGCCAGGTACCGGGCCTGATCGGCAAGTGTCCACTCCCACTCGCGCTTGTTGAGGAAGCCGAACGCATCGGGGAAGGTGTCGTTGTTCAGCGTGGTCTCGATGGTGAAGATCCGCAGGTGCCCGGCCAGCAGGCGCCCCATCCGCCCCGTCGAGTCGTGCAGCGCCGAATGGTGCGGGTCCATGAAGGACCGCGAGTTCAGCATCGTCTGGACGTTGTGATGGTGCTTCAGCGATCGGTACGAACCCAGCCCCACCGGCACCGACTTGTGGCCGCCGTCCATCGCCACCAGGTTGATGTTCACGTACACGAGCAGGTCGGATTCGGCCGCCCGCTTGTTGATCTCGACGTCCTCGCCCCGGTCGGTCTGGCCGATGTAGGTGAGCCCGTCGCGGTCCTCGGCGTCGTGGTTCGTGAGGTCGCCCGGGAAGAACGAACGGTACACGCGCTCGCCCACCGCCCGCTTGATCTCCGACGGCGTCATCCGGCGGTGCAGAGAGTTCGCCACGATGATCTTCACGTCGTCGACCCCCGCTCGCGCCGCCAGCTCCAGGACGTGCTCGATCACCCGGCCCCGGATGTCGGGCGT
>DHIQ01000159.1:13784-16106 GCA_002403895.1 Candidatus Neomicrothrix sp. UBA4742
GGGAACTTCTGCAGCTTGAACGACTCGCCCTCGTGGACCAGGAGCGGCGGCGTCCGCTCGTCCACCTCCAGCACGAATCCGGGTCTGCTCACGCTCGTCTCCAGTCTTCCTCTAGTCTCGTCGTGGGTCGAAGGCCACCTTGACCGTGCCCAGCCGCCCGGCGCCGAACGCGTGGTCCAGCGCTTCGCGCCACCGGCTCAGCGGGTATTCCGCCCCGACCATCCCCTCCAACGGGGCCTCCGCGGCGAGGTCGATGGCCAGGTCGAACGTCTTCGCCGGGCCGTTCTCCGTGAGCTCGGTCCCGGTGGCGTAGGCCCCGGTCAGCTCGAGCTCCCGGAACCAGATGGGGGCCAGGTCGGCCCCTCCCTCGGGCATCCCGGTCAGCACCACGCGCCCGCCGGCCCGGGTGGTGCGCAGCGCCAGCTCCAACGAGGTCCGGTTCCCGACGCAGTCCAGGGCCACGTCGACGCCCCCCAGCAGGTAGGAGCCGCCGCGTTCCGGCTTCAGCCGGTAGGCGTGGGTCGAACGCCGCAGGGCCTGGACGGCCGACCCCGGGTCGGTGACCTCGGTCGCTCCCAGCTGGATGGCCAGCTCGCGCTGGCGCGGGTGCTTCGCCACGACCACCACCCGGCCGGCCTGGGTGAACTCCCGGAGCGCGAGGATCGTCAGCATCCCCACCGTCCCGGCGCCCACCACCAGGACCGACGCGCCCGGCTCCGGCCGTGCCCGGAACACCCCGTGGATCGCGCAGGCGAGTGGCTCGACCAGCACGGCGCGCCGGTCGGTCATTGCGTCGGGGACGGGGTGGAGCTGCGAGCGGTGGGCGACCAGCATCCGCCCCCACCCGCCTCCCGTGTCGGCGCAGTACCCGGTCTGCAGGCCCGGCGAGACGTGCCCGACCGTGATCCGGTCGCATCGGTCGGTGGCCCCGCCCGTGCAGGACGGGCACGGTTCGACGCCCCGCGCCGCGCACGACAGCACCGGCTCCAGCACCACCCGGGTCCCGGCCGGCAGGTCGTCCAGCGGGTCGAACAGTTCCCCCACCACCTCGTGGCCGGGGATGAACGGCATCGACACCAGCGAGGAGAAGTAGAACGAGGCGTGCCCCGACAGCGTGGCCAGGTCGCTCCCGCAGATCCCCGAGAGGCGCGGCTCGACGCGGGCCCATCCTTCCGCCGGGACGCGAGGTTCGTCGCGGTTGACCAGCCGGAGCGGTGCGACCGGCCCGGCCAAGAGACCCGGCATCCGCGCCCCCACGGTCCGCGCCGCGAGGTAGCGGGGGATCGAACGGTACAGCTCGAGCGCCAGCATCTACGGCACCGCCTCGGGGACCAGGATCCGCGGCGTCCCGCCCGACCGCTTCCACGACTCGATCGGCCACCGCCGCTTGCGGGCGATCCGGTACAGCGACACGTCGGGGTTCACGGCAACCGGGTTCCCGACGGTGCGGAGCAGGGGAAGGTCCGAATGGCTGTCCGCGTAGGCGTAGGAGCGTTTCAGATCGGCGCCGTTCTTCGCCGCGTAGGCCTTCAGCCAGGCCGCCCTCGCTTCACCGACCAGCGGCGGCGAAGCGAGGTACCCGGTGTACCGGGCGTTCCGCACGGCCAGCTCGGTGGCGATGATCTCGTCGAACAGCGGTGCCAGGGGGCGGACGAAGCAGTCCAGGGCGCCGGTGATCAGGACGGTCCGGTGCCCCGCGGTCCGGTGTTCGCGGATCCGCCGGATCGAGGCGGCCGACATCCTCCGGAGCAGCAGCTCGGAGACTTCCTCGTCCATCAGCCGGCGCACCCCGTCCACCGAGACGCCCTCGTAGCGCCGGTAGAACGTCCGGAGGAACTCCCCCCGATCGCGGCGCTCGGCCTTCAGGTAGCGGGGGAGCCGGCGGGCCAACGACGCGAGCTCCGACGCCCATTCCTCGGGCCGGAGCTCGGCCAGCCGCAGCCACAGGTAGGACTCGATCACGTTCGAGTCCACGAGCGTGCCTTCCATGTCGAACACCGCCAGCACGCCGTCCTGGCGCGGCACCACCCGGACCTCGGGGTCCGGCCTCGATGGGGCCGGGAAGCGTATGGCCACCGTGATCGAGGGGCAGTGAACCTCTTGGAGGTAGTGGCGCCAGTCGACCACGTCCGCGTCGAAGCCGAACTCCGCCCGGTCCTGTGGGCTTAGCGACCGGTGCAGCGCCAGCGTGCGGTCGTCGGTGTAGATGACCTCGGCCTCGGTGTAGGCGCCGTACAGGTCGGCGTACCGGCGGACGAAATCCAGCCCGCCCCGTTCGCGGGCCAACCGCCGGACGAGCTTGCGGGGCCGGGCCCAACACGG
>DHIQ01000155.1:0-163 GCA_002403895.1 Candidatus Neomicrothrix sp. UBA4742
GGTGGTGCGGTTCAGGGCGGCCTCGAGCGGGCTGGCGTCAGGAACCCAGACCTCGGCGTGGGGTCGTGAGTAGGTAAAGGCCATGGGCCGAGACCCTAGGCCTCCTACGTCAATGCAGGCTGAGACGGCGCGAAGGTCAAGCTGCTGTCGATGTCGATGTCGA
>DHIQ01000155.1:421-1887 GCA_002403895.1 Candidatus Neomicrothrix sp. UBA4742
GTCGATGTCGATGTCGACGTCGACGTCGGGCCGGAGCATCGAGGGAGGGAAAAACCACTCCTCGGCCTGTTCACCGAGCTCAACGGTGGCGACGTCGTCGTCCGGTCCCCGGATTGACCTGCTCGCCAGGACGGGCCACACTCATCGGCGCCGGGACTTGACCGTTGGGTCTAGTTTCTGGGGGCAGGGCAGTACCCTTCTTGCATCAGTCGCACGCTGTCGTCCCGGGCACCTCTGGCCCGAGGGTCGTCACAGCACCATGAGAGGAGCCATTCCATGGCCACCGCAGTCATCGTCGACGCCGTCCGCACCGCCGGAGGCAAGCGCAACGGAAAGCTCTCGGGCTGGCACCCGGTCGACCTCGCCGCCGAGACCCTCAAGGCGCTCGCCGAGCGCAACGATCTCGACCCCGCGCTCGTCGACGACGTCATCATGGGCTGCGTGATGCAGGTCGGGGCGCAGTCGCTCAACATCGGGCGCAACGCGGTGCTGGCCGCCGGCTGGCCCGAGGCGGTCCCGTCGACCACCATCGACCGTCAGTGCGGTTCGTCGCAGCAGTCGGCCCATTTCGCCGCCCAGGGCGTGATGGCCGGGGCCTACGACGTCGTCGTCGCCGCCGGCATCGAGGTCATGAGCGTGGTCCCCATGGGCGCCTCGGCCATGGTCAAGGACGTCGGCTTCCCGTTCGGCGAGACGATGGGCCTGCGCTATGCCGACATCGGCGGGCTGGTGCCCCAGGGCATCTCGGCCGAGATCATCGCCGAGAAGTGGGGCCTGTCGCGCGACGACCTCGACGCCTTCGGTGCCCTGAGCCAGCAGCGGGCCGAGCGGGCCAACGCCGAGGGTCGCTTCGACAACGAGATCATCCCCGTCCGGGCCAAGCCCCGCGACAAGGAGACCGGCGAACTCATCCAGACCGACGAACTCCACACAGCGGACGAGGGCATCCGCGCCGGCACCACCATCGAGACACTGGCCAACCTCAAGCCGGCCTTCAAACCCGACGGCATGGTCACCGCCGGCAACTCGTCGCAGATCTGCGACGGCGCTTCCGCCGTGCTGATCATGAGCGAGGAGAAGGCCAAGGCCCTCGGTCTCACCCCCCGGGCTCGGTTCCACACCTTCGCCCTGGCCGGTGTCGACCCGGTCACGATGCTCACCGGCCCCATCCCGGCCACCCACAAGGCCCTCGAGAAGTCGGGCCTGTCGATGGACGACATCGATCTCACCGAGATCAACGAGGCCTTCGCCTCGGTCGTGCTGGCCTGGGAGAAGGAACTGCACCCCAACATGGACAAGGTGAACGTCAACGGTGGGGCGATCGCCCTCGGTCACCCCCTCGGCGGCTCGGGCGCCAAGCTCATGGCCACCCTGCTCAACGAACTCGAGCGCACCGGCGGCCGCTACGGCCTCCAGACCATGTGTGAGGGTGGGGGCATGGCGAACGCCACCATCATCGAGCGCCT
>DHIQ01000155.1:2194-13246 GCA_002403895.1 Candidatus Neomicrothrix sp. UBA4742
TCACCTGCTCAGCCCACAAATCTGGCGGGCTCCCGTGCCTAGGCTGAGAGCCATGCGCAAGCATCCGATCATCCTGGGCTTCGTGGTACTGGTGGCCATCGGTGCCGTCGTGACCGGCAAGCCGGTTACTCCGGTGATCGTCGCCGCAGGGGCGATGTACGTCCTCTTGATGACGGGCGTCGTCATGCTCGGCGGGTTGGCCCGCCCCGTGCCTGCGCCCCTCCCCGCCGGGGAGATGCGCAAAGTCCGCCTGCTCTACCGGTGCAGCATCTGCGGCACGGAGGTGCGCATGACCGCCGCCAACAACGAGGACCCGGAGCCGCCCCGCCACTGCCTCGAGGACATGGACTTGGTAGCACCGACGATGGAGTGAGGTGGCCCCGGCCCTCATGAAGACGACGAAGCCACGCTCGGCCGGAAGAGTGCGCTCAGTCCAGAACTGGATCGTCAAGGCGTTGGGGAAGGGCTAGATCAGAGCGAAGGCCCGCGGCCTGACGCCTCCTCGGCCCGTATGAACGCCACCAGCCCATCGACGTCGCCTTCGTCGATTCCACCGAGGACAGCGGTGTAGAAGGTGCGGGCCCACGCGTCGATCTGCGTGTCGTTGAACCCGTCGTCGTGCAGGCGCGTGCGGGCGGCGTTGGCCAACAGCCGCGCCCCCTCGATCTCGTTTATGGCCAGCTCTGGCTCCACCAAACCTTCGTCCTCGGGCATCTCCGCGGACACGTCATCGCGTTCGCTCATGGCAGGTTCCTCTCTCTGGCCCCGGCAGCGATCAGCCGTCGAGGGCCTCGGGCTGACGGTGCTCGTCGAGGCGGTCGGCCGGCGCCCGCCCCGAATCGACCTCGTCATAGGTCCAGTCGGGCTGTTTGTCGCGGTGGTGCTCGTCAACCACCGCGGTGCCGTCGTCGATCTCGACCAGCTCCGCCACCAGAGCGGGGAGTACGGCCGGCGCCTCGCCCGACAGGTGGGCGGCGACCTGACCGGGATAGCGCGCCAGCAGGCTGCCCACCACGGCCGCCTGCTGCGACGCCAGGTAGCACCGGGAGCCATCGGCCACCGTCGCCACCCGCTCACGGATGGCGACCATCGTGCGCTCATCAGCCTGGGACCGACTCAGATCAGCCAAGTGCCGGCTGAGGGCCAGGCCACCCTGCTTGCAGGCGGTGCACTGGCCACACGATTCGATCGCCAGGAAGCGAGAGACTCCGGCGACTTGGGCCACCAGGTCGTCCTCGTCGTCGAGCACGATGAAGCCGGCGGAACCGAGGCCGCTGCCGATGGCCGCCAGGGCCTCGTAGCTCACCGGCGTGTCGAGGGCGTCGGCCGGGATGAAGCCATTGGACACCCCCGGTAGAACCGCCACGATGTGATGGCCAAGCCGCGCCCCGCCGCCGACGGTCTCGATCACCTCCCGCAGAGGTGTACCCATCATGAATTCGGCGACGCCCGCGTGACGCACACTCCCCGTAACCGTGCACACGATGGTACCGGGCGACTCGGACGTGCCCTCGGTCCGGAACCAGGACCCGCCCCGAGCGATAATGCCCGGCACGTTGGCCAGGGTCTCCACGTTGTCGACCAGCGCAGGAGGGGCCACCAGGTCGGGATCCGCACCCGCCATCTCGACGTGGCTCGAAAGACCGCTGCCCGAGTGGACGTCGTTCGTCGACTCGACCACCTCGTCCACCCCGCGCCGGTATGGCGGTGCGATCCGGGGCAGGGGGGCACGGCCGTCGATGACCTCCAACAGGGCGGTCTCCTCGCCGTAGAGATACTCGTCGGGACCCTCGACGATGGTCACTTGAACCGCTCCCAGCCACTCGACATCACGTAGCTCGGCCAGGACCTCCCGCATCCGGTTGACGACTTCGGGGGCCGATCGTTTGAGACCCAGCACGATCTCGCCAGCCCCGACGGCCCGCGCCGCGATGAGGGCACCCTCGACAACGGCGTAGGGGTTCATCAGCAGCAGCGTGCGGTCCTTGTAGGTGCCGGGCTCACCCTCGGCGCCGTTGACCACGACGGCCGCCTTCATGGCCGCAGAGGAGTTCTCCCGCACGGCCCGCCACTTTCGGTGGGTCGGGAATCCGGCGCCGCCGCGACCGCGAAGACCCGCCGCCTCGATCTCGTCGATGAGGGCCACGGGTTCGACCTGCAACGCGGTCGCCAAGCCACGGCCGCCTCGGCGAGCCAGGTGTTCATCGAGGGACCGAACCGGAGCCGGGGGAAGGACGCGATGTACCTGGGCCATGGTCACACCCTTCCCCATACCGCGGGCCGTTAGACGTCGGGACCCGGTCCTTCCCGGCCGCCGTCAGTGGTACTGGGTGGCGGCGATGATGCCGGTCAGGATGAGGCCGAGGCCACCGAACACGTACCAGTTGCTCACGGCACCAGGCAGCAGCGACACGTAGTTCATAATGATGACCACAATGCCCAGACCCCAGGGGATGAACATGGTGGCCGGCCACCAGGGCGGGCTCACCTTCTGGTACGAAGGGATCGGCGGCGTGTACCGGCTGGACGGGTCCGGGGTCGTTGACCGCCCCGCCTTGGCGGACTTGTCGCCTCCGCCCTTGGGCGTCACGCGACCCGACCCTTCGACGCGCCGTTTCTGGGGACGATTGGGTTGGTTGGCCACGGCCCGAGAATCTAGCGGGGAACTGGCTGGCGGTCGCCCCACCCCTGCCAGCTAGCCTCCGGGCGCATGGGAGCCCGGGTGTTGGTCATCGACAACTACGACTCGTTCGTCTACAACCTCGTCCAATATCTGGGCGAGCTGGGGGCCGATCCGCTCGTCTACCGCTGCGATGCCTTGACCCTCGACGAGATCGTGGAGCTGGACCCCGACGGGGTGCTCATCAGCCCCGGTCCGGGTCGCCCAGAAGATGCGGGGCTCAGCAACGAGGTGATCCGTCATTTCACCGGCCTGCGACCCGTGTTCGGGGTCTGCCTCGGCCACCAGTGCATCGGGCAGGTCTTCGGCGGCGAGGTGGTGCGCGCCCCCGCGGTGATGCACGGCAAGACCTCACTCATCCGCCACCGCGACGGGGGCCTGTTCGCCGGGCTGCCCAACCCGCTGGAGGCCACCCGCTACCACTCGCTGGTCGTGGATCGAGCCTCGATCCCCGACGTTTTGGAAATCACGGCCGAAACCGACGACGGGGTCGTCATGGGACTCCGCCATCGCCAGTTCGATGTCGAGGGCGTGCAGTTCCATCCCGAGTCGATCCTGACGACCGGCGGCCACGACCTCATCGCCAACTTCCTGGCCCGCGCCACCGTCTGAGATCACGGCGCCGAAGGGGGAGTGTCCTTCTTGGCCGTGGTGGTGGTCGACGACGGAGCGGTCGTCGAGGTCCTGGTGGTGGCGGGCGGACCGGTCGAGATGATGATCGTGACCACCGATCCTGGGGGCAACTGGTTGCCCGCCGGAGGATTCGTGCCGATGACCCTGCCGGCATCGAACGAGGTCGAGGATTGCTGCGTCTCGTTCACCTTGAAGCCGTGCGAGGTGAGGTTGGCCGAGGCGGTGGCCGCGCTTTGACCCGACACATCGGGGATGGCCACCGCCTGGGGACCGCTCGACACGTTGATCGTGACCTTCGAGCCCTTGTCGGCCTTCTGCCCCCCGGCCGGATCCTGGGAGATGACGATGCCGACGGCGATCTTCGGGTCGTTCTGGTCGACGGCGTTCACCACGAACCCGTTGTTCTCCAGCAACGACGTGGCGGCCGCCTTGGTGAGACCGGTCACCGATGGCACATCGCCCTGACCGAGCCCGGCGCTGACGGTGATGATCACGGTGGAGTTCTTGTCGGCCTTGGTGTTGCCGTTCGGGCTCTGGGCGAACACGATGCCCTGCTTGACGTCGTTGTTCGGCTCCGTCTTGACCTGGACTTGGAACCCCCCTCCTTCGAGGCTCGACGTTGCCGCTTCGACGGTCTGGTTGACCACCGACGGCACGTCGACCTGTGGGGACTTCGACTGGTTGAGCTGGGTCCCGAAATAGAACAGGCCGGCCGCCACCACCAACAACATGCCGAGGAGCACCCACAAGAACGCGGAGCTGCGCCCCTTCTGGTCGGGCTCCGGCGCGGAGTCGGCGGAGGAGTAGCCCGTTGTCGGGGCCACCCCACCGGGGGGAATCGAACCGGCGGCCACTGCGGGTGCTCCCACCGAAGGCACGGCCTGGGTGGCGGTCCCCACCGCGCCGACTCCGGCCACGGCCGCCGCCCCGACAACCACCCCGGCGGCGAGGGCTGCCGCGGAGTGCATGGCCGCCACCGGAAGCCCCTCCAGGTAGTTGCGCAGGTCGGCCCGTAGATCCTCGGCCGAGGCGTAGCGCTGGGCCGGGCTCTTGGCCAGCATCTGGGCCACGATGGCCTCGAGCGCGGTCGGCACCGCGATGCCAATTGAGCTGGGCAGCGGTGCCGGCTCCTGCACGTGTTTGTAGGCGATGGCCACCGGTGTGTCACCACTGAAGGGCGGGCGGCAGGTGAGCATCTCGAACAGGACGCAACCGAGGGAGTACAGATCGCTGCGGGGATCCACCGGCTTGCCCTGGGCCTGCTCGGGCGAGAAGTAGGTGGCGGTGCCCATGACGGCGCCGGCCTGGGTGAGATTCGACTGGTCCGCCCCGCCGGTGATGGCTTGGGCGATGCCGAAGTCGGCCACCTTCACCTGGCCGCTCGGGGAGATGAGGATGTTGCCCGGCTTCACGTCGCGGTGCACCACACCGTTGCGATGAGCAAAACCGAGCGCAGCGGCGACATCGGCGCTGATCTCGGCGGCCCGCCGCGGGTGGAGGGGGCCGTCGGCGCGAATGATCTCGGAGAGGCTGCGGCCCTCGATGTACTCCATCACGATGAAGTAGGTGCCGCTCTGCTGGCCCCAGTCGTAGATGGCGACGATATTGGGATGGTTGAGGTTGGCCGCGGCCTGTGCCTCGCGGCGGAAGCGCTCGACGAACGTCTCGTCCTTGGCGTACTCAGGGAAGAGAACCTTCACCGCCACCGGACGATCGAGCAGCTGGTCACGAGCCAGGTACACGTCGGACATGCCGCCACGGGCCAGCTTGCGGTGTAGCTCGTAGCGATCGTTGAAAACAGTGGGACCTTGGTCGGACATACGGCGAGCAGCCTAGTGACTGCGCCAAGGGGCCAACCCGCGTCGCACTCCATCAGGGCCCGGGGGAGCCTCGGTTGCGTTGGCTGTGGAGGGCGTTACGGCCTCGCCCGAGCTCAGGAGCGATGATCGCTCGAGTCGGTGAGCTGGCAGTCACCTCGGCTAACCCCTGACTGCCCCGGCCACACGTCAGTTGCCAGCGGCACCGGCCCCGGGGTTGGCGAGGTACGCCTCCATCACCTGCTTGGCGATCGGCGCCGCCACCCGTCCACCAGTCGCCTCGGAGGCACCGGGCTGGTCGAGCACCACTACGGCGATGGCGATCTCGGGAGCACCACCGGGCGGTCCGGCGAAGCCGATGATCCAGGCGTGGGACCGGGGTGGATCGGTGCCCAGCTGGGCCGTACCGGTCTTGCCTCCGACCTCGTAGCCCGGGATCTTCATGGCGGTGGCCGTGCCGTTGTTGACCACGCCGATCATGGCCTGGCGCATGGTCTGGGCGTTGTCGGCGCTGAGTGGCTGGAGCCATTGCGAGATCGACCCGCGCTGGATGACCGCGCCCTCGCTGTCGCGCACCTCGCGCATGACGTGGGGCTTCATGGTGCGCCCGCCGTTGGCGATGGTGGCAGCCATCATCGCCATCTGCAGCGGGGTGGCCTGCACGTCGCGCTGGCCGATGGATGACTGGGCCAGGGCGGGGAGGTCGTCCTTGAAGCTGGTGGGGAAGAACGAGGCGGCCGGCTCCGGCAGGTCGATCGGGGGCCTCGAGTTGAACCCGAACGACTGGGCGCCGTTGATCATCTTGTCGGGCCCGATCGTCTCGGTGCCCATCTGGGCGAAGGACGAGTTACACGAGACCCGCAGGATGTTGAACAACGTGCCGCCGCACGCCTCGCCGCCGAAGTTGTTGATGGCCTTGTTCGTCTGGGGTGGGGTGTAGCTGGTGGCCACCGGGTACGAAGGGTTGTCCACGGTGACGGTGCCGCTCTGGAGCCCCGTCGAGCCGGTCACCACCTTGAACGTCGAACCGGGGAAGTACGTCTCCTGGTACTGGTGGGCCAGCAACGGCTTGGCGTCATCGGCGTGGTAGGCCCCCCAGGCGAAGTCCGAGGTCTTCGAATCCAACGACGACACGAGGTTGGGGTCATAGGAGGGGTAGCTCCAAAAGGCGAGGACCTCGCCTGTCCGGGGATCGACGGCTACCACCGAGCCGTGGCGCTCCCCCAGCGCCTGCTTGGCCACCTGTTGCAGGTCCTTGCGCACGGTGAGGGTGAGGTTGCCCACCTGAGCCCGGGGGTTGAGCAGGTCGGCGAACCCGCGGATCTGCTGACCAATGGTTTGACCCGTGAGCTCGTCGTCGTACTGGCGCTCGAGGCCGCTGGAGCCATGGTCGAACGAGTAGTAGCCGGTGAGATGGGCGAAGAGACCAGCCTCGGGGTAGCGCCGCTGCAACGGGAACTGCTTTGAGTCGGGGACGTCCACCGACTCGGCCAGCAGGGCGCCGTCGGCCGAGGTGATCGTGCCCCGGGGCTTGTTGAACTGCTGTTTGACCTTGAGCGTGTTGAGCGGGTGGTTGTCAAGGGTGTCCTTGTTGAACACCTGGATCCAGTTGAGCATGACGAACAGGGCCAGGTAGCAAGCCAGCAGGCCGATGCCCAAGCGCCGAATCTGGGTGTTCATCCGGCGTCGACCAGTTCGAATTTCTCCGCGGCGCGCCGAGAGGTCTCGTCAGAGATCCTCAGGAGGAGCGCGACGAGGATCCAGCTCGACACCAGCGAGGAGCCCCCGTAGGACACGAAGGGCAGGGTCACGCCGGTGAGCGGCAACAGCCGCACGACGCCGCCGATGATGATGAACGCCTGGACGCCCAGCAGGGTCGACAGACCAACGGCGAGGAGCTTGTCGAAGGCGTGGTCGGACCGTGCCGCGATGCGCAGACCGGACCCGACCATCAGGATGTAGGCGACGATGACCAGGGTGGCTCCGAACAGGCCCAACTCCTGGCCGATGGCGGCAAAGATGAAGTCGGTCTCGACGTAGGGGATCCGGTCCTGGTTACCGATGCCCAACCCGGTGCCGGTCAGTCCGCCGTCGGCCATGGCGAAAATGCCCTTGATGTTCTGATAGCCCTTGTCCGTCGGGTCTTGCCACGGGTTGATCCACACCGCGACCCGCACCCTGACGTGGTCGAATGTCCGCCATGCCAGATAGGAGGCGACCGCGAAGAGTCCGGCGCCGACCACCAGGTACGACGGCCTCGACGTCGCCACCCACAGCATCACCACGAACAGGGTGAAGAACAGCAGTGACGACCCCAGATCCTTCTGGACGACCATGATCATGATCGAGGCCACCCAGGCGATGAGGACCGGGCCGAGATGCTTGGGTTCAGGCAGGTTGAACGGACCCAGCCGGAACGTGCGCATGGCCAGCAACTCGCGCTTTTCCACCAGGTACGAGGCGAAGAAGATAGCCAGGACGATCTTGGCGATCTCTCCGGGTTGGAATCCGGCGCCGCCGATGCTTACCCAGATGCGCGACCCGTTCACCTCGCGACCCACCCCGGGGACGAGGGGCAGCAGGAGCAGGCCGATGCCGACCAGGGCGAAGGTGTAGCGGTAACGCTCGATGACCCGGGTGCGGCGCACCAAAAACAACACCGTGACGAAGGCGGCGATGCCGACCGCGGTCCACAGCGACTGCAGGCCGGCCAGCTTGGTGTTGCCGTTGGCCTCGGCCAGGCTGGCCACCATGACGTAGCCCAGGCCGTTCAACAGCGCGGCCACGGGCAGGAGGATTGGGTCAGCATCCGGGGCGAGGCGACGCACGACCAAATGGGCGAACATCATGAGTCCCAGCACGACCAGCAGGAACGGGCCGATGTCGAGCGGGATCTTCTTCTCCGAACCGAGGCTGGCCAGGACGTAGGCGGCACCGATGATGACTACGACCATCACCAGCAGTCCGAGTTCGGTATTGCGTCGGCGCGGACCCACTCCAGTCAGTTCCCGGCGGCGGTGCTGGTGGTGACGGCTCCGCTCACGCTGGTCGTGGTCGTCGATTGGGTGGTGCGTAGCTGATCTTGCAGGTTGGCCAGGTACTTGTGGGCGTCCTCGAGGGTTGGCTCGACCTTGCCCTTGTCGATCTCCGCCACAGTCGCCACCGGCACGGTCTGGCGGGTGAGTTGTGTCCGTTCTACCGCCTCGGGCTGGATCCACAGCACACCGCCGGGCTTGCCCCGGTAGACCACCACGGCCTCGTCGGAGAAGCCGATGTAGTAGGTGCTGCGGCCGTAGTACGTGATGGCGGCGAAGCCGATGCCGAGCACGGCCAGCACCGCAGCCAGGAACACCACCGCCCGCCAGGTGACCCTACGCGACCCCTCCGGCTTCGGCGGCTTCGGCGGCTTGGTCCCCCTGCGGAACCTGCGGGGCGCAGCAGCGGGGTCGGCGGTACCCGTGGTGCCCATGGCCCTGGTCTCGCCCGACACGGCGCTCAGGACCCGGCCATATTCGGGGGTAGCGCCCGGCCCATGGCTGGTGCCCTCGTCGTCGAGGACGTCCACGATGACCACGCTGATGTTGTCTCGTCCGCCCCCCTCGTTGGCCAGGCGCACCAGCTCACGAGCGGCGTCGTCGGGATCGGCCAGCTTGCGCAGCGTGGCCGCGATTCGGCTCTCGTCGACCTCATTGGACAACCCGTCCGAGCACAGAACGTAGCGATCCCCGGCGACGGGCAGGACCTCCCAGGAATCGACCATGACCCGGGCATCGATGCCCAGGGCGCGGGTGATGATGTTGCGCTGGGGATGGACCGCCGCCTCGGCCGGGGTGAGCCGACCCTGGCGTTCGAGGGTGGCGACGAGGCTGTGGTCGTCGGTCACCTGCTCCAGGACGTCCTCCTTCAGGAGATAGACCCGGGAGTCGCCCACGTTCACGATGGCCAGGCGATCCTGCCCGTCGACCTGGACAACTCCCATGGCGCACAAGGTGGTGCCCATCCCCGCCAGGTCGGGGTCACTGGTGGCGCTGGCCACCACCTGATCGTTGGCCAGCTGCACCGCCCGCACGAACGCGTCGGTCGTGGGCTCGTCGACGGCCTCCCGCAACGAAGTGATAGCCAGCTGGGAGGCCACTTCCCCGGCCTGGTGCCCACCCATGCCGTCGGCGACGGCGAACAAGCTGTCGGACGTGAACACCGAATCCTGGTTGTCCGGGCGTACACGACCGGGGTCGCTGGCTGAGCCCCACGCCAGTCGGGTCACGCCAGCTCCAGCACGGTGTTGCCGATCTGCACCTTGTCCCCGGCATGGAGCACCATCGCCCCCGCCACCTTGTGGCGGTTGAGATAGGTCCCGTTGGTGGAGCCGAGGTCTTCCACCAGGAACTTACCATCACGCTGGAAGACCCGGGCGTGCAGTTGCGAGGCGTAGGTGTCGTCGAGCGTGACCTGGCATCCGGCTGCCCGCCCAATGGTCATCTCCACTCCCACCGGGAACGCACGACCCCGCTGGTCGAGTGGTTCGACCACGACGAGGCGAGGTTCGACCGGTTGGGCCCGCTGGTGCTTCCTCGCCTTGCGGGCGGCGCGGCCGCCTGCGGCGACCGCCGACGAGCGGGGGGTCACCTCGACCAGCTTGGGAGGTCGCAGCTCAAACCACACGGCGCGGAGCACGCGGAAGAAGAAGAGGTAGAGCAGGGCCAGGAGGCACAGCTGGAGGATGGTGAGCAGTTGGGCGGACACGGTGACCCGAAGATTACCGGTGCGCCGCCGACCCACCGGGGCAGCCCGGCACCGGACAAGCTCAGGAGGCCTGAAAGGTGACCCGGGAATTGCCGAACGTCAGCTCGTCGCCGTCTCGCAGGTCGCGCTGCACGACGCGAACCCCGTTGACCTTCGATCCGTTGGTCGATCCCATGTCCACCACGGCGAACCCGTCCGGGATGGGGCGGATCTCGGCATGACGGCGGCTCACGTTCGAGTCATTCAGGACGATGTCGCATTCGCTCATCCGCCCGACCACGACCACGGTGTCACCCAGGATGAGCCGGCTCCCGTTGGGCAACAGCAACGAGCCGGCCCCCACGCCGCCCGAACCCTCCTTCATGCGGCCCACGATGGTGAAGGTGCCGGCGTGGATGGCGCCGTCGGCCGCCAGCTCGACCGATACGGGACCCATGAACACATAGCCCTCGTCGTGGGCGTGCTCGCGGGCGGCGTCGCACAGCTCACGGGTGAGCGAGTCGGCGATCTCGGCGAAGCGCTCGTAGTCCTCACCGCTGAGCCGGATGGTGAACGAGTTGGGCACGGCGGTGCGCCCCCGGACGTCCACCGACCGGTGGTCGTCCATCTCGCGCACCAGGCGCCGGCCCAGCTCGATGGGGCGCAGGCCACTGCGGAAGACGCGCGCGAACACCCCCTCGACCATGTTCTCGAGCGAGCGTTCGAAGCCTTTGATGCCCATCGGGGCGACAGGTTACCGGCGCCGGGTGCACGCTCGAAGTCGGATCGAGCCCCGGAGCCCGCCTTGTCACGACGGCCCGGGG
This sequence comes from Candidatus Neomicrothrix sp. UBA4742, assembly GCA_002403895.1. Taxonomy (GTDB): domain Bacteria; phylum Actinomycetota; class Acidimicrobiia; order Acidimicrobiales; family Acidimicrobilacustridaceae; genus UBA4742. The sequence goes on from DHIQ01000155.1 coordinate 12,871, forward strand.
TTCGACTACCCTTTGAACCTCGTTACTCGCGCGAGTGGCGGAATTGGCAGACGCGCAGGATTCAGGTTCCTGTGCCCGAAAGGGTGTGAGGGTTCAAGTCCCTCCTCGCGCACTACTACTACGGGTTACCGACGCAACCCCCGAAGGACGCCCCGAATGGGTCGCTTCGTTCAGCGGCCGTGGTGGCGGTCTTCGCACCACCGTCCGAGGCGTGTACGGCTTGCCGTCACCAAGCCAGGTCCTGGTGGTCGTCGATGGTTCGGCCATCGTCGTGGCCGTTGACGACGCGTCTGTCCGGGCATCCCGAGTTCGGTGCGCACGGTCTCATTTAGGGATATGTCGTGGGCCGTTGGACCTCTCTGCGTAGGCAATACGA
>DHIQ01000255.1:0-9066 GCA_002403895.1 Candidatus Neomicrothrix sp. UBA4742
GGTTCAGGGTCAAGTCGATCCGGCCGAGCGCATCGTCTATGGACGGTCGGCACCAGCGATGGCCGGTGGGCGCGGTCGGGATCGGGGTGCCACGGCGCCGAGACTATATGAGTGAGTGCTCACTCATATAGTCGCCAACGGTTCTCGGCGCTCCTCAGACCGGAGGGCGAGTGCCCGGCATGGCCTCGCCCGCATCCGATCGAACGCGGAGCTCTCTCGCTTGTTGTGCTGAACTCGCAGATGTGGATCTGAGACCGCGCCCGGTGCGATGCGCCGTCATAGGTGCAGGCATGGCCGGCATCCTCAGCGCGATCAAGCTGTCCGAGGCCGGGCTCGGCGACTTCACCGTGTACGAAAAGGCCGATCGCCTCGGTGGCACCTGGCGCGAGAACACCTATCCGGGCCTGTCGTGCGATGTGCCGTCGCACCTGTACTCCTACTCGTTCGCGCTCAGTTCGGAGTGGAGTCACCGTTTCGCTCCGGGTCCTGAGATCCAGGCCTACTTCGAGCGTGTCGCCGAGGAGCACGGCGTCATGCAACGGGTCCGCTTCGGCGACGCGGTCACGCGCTGCGAATTCTCGAACGGCGAATGGCATCTCACGACGGTCTCAGGGCATAGCGCCGTCGTCGACGTGGTGATCGCCGCGACTGGCGTGCTCCACCACCCGAAGTACCCCGACATCGACGGGCTCGACACCTTCGACGGGGCAAAGTTCCACAGCGCCCGTTGGGATCACGAAGTGCATCTCGACAACGCACGGGTCGGCATCATCGGAACCGGATCGACCGCGGTGCAGATCGTGTCGGCGATCGCCGATCGGGTCGCGAAGCTGACGCTGTTCCAACGCACCGCGCAGTGGGTGATGCCCCAGGAGAACCCCGCGTACTCCGACGAAGAGAGAGCGACGTTCCGTGAGGGCCCGGAGAGGCTCGCAGAGTTGCATCAGAGACTGTCGGACATGTTCGACCTCTTCGCCAACGCCGTCGTCGACTCCGAATCTGTCGAGCTCGCGATGATCGAGGCCGCGTGCCTCGAGAACCTCGAGAACAACGTGCGCGACCCCGAGCTGCGCGAGCGGCTGCGTCCCGACTACCGCGCCGCGTGCAAACGGCTGATCATCTCCCCCGACTTCTACGACGCGATCCAACGCCCGAACGCCGAGCTCGTCACCGATGCCATCAAGCGAGTCGAGCCCGGTGGCGTGCGCACCACCGACGGCCGCCTCCACGAGCTCGACGTGCTCGTCCTGGCGACCGGCTTCAAGGCCAACGCCTTCATGCGCCCCATGGACATCATCGGGCGCAACGGCACGGCACTCGAACAAGCCTGGGATCCGCGCCCAGAGGCCTACCTGTCGATCTCGATTCCCGACTTCCCGAACTTCTTCATGCTGAACGGCCCGAACGGCCCGGTCGGGAACTTCTCACTCATCGAGGTTGCCGAGCTGCAGTTCCGCTACATCATGCAGCTCATTGAGCGAATCCGGGGAGGCCACTGCCGCGAGGTCAGCGCAACCCACGAAGCGTTGGCGACGTTCGAACAAGCCCGTGAGCAGGCGGCGTACCACACGGTGTGGGTCACGGGGTGCCGGAGCTGGTACCTCGACGATCGCGGTCTCCCCGCGGTGTGGCCATGGTCATTCACCCGATTCCGCGACGAGATGAAGACTCCCGACCCGACGGCCTACGAGTTCGTCTAGCACCCACAGAGACCATCGGGCCTGACCGGCCGGGCGGGTCAGCCCATCAGGCCGAAGAGGCCCTTGTCCCGCAGTCCGTCCCAGAACTCGGGGTCGTAGGCGTGCTCGGGATCAGCCCGCACTTCGGCGTCGAGGATCTCGGCGTCCTCGCCCACCAGGATGCGCCACCGGTTCTGGCGGACGCCGTCGAGGATGATGGTGGCCGCCTGCGCCGCCGTCGTCGGCGCCGCGTCGCGAAAACCCTCGGCCATCCTCTGCATGCCCTTGCGCAGATCGTCGTCGGACACCCCCTCGACGGGGAGGCCTCGAGCGCTCAACTGTTCGCGCAGCCGGGCCAGCCGGTCGCTGTCCATCGACTCGGGCTCCTGACCGTGGGCCTTGCCACTGTTGATGACGATCGAGGTGCCGATGTGGCCCGGCATCACCACCGACGCCCGCAGATGCGGGGCGTTGACCCGGAAGTCGGCGATCAGCGCCTCGGTGAAGCCGCGCACCGCGAACTTCGCCGCGCAGTAGGCGGTGTGAGGCATGGTGGGGCCGACCGATGCCCACAACCCGTTGATGCTGCTCGTGTTGACGACGTGACCCTCCTCCGCGGCCAGCAACAGAGGCAGGAAAGCCCGTGTGCCGTGGTAGACGCCGCCCCAGTCGACCCCGAAGGTGCGTTCCCACTCGGTGCGGTCATCGGTGACGAAGCTGCCGCCCCCCGCAATGCCGGCGTTGTTGAACAGCAGGTTGATGTGGTCGGTGGCGAGCTCGGCGGCGACCGCGTCACGGAAGGCGAGGACGCGGGCCTCGTCCGACACGTTGGCCACGAACGTCGTCACCCGGGTGCCCGAAGGTGCCCCGTCGAGGGCGAGCGCTCTTGTCTCGGCCATGGGGTCGGCGGTCACGTCACACATGGCCACGTCGCATCCCTCGGCGGCGAGTTGGCGGACCAACTCCCGACCCATGCCCGTGCCCCCGCCGGTGACGACGGCGATGCGCCCCTCGAACCGCTCCATGAACTTCCCCCTCGTGGATCACTCGTCACGCCACCCTAGGACGCCTGGACCACGCCCATCTCGTGCGATCGGCGATCAGGACTAGTGCACGGGGTCGTGCTCACCGTGGGCCGACAGCATGAGGGAATCGAGCCGGCTGTGGATCGGGCTCCCCTGCTCAGCGGGTACCTTCTCGTTATCACTGCGCTTCCGCACCGTCCGCTCGGGTTATCTGGCCTGCACGTGTCCTTGTTCTCTCTCGGGTCGTGGCGCACCTTCGAGCGCATCTCCCGTGAACAGGGTCTGGCGATCATGCGGGCCGCCCGCGAGGTCGACATCACGTTCCTCGATGACGCCCGGTACGACGACGAGACCGGGACGGCACCGATCCCGACCGGGTACTCCGAGGTGGTTTTCGGCGAACTGTTCCGCGCCGCGGGATGGCCACGGGATCAGGTTGTGGTGGCCAACAAGCTGTGGTGGGAGTTCTGGCCCGACCAAGACGCCATCGCCGAACTCGACGGCTCCCTCGGTCGGATGGGACTCGACCACGTCGATCTCATCTACACCATGCCACCGCCGACGGGACTTGCGATCCCCGATCTCGTGGGACAGATGGCCAGCTTGATCTCGTCCGGCCGAGCTCGAGCGTGGGGCATCGGCAACTGGTCAGCGGCGGCTCTGGACGAGGCCGTGACAGCAGCGCGTTCACTCGGCGCGCCGCTGCCCGCTGCGGCCCAACTGCCCTACAGCTTGGCCCACCGCGGCTGGGTCGAGGACCCGGCCATGGAGGCGGTGCTCGACGACGCCAGCGCCGGCTTGGTGGCGTCGTACGTCCTGGCCGGTGGCACGCTGACCGGCAAGTACGGGCGCGGCGAAACCGGGCGCTCGACGGTGGACGGTCGTACGCCAGCTGAGGTCGGTGGCGACCGCCAGGCCGGGGCCCTGGTGGAGTTGGCGCAGGAGTGGGGCGTGACCCCGACCAGCCTGGCGTTCTCGTTCGCCTTGTCCCATCCCCGACTCGCAAGCGTTCTCTTTGGTGCGACGTCTCCGGAGCAGCTGCGCCAGAACGTCGCCTCACACGAGGTCTTCCAGGCGCTCGACCTCGATCAGCTCGAACGACTGCGCCAGCTCTCCGCGCCATAGGCTCCCCAACGATGACCACGGGGTTGCTGACGATCTGTGGGAGCCTGCCATGAACAGTCGTGATCGCCCGCTCGGGCTCGCCCCGGCATCGGTGCGCGACTACCGGGAGCTGGCGCGTCGCCGCCTGCCCCGTCAGCTGTTCGACTACATCGACGGTGGCGCCTACGAGGAGGCGACGATGGCCGCGAACATGGCCGACCTCCGCCGGATACGGCTCCGGCAGCGGGTGCTGCGTGATGTGTCTGTACGGAAGCTGGGGACGACGGTTCTCGGCGAGGAGCTCTCCCTCCCGGTCGTGCTCGCCCCAGTCGGTCTGGCGGGCATGTTCGCTCAGCGGGCCGAGGTACAGGCCGCCCGGGCCGCCGCCCGAGCCGGCGTGCCGTTCTGTGAGTCCACCGTGTCGATCTGTGGGATCGAGGAGGTCGCCGCCGCCACCGACCGGCCGTTCTGGTACCAGCTGTACGTGATGCGCGACCGCGCCTACGCCGAGGACCTCATGCGCCGCGCGCAGGCCGCAGGTTGCCGCGTGCTCGTGCTCACCGTCGACCTCGCCGTGGTGGGTGCCCGCTACCGGGACGTCCGCAACGGCATGGCCGGCTCCCTCCCGGCGATGAAGAAGCTGGTGCGGGGTTTCGACTTCGCCCGCCACCCGGGGTGGGTCCGTGACGTCGCTCTCGGCGGCAAACCGCTGACGTTCGGCAACCTCGAGAAGGCGGTGCCGGGGGCGTCCACGCCCGACGCGTTCCGGGCATGGGTCGACAGCCAGTTCGATCCAAGCGTGACCTGGGACGACCTCGCCTGGGTTCGCGAGAACTGGGCCGGCAGAATCGTGTTGAAGGGGATCCTCGACCCCCAGGACGCCAGCGAGGCGGTGGCCCGCGGAGCGGACGCCATCGTCGTCTCGAACCACGGCGGGCGCCAGCTCGATGACGTGCCCTCGACAATCACGGCCCTCCCGGCGATCGTCGAGGCCGTCGGCGATCGGGCCGAGGTGCTCGTCGATGGCGGCATCCGCAGCGGCCTCGACGTAGTGAAGGCGCTCGCCCTCGGCGCGCGAGCGTGTCTGATCGGCCGACCGTGGGCCTATGCCGTCGCCGCCCGAGGGGAGAAGGGCGTCACCCACGTGCTGCGCATCCTGCGCGGTGAGATGGAGGTGGCGCTCGGCCTTACCGGCGTCACCGACGTCCGGGACCTGAATCGGTCGGCGCTGATCGACCTCAGCGACGACCCGGGGTGAAGGGGAGCGAGGTGAACCGTCGGACGAACGCGCCCGCGGCGTAGCTGGCGTTCGACGCGTCGACCTCGAAATCGGGGAAGCGCCGCAGCAAGCCCTCGATGGCGACTCGGCCCTGCAGGCGGGCCGCGGACGCGCCCAGGCAGTAGTGCGGCCCCGTGGTGAAGCTCATGATTCGGCCGGGCCGCCGCTGGATGTCGAGCTTCTCGGCGTCGGGCCCGAACTCTCGTGGGTCACGGTTGGCGGCTCCGTACAGCAGGTGCACCCGGCTTCCGGCGGGGATGTCGACGCCGTGAAGCGAGATGGCTCGAGTCACGCACCTCGACAGGCCCTGCACCGGCGAGGTCAACCGGAGGAACTCGTCGATCGCATCTCCGATCATTGACGGGTCGTCGACCAGCCGACGCCGCTGGTCCGGGTTGTTGCCTAGCAATGCGGCCGCTCCCCCGATCAAGCCCGTGGTGGTGTCGTTGCCGCCCGCCACCATCACGAACGCGTAGCCGAGGATCTGCTCCACCGATACCGGCTCACCGTCGAGCGACGCCTGCACCAGGGTGGTGATCATGTCGTCGCCCGGCTCGCGGCGCCGCCGCTCGACCAGCTCGGCGAAGTAGGCGTAGAGCTCGGCCACGGCATCCCGGGCTTGGCCCAACACGTTCTCGGCGGCGTTGCCGGCCACGATCGCGTCCGTCCAGCGGTCGAACTGCTTGCGGTCGACATCCGGCACGCCGAGATAGGTGGCGACGACAAAGCTCGGGAGGGGCCGGGCGAGGGCCTTGATGAGATCCGCGGTGCCGTCACGACGGAGGGACTCCTCGAGCCCGTCGAGGCGGCCCTCGACGAAGGCGCGGATCTCGGGTTCCAGGGTCGCCACGACCCGCGGGGTGAACCCTCGTGACACGAGCCGTCGATAGGCGGTGTGGGTGGGAGGGTCGAGCATCACGATGGTGGGCACGAGGCCGAGGGCCTCGGCGTCCCCTCCGTCGAGCGACAGCCCCCGGGCCGACGAGAACGTCTCGGTGTCGCGGGCCGCCTCGAACACGTCATCGAAGCGGGACAGCACGTAGAACCCCTCGTTCGCTACCCGCCGCGCCCGGTCGGAGTTGAGAATCTCGTCGTAGCGCTGGAAGTGAGCGGGCGCCTCGTCCCGCAGTTGGGCATAGAGCGCGAACGGCGAACGCATGGTCGCCGGATCGAACGGATCGAACCTTAGGGATCCGTGGGGTCGAGTTGCGGTCGTTGCCGACATCGGCATCGGTCCTGTCGTGGCTCGGGCCCATCCTGGCCCGGTCCGCGCTAGGCCACAATCGAAACGTGTTCTAGGGTCAGGGGCATGCCGAACATCTCCTTTCCGGATCGTGGGATGGGGGAGCACGTCGACTGGGCGCTGCTCCGCGTGGACATGGCGGTGGGCATGGGCGCCCTGTCCGAGGCCGTCTACGGCAACACCCAACTCCCGTTGCGTGAGCGCGAGGCGGCCCGGTGGACGATCGCCCTCATCAACGACTGCGTCGTCTGTCAGGACACGCGCGCCCGTGGCGCGGCCGCCGCCGGCATCGACGATGGCTTCTACGCCGAGGTGGCGAACTGGCGCGCCAGTGAGGTGCTCACCGACCGGGAGCGCCTCGCCGCCGAGTTCGCCCAGCGCTTCGCCCTCGACCACCTGGCCATGGACGACGAGTTCTGGGGTCGCCTGCACGCCGCCTTCGCCGACGACGAGATCGCCGATCTGACGATTTGTTGCGGCATGTTCCTGGGTATGGGCCGAACCCTCGCGGTGATCGGTGTCCGCGCCCCTGAGGAACGCATCATCGTCTAATCGCCCCGGGGGGACTCCCCGTCCCCGCAGAACGGCGTCACGGTGACGCGATGTGGGGCAGGCTGGGGCGGTGACGGTGATCTTGCGTGGTGAGGGCCTCACCAGGGTCGACGAGTTCCTGCGTCGGGAGATGGGGTGATCGAGCCGGGCCCACCACCCCCACCGGGCTGACGGCGGATACCGGCCTTCCCCCAGTTCCGTATCCTCGACCCCCATGGTCAGGTCGAGGGAACGGGGAACGTCACCGCGCGACACCGAGGAATGTCGCGCCCTGCGCCGCCTCGCCCTGCCCGACATCACCTACCCCGAGGCGCTCCCCGTCTCCCAGCGCCGCCAGGAGATCGCCGAGACCATCGCCGAGCACCAGGTCGTAATCGTGGCCGGCGAGACCGGGTCGGGCAAGACCACCCAGCTGCCCAAGATCTGCCTCGAGCTGGGCCGGGGCGTCGAAGCCATGATCGGCCACACCCAACCGCGGCGGCTGGCGGCGCGCACGGTGGCCGATCGCATCGCCCAGGAGCTCGGGGTCGAGTTGGGTGAGGCGGTGGGCTACGCGGTGCGCTTCACCGACCGGGTGGGCGACGCCACGATGGTGAAGCTCATGACCGACGGGATCCTGCTGGCCGAGCTCCGCCGCGACCGCACCCTGTCGGCCTACGACACGATCATCGTGGACGAGGCCCACGAGCGGAGCCTGAACATCGACTTCATCCTCGGCTACCTGGCCCAGCTGCTGCCCCGCCGCCCTGACCTCAAGGTGATCGTCACCTCGGCCACCATCGAGACCGCTCGCTTCTCCGCCCACTTCGGCGGTGCGCCGGTCATCGAGGTGACGGGCCGCACCTACCCGGTGGAGATGCGGTATCGGCCGGTCTCTGACTCCTCCGACCAGATCGGCGCCATCATCGACGCCGCCGGTGAGTTGCGGCGCGAGCCCCCCGGCGACGTGTTGGTCTTCCTGTCAGGGGAGCGGGAGATCCGTGACACGTCCGAGGCGCTGCGTGGCCTCGACCTCCCGGACACCGAGATCCTCCCGCTGTATGCGCGGCTGTCGTCGGCCGAGCAGCACCGTGTTTTCGCCCCTCACCCGGGCCGGCGGATCGTGTTGGCCACCAACGTGGCCGAGACGTCGCTGACCGTGCCCGGCATCCGCTACGTCATCGACCCCGGGACCGCCCGCATCTCGCGCTACAGCGCCCGACTCAAGGTGCAGCGGCTGCCCATCGAGCCCGTGTCGCAGGCTTCGGCCAACCAGCGGGCCGGTCGCTGCGGCCGGGTGGCCGCTGGCATCTGCATCCGGCTCTACGCCGAGGATGACTTCACCGCCCGCCCCGAGTTCACCGACCCGGAGATCCTGCGCACCAACCTGGCGTCCGTCATCCTGGCGATGACCGCCATCGGGTTGGGCGACATCGCGGCCTTCCCGTTCATCGACCCCCCTGATGCGCGCGCCATCACCGACGGTGTGCGCCTGCTGCAGGAGCTCGGCGCCCTCGAACCAGGAGCGGGCGACGGTCGCCAACGCCTCACCCCCATCGGTCGGCACCTGGCCCGCCTGCCGGTCGACCCGCGCTTCGGCCGCATGGTGTTGGAGGCCGAACGCAACGGGTGTCTCCGCGAGGTGTTGATCATCGCCTCGGCCCTGTCCATCCAGGATCCCCGCGAACGCCCGGCCGACCACGCTCCCGCCGCCGATCAGATGCATGCCCGCTTCGCCGACGACACCTCCGACTTCCTGGCGTATGTGAACCTGTGGCGCTACGTGCGTGAGCAGCAGCGCCAACGCTCCTCGGGCCAGTTCCGCCGCCTGTGCCGGAGCGAGTACCTCAACCACCCGCGGGTGCGGGAGTGGCAGGACGTCCATGCCCAATTGCGTCGGGTGGTGGCCGACCTGGGCATGGCGCAGAACACGGAGCCCGCCCAAGCGGAGATGATCCATCGGTCGCTGCTGGCCGGGTTGTTGTCCCACGTCGGCCAGAAGCTCCCCGTGTCCCGGGACTACCTCGGCGCCCGCAACGCTCGCTTCGCCATCTTCCCGGGCTCGTCGCTGGCCCGCAAGCAACCCGCCTGGGTGATGGCCGCCGAGCTGGTGGAGACCTCCCGACTGTGGGGCCGCACCGTCGCCCGCATCCAACCCGAGTGGGCCGAGGACCTCGCTGGGCACCTGGTCAAGCGCAGCTACAG
>DHIQ01000255.1:9351-9659 GCA_002403895.1 Candidatus Neomicrothrix sp. UBA4742
CCGCCATGGTCTACGAACGGATCACCCTCTACGGCCTACCCATCGTCACCAACCGGCTGGTGGGGTACGCCACGGTGGATCCCGACCACGCCCGCGAGCTGTTCGTGCGCCACGCCCTGGTGCAGGGCGAGCGGAACAGCCCCCACCCGTTCATCGAGCAGAACCGGGTGCTGCTGGCGGAGCTGGAGGAGCTCGAACACCGCTTTCGCCGTCATGACCTGGTCGTGGACACCGACACCCTCGAACAGCTCTACGACGAGCGGGTCCCAGCCGATGTGGTGTCGGGCCGGCACTTCGACTCGTGGTGG
>DHIQ01000198.1:0-179 GCA_002403895.1 Candidatus Neomicrothrix sp. UBA4742
AGGACTACGCGCTGTTCCCGCACCGCGACGTGGGCGACAACGTGGCCTTCGGGCTGCGCATGCGAGGTGACCGCGCCGCCGATCGCGACGCCCGGGTGGGCGAGCTGTTGGCGTTGGTGGGGTTGGGTGGCGCCGAGCGGCGAGCGGTATCCACCCTGTCGGGAGGGGAGCGCCAGCGG
>DHIQ01000198.1:368-7624 GCA_002403895.1 Candidatus Neomicrothrix sp. UBA4742
CTGTCGGGAGGGGAGCGCCAGCGGGTCGCCCTGGCCCGGGCGTTGGCGCCGAGTCCCGAGCTGTTGATGCTGGACGAGCCGCTGGGGGCGCTGGACCGCACCCTGCGCGATCGCTTGGTGGTCGAGCTGCGGGAGCTGTTCGCCGAGGTCGGGGTGGGGGTCCTGTACGTGACCCACGACCAGACCGAAGCGCTGGGCCTGGGCCATCGGGTGGTGGTGATGGAAGACGGGCGGGCGGCCCAGGTCGGGCCCCCGGCCGAGTTGTGGACGCGGCCGGCGACGCCGTTCGTGGCCCGCTTCTTGGGCTTCGCCAACCTGGTCGACGCCGAGGTGCGCCACGGGGTGGCCCAAGCCCCTTGGGGGCCGGTGCCGGCGGCGGGGATCGAGGACGGCCCGGTGGTGCTGCTGGTCCGACCCGAGGCCGTGACGTTGGGCCCCGAGGCGGAGGCGGGGGTGGGCCCGGTCGGGATGGCCAGGGTGGACGACGTCGTGTTCCAGGGCGGTCAGTGGCGAGTGGCGCTGCGCTTCGGTGACCTCAGCCTGGAGACCACCGTGGCGGGGGGTTGGAACGGGGCGGTGCGGCCGCCGATGGCGACCGGAGCCACGGTGTCGGTGCGGATCGACCCGGCCGGCGTCCACGCCCTCGGTCGCGGAGCCCGGCGTCGCTCAGGAGCGTGACGCCTGCCAGGCCTCGTTGGCCGCGCGGAACTGGCGCCGGGCGTCGTCGTAGTCGTAGGGCCGTTCCTCGACGGGCCCCGGACCCCATTGGCTGCGGGGCTGGTTCACGAAGTCGCCGCCGTAGATGTGGATGGCCCCGGTGGGACGGGTGCCCGGGTTGGTGACGCGGTGGATGGTGTCGTGGCCGAGCACGACGGTGTCCCCGGTGGTCAGCTGCTTGCCGCCCGACTCGGTCAGGGTGGGCAGGCCGGGGCCACTGCGCCGGTAGAACGCATTGTCCTCCTGGCCGGTGTAGATGCCGATGGCCGCCCACATTCGGTGGTCGTGGGGATAGAGCTCCATCTTCGGCGGCCACACCACGTGCAGGACGGTGAGGTCGTCGGCGTGGTGCAGGAGCGTGATCCCGGCCTCGGCGGGAGCCAGGGCCTCGGCGATCGCATCGGGGTTGGTCAGCGCCCGGGCCAGCACCTCCCGGATCGCCCGGCGGGGCTCGGTGTCGGCGCTGGCGTCCTGGCAGCGGGCGAGGAAGTCGTCGAGGTCGAACATGGGTCCATCATGACGCCGACCGACCGCGAAATCGAGCGGCGTCGCCACCGCGGGGGCCACGCGCCCGGTGAGCGAAACCACCAGGTGCCCGGACGACCGACGGCAGGGTTCCCGCCGGTGAAGATCCTGGTGACGGCGCGACATCTGGCCACCGGGTCCACATCCGAAGGCACGTGCACGGTGAAGTTCGCCAACCTGCTATCCGAGCGCGATCACGACGTCATCTGCCTGAACGGGAACGACTCGTGCCTCCCGGCCCGCTGATCCTGCCGGAGGCGGTGTCGCTGGAGCCGGACGCCGCCCCGCCGACAGGGCATAGCGACCTCTCGAGGGATGGCCCCGGCACGGGAGCCGCCCGGGACCCGGCACAATGGGGTCATGGATGTCACCGCCGATCTGGAAGCGCCGTGTCCCCCCGCGCAACTGTTCGACTCGGTGGACGACCTCGGCGGCTATCCCGAATGGCTGGAGATCGTGGAACGGGCGGAGGTCGCCCCGCCGCACCCTGACGATGACGGCGATGCCGCGTGGCTGGTCGACCTGCGGGGCCGGCTCGGTCCGCTGGCCCGTTCCAAGCGCCTGCGCATGGTGCGCACGACGTGCGATGCCCCCGGTCTGGTGCGCTTCGAGCGGCGGGAACACGATGGTCGGAACCACTCGGACTGGGTGCTCGAGGCCGAGGTCCAACCCGTCGAGGCAGACGCCGACGGTCCGGCCAGCCGACTGGTCATGAGGTTGCACTACGGCGGCGTGTTCGGGGGTTCGGTGTTGGAGAAGCTGCTCAGCGACGCCATCGAGCGGTCTCGCCCCGCCCTGCTCCAACGCCTCAGCTCCTGACCACGGTCCTGACCGCCGGTCGCGACCGGGTTGGGGCTGTCAGGAACGGGAGCGGGCGGTCCAGCGATCGCGGTCGCGGGTGAGGTCCAGGGCGAGCCCGAAACACGCCGAGAGGCTGCCCGCCGTCAGGACGTCGTCGACAGGGCCCGACGCCTGCACCCGCCCATCGGTGAGCAACAGGACGTGGGTGAACCCGGCCGGGATCTCCTCGACATGATGGGTCACCAGCACGGTGGGCGGCGTCGCCGGGTCGAGGGCCAGGGTTCCGAGGTTGGAGACGAGCTCCTCCCGTCCGCCCAGATCGAGGCCAGCGGTGGGCTCGTCCAGCAACAACAGGCCGGGCTCGGTCATCAGGGTGCGGGCCAGCAGAACCCGTTGCCGCTCGCCCGATGACAACAGCACGAAGCGCTGGTAGGCCAGGTGTCCACAGCCCATGCGGTCGAGCAGCGAGCGGGCCCGGGAGCGGTCGGCATCGTCGTAGGAGTGCCACCATGGCTCGAGGGCGGCGTAGCGGGCCGTCATGACGATCTCGGTCGGGGTCAGGTCACCGCGTAACTGGTCAGCCAGCGACGGGCTGGCCAACCCCACCCGGGTACGCACCCGGCGCACGTCGGTGCGGCCCAGGGTCTCGCCCAGCACCCGTACCTCCCCACTCGACGGGTGCAGGTAGAGCGAGGCGATGCGGATCAGTGACGTCTTGCCCGACCCGTTGCGGCCCAGGACCACCCACCGCTGATCGGTCTCGACCGTCCAGTCGACGGCGTCGAGGATGGTGCGCTCGTCGCGTATCAGCGACACGTGGTCGAGGACCAAAGCCGCGGTCGTCGCATCGATCACGGCCGGCACCCTATCGGCCGGCCGCCCGGGCCGGGATCGGGCCGCGGGGCTACGTTCGGGGGACACGCCTGTCCGGTTCGGGGGGGCGGAAGGGGGCCATCGTGAAGCAGCTCACCGGTACGGACGCCAGCTTCCTCTACATGGAGACCTCCAGTTCGTTCGGCCACGTCAGTGGCCTGTCGATCTTCCAAAAGCCCGACGTCGAGGGCTGGAGCGCCTATGAGGCGCTGCGAGCCCAGATCGAGCACCGCCTGCCCCTGCTGGAGCCACTGCGGCGCCGGGTGGTGGAGGTGCCCTTCGAGCTGGACCACCCGTACTGGATCCGGGACCCTGACTTCGACCTCGACTACCACCTGCGCGAGACCGCGGTCCCACCTCCGGGTGACGACGCCCAGCTGGCCAACCTGGTGGCTCGGATCGTGGGTCGCCCCCTCGACCGCTCCCACCCGCTGTGGGAGGCCTACGTCATCGAGGGGCTGCCCGATGACCGTTTCGCCATCCTCACCAAGGTCCATCACGCCACCGTCGACGGCGCCTCGGGGGCCGAGTTCATGTCCATCATGTTCGACGATGCCCCCGACGAGGATCTCGAGGTGGACGACGAACTGGCCGGCATCATCGACCGGTGGACGGCGGAGCCGGTGCCGTCGGCGCCCGTGGTCCTGCGCCAAGCCCTGACCGATGTGCTGCGCAAGCCGGGCAAGCTGGCCCGACTGCAGGTGCGGAGCCTGCGCGCCGTGGGCGAGCTCACCCGCAACCGGGGGCTGGTGGGCCTGGCCGAGGTGGCTCGGAGTTTCCCCAACCCGCGGGCCATGATCGGCAGCCGGACGCCGATCGAGACCGACGTGCCCCCCACCGTCCCGGCCGGCACCGCCCCGCCCACGCCGTTCAACGGGGCCATCACCCCTCATCGCCGGGTGGCGATTCGCACGGCCAGCCTCGAAGACGTGAAGCAGATCAAGAACGCGCTGGGGGCCACCGTCAACGACGTGGTCATGGCCGTGGTGAGTGGGGCCCTGCGCGCCTACCTCGAGGGCCATGACGCCCTGCCCACCAACCCACTGGTGGCCATGATCCCGGTGTCGATTCGCACCGGCGAGGAAGAAGACCGCTGGACCAACCGGGTGTCGGCGATCTTCGCGCCCATTCCCACCGATCAGTCCGACCCCATCGCCCGAGTGGGGGCGGTGCACGAGGCGATGGACGTGGCCAAGGACCGCTTCACCCTGCTGCCGGCCGATGTGCTCACCGAGTACTCGCAGTTCGCCCCGCCGGCGCTGGCCACCCGCGCCATCCGCCTGGCCACCCGGCTCAAGGTCGGCGACCGGCTCAACCCGCCGTTCAACTTGGTCATCTCCAACGTGCCCGGCCCCCGCCAGCCGCTGTACCTCAACGGGGCCAAGGTGCTGCACTACTACCCGGTGTCCACCATCGTCGAGGGTCAGGGCCTCAACGTCACCGTGCAGTCCTACTGCGACAGGCTCGACTTCGGTCTGGTGTCATGCCGCGAGCTGGTGCCGGATCTCGACGACCTGGCCGATCTCATGCTGGACGAGCTGAAGACCCTGGCCAAGGCGGCCAAGAAGCATTCGTCCTGACCTTGCGTGTCATGGTCGGAACGGCCGGGGCCGGCGGCGGCCGACAAGCGACTCAGAGCAGAGCCCGGACGAGCACGATGACGGCCGACGTGGCCGACACGGCCAGCACCACATGGCGGACGTAGCCATGGTCGAGGCGGTGGGCCAGGTGCTTGGAGAGCCAGAAGCCGAACAGGCCCCCGGGGATGAGCACGGCGGCCCGCGCGAAGTCGGCCCACGCGACCTGCCCGAACGCCAGGAGCGTCACGAACGACACTACCGAACCGACCCCGAAGAAGCGGGCCAGCGCGGCGCGCAGCTGGGGTCCTCGCTCGCGCTGGAACATCAGGGCCATGGGCGGTCCGCCGATGCCGGTGGTGGTGGCCATGAAGCCCGACGCGGCACCGGCGGCGAGCAGCGCCCGAGGCGTGTGGCGGGGATGGCGGCCCGACGCGCTGAGGGCCACCCCGACCAGTACCAGCACGCCGAACAAGATCCCCAGGCCCCGCTGGCTCACCAGTGCCACCGCGGCGGCGCCGGCCACGCTGGCCGGTACCGAGCCGATGATGGGCAAGCGCATGATCTGCCACGGTCGCTCGCCCTGGTCACGGCGGGCCACGAGCACGTTGAACACGAACGAGGCCAGGATCACCGGCACCGGCACCAGGTCCGGGTTGATGATGGCCAGGATCGGCGCCGCCACCAGGTTCGTCCCGAAGCCGATGGACCCCTGGACCAGCGTCCCCGCCATCATGGCCAGCGCGGCGATGACCAGTCCGAGGGGGCTCACCCGAAGGTTCTAGTCGCTCCCCGGGGAACAGGTGAGAGATCAGGTGGGGGCGCCCTCGGTGTGGCTGACCCAGGTCGCGTACATCTCCGCGTATTGACCGCCGAGGGCCACCAACTCGTCGTGGGTGCCGAGTTCGACGATGCCCCCGCGGTCCACCACGGCGATGCGGTCGGCCCGCATGGCGGTGGCCAACCGGTGGGCGATGATGATGGCGGTACGCCCGTCGAGCAGCACGTCCAGGGCCCGTTCTATCTTGGCTTCGGACCGTAGGTCGAGGTTCGATGTGGCTTCGTCCAGCACCAGGACCCGGGGGCGGGCCAGAAAGGCCCGCGCCAGCGCCAATAGCTGCCGCTCGCCGGACGACAGCGACGAGCCCCGCTCGTGGACGACGGAATGGATGCCGTCGGGCAATCGCTCGATCAGGTCGTCGATGCCCACGGCGTCGCACGCTTCGAGCACCTCGTCGTCGGTGGCGTCGGGCCGGGCGAAGGCCACGTTGTCGCGGATCGTGCCGGCGAACAGGAACGGCTCCTGGGGCACCACGCCGAGCTGGCGACGTAGCGAGTGGAACGTCACCGAGCGCAGGTCCTGCCCGTCGATGCGCACCGTGCCCGACAGCGGGTCATAGAACCGGGTGACCAGCTTGGCGATCGTCGACTTGCCGGCACCGGTGGGACCGACGAGGGCGAACGTCTCCCCGGCGGCGATGTGCAGATCCACGTCGCGCAGCACCACCACGTCCGATGAGTACCCGAAGGTCACGTCGTCGAGGTCGACCGACCCGGCGATCGCCGGCAGTTCCACGGCGTCGGGGGCTTCGGCCACGGTCGGCTCGGTGGCCAGCAGGTCACGCAGCTTGGTCACCGCCGACTGACCCTGCTGGTAGGTGTTGTAGAGCTGGACGAGTTGCTGGATCGGGGCGAAGAAGGCGGTCAGGTAGAGCACGAAGGCGGTGAGCTCGCCCAGGCTGAGGCTGCCGTTGAGGACCATCTTCCCGCCGATCAGCAGGATCAGCGCCTGGCCCATGACCCCGACCGCCTCGGTGCCCGGACCGTAGATCGCCCCCACCCGCGACGTGTACAGGTTGGCGTCCTTGTGCTCGCCGACGACGTTGTCGTGGTGGATCACGTTGTGGGCCCGACGGTTGTGGGCGGCGATGATGCGAATGCCCGACAGGCTCTCCTGCAGGTCGGCCAGTACCTCGGCGATGCGGTCGCGCACCACGAGGTAGCCCCGATCGCTGGCCGAACGGAACCACAGCGTCATGGCCAGCATCAGCGGGACGACGACCACGATCATGATGAGAGCCAGGGTGGGACTCATCACAAAGAGCACGACGGCGATGACGACGAGGGTGAGCCCCTGCACCGCCAGGTTCACCAGCCCGTCCTGGAACAGGGTGGTGAGCGCGTCGATGTCGCTCGTCATACGGGTCATGAGCCGGCCCGCCTTCTCCTCGGTGAAGAAGTCGAGCGACAGGCGCTGGAAATGGGAGAAGACCCGCACCCGCAGCTCGAACATGAGCGTCTCGCCCAGTCGACCGGTGAAGGCGATGCGCCCGTAGCTGGCGAGCATAGTGACCAGGATGGTGACCAGATAGACGGCGGCGACGGCGAACAGGACGGCCACGTCCTTGTTGCCGATGCCCTTGTCGATGCCGATCTGGGTCAGCAGCGGACCGGCCTGTTGGGCCAGGGTCTCGATCACGACCAACCCGAACGCGAGCACCATGGCCTTGCGGTGCTCGCCGATGAACGAGCGCAGGGTGAAGGACTCGCGCTCGTGGGCCGTCGGGACCTGGTGGAACTCGACATCGTCGTCGGGATGATCGGGTTCGGTGGCGAGGAGGGCCTCGACCTTCTTGGCCAACTCCTCCGGGATGCCGGCAAAGGGCAGCCCCGCGGCCGCACTCGACGCGCCGGCGCCCGGGCCGGCGAAGGGTGACCCCGCGGGTGCTCCTCCCCAACCCATCAGCTGCGTCCCCCGGCCAT
>DHIQ01000102.1 GCA_002403895.1 Candidatus Neomicrothrix sp. UBA4742
GTCACACAGCACCACGCAGGCCACACCGTTGGTGGCGGCTGCCTCCAGCACCCGCAGCGCGTATTCGGGGTTGGCCTTGTAGCCGTCGAAGAAGTGCTCAGCGTCGAAGAACACCCGGCGGCCGGCGCCGGCCAGGAACGCCACCGACTCGCCCACCATGGCCACACCCTCGTCCAGCGTGGTCCGCAGGGCCTCGGTCACGTGGAAATCCCAGCTCTTACCGACGATGCACACGGTGGAGGTCTCGGCCTCGACCAATGCCTGCAGGGTCGGGTCGACGTCGACCTTGCCCGCGGGACGGCGGGTCGAGCCGAAGGCCACCAGCGCCGCGCTGGACAGCGACAGCTCGGTGGGCGCCCGTTTGAAGAACTCGGCGTCTTTGGGGTTGGCCTGGGGATAGCCGCCCTCGATCCAGTGCACGCCGAGCCAGTCGAGCTGCTCGGCCACCCGCAGCTTGTCCTCGACGGTGAGCGAGATACCCTCGAATTGGGCCCCGTCGCGCAGGGTGGTGTCGAAGATCTCGACCGACGTCGGCAGCTCAGTCGACATAGTCGAGCCAGTTCTTGTAGCGATCGACCTCGCCCCGCACGGCGCGGGCGTACTCGGCGGCGAGTGCGGTGGTCATGGGACCGGGGCACGGGATCTCTCGGTCGTCGACGGAGTTCACCGCGCTGATCTCAGCCGCGGTACCACACACGAACATCTCCTCGCAGACGTACAGGTCACTGCGGGTGAGGTGGTCGAAGCGCGACTCGAAGCCGAGGTCGCGGCCGATGGTCATGACGGAATCCTGGGTGATCCCCTCCAGGGCGCCGGCGGCGAGGGGCGGCGTGATGAGCACGCCGTCGCGCGCCGCGAAGATGTTCTCGCCGGTGCACTCGCTGACGAAGCCCTGCGGGCTCAACATGATGGCCTCGTCGTAGCCGGACTTGAGGGCCTCGACCTTGGCCAGCGAGGAGTTGACGTAGTTGCCGGTCGTCTTGGACGCAGGCGGCATGGTGTTGTGGTCATGGCGCGTCCACGACGAGATCTTCATGCGCACGCCCTTGGACACGGCCTCGTCGCCCAGGTACGCACCCCACGGCCAGCAGGCAATGGCCACGTCCACCGTGCACGGCAGAGTGTTCAGCCCCATCTCGCCGTAGCCGTAGTAGGCGATGGGTCGGATGTAGGCCGACGGCAGACCCGACGCGCGCACGACGTCCTTCGTGGCCTGCACCAGCTCGTCAACCGAATAGGGCAGCTCCATCATCATGATGCGGGCCGAGTTGTGCAGCCGTTTCATGTGGTCCGTGAGGCGGAACACGGCGGGACCGTCGGCCGTCTCGTAGGCCCGGATCCCCTCGAACACCCCCATGCCGTAGTGCAGGGTGTGGGTCAGGATGTGGATCTGGGCCGCATCCCAGTCGACGAGCTTGCCGTTCATCCAGATCTTGTCGGTGGGCGTGATGGGCATCGGGATCTCCTGAGGTGTCGTGCGTCGACTAGAGGCGGTTGGCGACCTGGTCGCCGATCTCGGACGTGGAGCCGGTCAGCGTGGCGGTGTCGCCACAGGCTTTGCGGATGCGGGCGGCGGCGGCGGCCTCCCCGAGGAACTCGAGCATCATGGCCGCCGACAGGATGGCGGCGACGGGATTGGCCTTGGCCTGACCCGCAAGTCCGGGGGCCGAGCCGTGGACCGGTTCGAACATCGACGGGCCGGTGCGGGCCGGGTTGAGGTTGCCCGACGAGGCCAGGCCGATCCCCCCCGAGACGGCACCACCGAGATCGGTGAGGATGTCGCCGAAGAGGTTGTCGGTCACGATCACGTCGTATTGCTGGGGTGACTGCACGAAGTAGATGCAGGCGGCATCCACGTGGTTGTAGGCCGTTGCGACGTCCGGGTAGTCAGCCGCCACCTCGTTGAAGGTGCGCTCCCACAGGTCGCCGGCGAAGGTGAGGACGTTCGTCTTGTGGACCAGGGTCAGGTGCTTGCGAGGGCGGCTGTGGGCCAGATCGAACGCGTAGCGGACACAGCGCTCAACGCCCATGCGGGTGTTGACCGAGCCCTGGGTGGCCACCTCGTGAGGAGTGCCCTTGCGCAGGAACCCGCCCTCCCCAGCGTAGGTGCCCTCGGTGTTCTCCCGGATGACGATGAAGTCATGCGAGCCGTCGGGGGCCA
The DNA here is from genome assembly GCA_002403895.1 of Candidatus Neomicrothrix sp. UBA4742. Classification (GTDB taxonomy): domain Bacteria; phylum Actinomycetota; class Acidimicrobiia; order Acidimicrobiales; family Acidimicrobilacustridaceae; genus UBA4742. The sequence continues at coordinate 2,162 of DHIQ01000102.1, forward strand.
GGAACGGCCGCTGGTTGATGTAGAGATCCAGGTCGAAACGCATCTTGAGCAGGAGGCCGCGCTCGATAACGCCGGGGGGAACGTCCGGCGTGCCCACCGCCCCCAACAACAAGGCGTCGAGGCCTCGCCATTCGTCCACCGTCTCGTCCGTGAGCACCATCCCGTCACGCTGGTACCGGGCACCGCCCAGGTCGTAGTCGACGGTGTCGAGCTCCACGCCGGTGGCGCGCACCACCTTCAGGGCCTCGGCGATCACCTCGGGACCGATGCCGTCGCCGCCGATGACGCCGACTCGATGCGGGCTGGACTGGTCACTCACAGAAAATCGGCCTCCTAGAACGAGAAAACCGCCCACCAGAGTGGACGGTCAGCAGCGCACACCACGGGGTGAGGTGCGCTAGTCGATAACGATGACAGGGGCGGTAGCGGAGAAAAGCACTGACCACAGTGTGGTGTCGGTCACGGCGAACGTCAACCTCGAAGCGGGCCGGGGACCAGCCGTCGCTAGCATGTTGGCCGTGCCTGAGACCTATCACCTCTCCCAAGAGGCCCACGACCGCCTGGCCGCCGAGCACGAGAACCTCGTCACCCACGGCCGGACCGACATCGCCCGTAAGATCCAAGCGGCCCGCGAGCTCGGCGACCTCAAGGAGAACGGCGACTACCACGCCGCCAAAGAGGAGCAGGGCAAGATGGAGGGGCGCATCAACCATCTGGCTGCGCTGCTGCTCGACGCCGAGATCGTCGAGGTGGACGGCAATGCCACCGTGCAGGCCGGCTCGGTGGTGACCATCCTCCACGAGGGCGACGATTCACCCGAGATCTATCTCATCGGCTCCATCGAGGAACGCCGCGAGGATCTCGAGGTCATGTCACCGGGTTCCCCCCTCGGGGCCGCCCTCATCGGCCGGGCCGTGGGGGACGTGGTGGACTTCGCCGCGCCGGGCGGCATCCTCAAGGTCGAGATCGTCGACATCGGATCCTGACCGACCATTCCTGAGACCGGAGCCTCCTCGATGAGCGAGCCTGACCCACCCGGCCTCCCGCCCGCCGAGCGCATCGACCTTCCCGGCCGGGGGCGCACGTCGATGCGCCGGGCGTCGGGACCCCCCGGGGCACCGACCCTGATGCTCCTGCACGGCTGGACGGCCAACGCCGCGCTGAACTGGTTCGCCGCCTATCAACCATTGGCCGCCCACTTCAATGTGGTCGGTATCGATCATCGTGGTCATGGCCGGGGCATCCGCACGTGGCGCCGGTTCCGCTTGGAGGACTGTGCCGATGACGCCATCGCGCTGGCCGACGAGTTGGGCATCAACCAGCTGATCCCGGTCGGCTACTCGATGGGCGGGCCGATCGCCCAGTTGACCTGGCGCCGCCACCGCGACCGGGTCGAAGGCCTGGTGCTGTGTGCCACCAGCCGGAACTTCCGCGGCGGACGACCGGGCGAACGCGCCGTTCTCGGCATGATGGGGGTGGCGTCGGTCGCGGCCCGGGCCGTCCCCCGTCGCGTCCATCGTTCGATGGGTGAACGGCTGTTGAACCTGCGCTACGACCAGTCCAACCTCGGCCGATGGGCCCGCCAGGAAGTCCTGGCCAACGACACCCGCATGGTGGTGGAGGCCGGCCAGGCGTTGGGGAACTTCTCGTCACGGGACTGGATCGGCTCGGTCGACGTGCCCTGCGCGGTGGTAGTGACCGAGGCCGACTCTCTCGTGCCGCCCTACCGCCAGCACCGCCTGGCCGAGTCCATCCCTGGCGCCACCGTGCACCCCGTGTTCGGGGACCACGGGGTGTGTGCCACCGACCCGGGCGCCTTCCTTCCTGTCTTGGTGGACGCCTGTCTCGACGTCGCTCGACGAGCCGAGACCCGCCGCCGCCAGGCCGGCTAGAGCAGAACAGCTACGCGGGGGCAGGGACGGCCTCGACAACCCGAACCGGGCGACCCAGGACCTCCTCGAGGAGCCCCTTGCGCTCGGCCGCGGTGTAGAGCTCGAGCGAGAGATCGGCTCCTTCCCCCGGGACCGCCTCGATGACCAGGGTTTTGCCGCCGCGACGGCAACGCACGGCCGTCACCAGCCCGGCATGGGTGCGGTCCAGGCCGATGGCCACCCGCAAGATCCCGGCCATGGTCCGCACCGAGGCCTGGTCCTGAGGTCGCAGGGCGGCGAACTCGGCATGCTTGGCCGATGGGGCGCTCTTGCGGTGGTAGCGGGCCACCAGCGCCACCATCTCGATCTCGTGCTCGGTGAAGCCCGACAGCTGGTCGGAGTTCCGGATCACGTAGTAGCTGTGTTTGTGGTGCTTGCTGTGTGACACATACAGGCCCACGTTGGCCAACAGTGCGGCGGCCTCGAGCAGCTCGCGAGTGTCATCCCCCAGGCCGTGGAACTTGGCTGTCTCGTCGAAAAGCTCCAGAGCCAACTCGGCCACATGGGCGCTGTGGTGGGGCTCGTCATCCATCAGCTCGGCCAGACGGGTCACGCTGCGGCGGCGCAGGTCCTGAAGGTGATGGAGCGCGGCACCATGGCGGCGCTGGAACGCGTCGAGCAGCGCCCCTTCCCGCAGGGCGTAGCCGGAGACCACCATCTCGTCGATGCCGAAGGTGGTCATGGCCTGCTCGGCGATGATGGCGCCGGCCAAGATGATGTCGGCTCGACCCGGCTCCATGCCGTCGATGGCGAGGCGCCCCTCGACGGTGGACGCCCCGGCCAGCGTCCTGACCACCGCCTCGGCCTCTTTGCGGGTGAAGGTGGCGTTGGTCAGCGAGCGCAGCGGGGCCGCGTCAGGGCGCGCCGCGTTGGCCAGTTGGGCGATGGCCTCGATGGTGCCCGAGCTGCCTACCGACACGTCGAAGCCGAGCCGCTCCACCTCGCGGGCCATGGGCGCCAACATGGCCCCGACATGGCGGCGACAGGCGTCCACCGCACCGGGGTGGATCCGATCCGTCTTGAAGAAGCGCCGGGTGAGGCGGATGGCCCCCAGCTTGAAGCTGCGCACCGCCAGGGTCTCACCTCGCTCGCCGATGAGCACCTCGGTGCTGCCTCCGCCGATGTCGATGAGCAACAGCCGCCGATCGAAGACGGGGACCGCCTGCAAGATGCCGAGCTGGATGAGGCGGGCTTCCTCCACCCCGGAGATGACCTCGACCTCGACCCCGGCCTCGTCGCGGGCCCGGTCGATGAACACCTCGGCGTTCTCGGCCTCACGCACCGCGCTGGTGGCCACCGCCGTGACCGGGGCGTCGCTGATGTCAGCCACCTGGCGGAAGCGGGCCAGCGCGGCGATGCCGCGATCGATGGCCTCAGGGGTGAGTTCCTTCATGTCCCCGCCGCTGGAGCCGAGGCGGACGGGTTCCTTCTCGTCGGCGATGACCTCGAAATGGCCCTCGTCGTCGAACCGGGCCACCACCAGGTGGAGGGAATTCGTGCCGATGTCGATGGCCGCCAGGTTCTCGCCCATGGGAGATCGAGCCTACGCGAGTCCGGCGGCCGTCTCGATGTGTCGGGCGGCGGCCACCACCGCGTCGCCGTAGCGGCGTCCGGGTTGGCGGGTGGTGCGTTCGATGGGGCCCGAGACGCTGACGGCAGCCAGGGCCCGTCCGTCAGGGCCGGCCACCGCGGCACTGACCGAGGCCACCCCCGCTTCGCGCTCCCCCACGCTCTCGACCCATGGGCGCCGATTCGGTGACGATTCGGTGCCCACCGACTCGTTGGAGGCATCGCTCAGGATCTTGCCGGCCGAGCCCACTTCGAGGGGCAGCGAGGCACCCATGGGCACGATGGTGCGCAGCCCATGGGGTGACTCGAGGGCGGCGATGCACACCCGGCGGTCCCCCTGTCGGACGTAGAGCTGCACCGATTCGCCGGTTTCGTCGCGCAGGGCTTCCAGCGCCGGCAGTGCGGCGGATGCCAGCGGGATGGCCTCCGCCGCCGCTCGACCCAGGGCGATGAGGCGCACGCCCAGCGCGAACCGACCTTCCTCGTCACGGCGCACGAGACCGTGCAGCTCCAGCGCAACGGCCAGGCGGTGAGCCGTGGCCCGGGAGAAGCCCGTGACCGCTACCAGCTCGCTCAACGAGCGGGGGGCCTCTTCCAGCGCGTCCAGCACCTGGGTGGCCTTGTCGATCACCCCGACGCCGCTTACACTTGGTCCCATACCTCAAGATTAGCGTCTCGCATACTGAGACACAAGAACGAAGACAAGACGAAGGAGTCCTCATGGGCAGGACGCTGAGCGAGAAGATCTGGGACGAGCATCTGGTGCGGTCGGCCGAGGGTGAGCCCGATCTGCTCTACATCGACCTGCACCTGGTGCACGAGGTCACCTCCCCCCAGGCGTTCGATGGCCTCCGCCTGGCGGGTCGCACCGTCCGCCGACCCGACCTCACGGTCGCCACCGAGGATCACAACGTCCCCACCGCCGACATCGACCAGCCCATCGCCGATCCCGTCTCGCGCAAACAGGTCGAGGTGCTGCGAGCCAACTGCGCCGAGTTCGGTATCACCGAATACCCAATGGGCCATCCCGACCAGGGCATCGTCCACATCATCGGGCCCGAGCAAGGGTTGACCCAGCCGGGGCTGACCATCGTCTGCGGCGACAGCCACACCTCGACCCATGGCGCCTTCGGGGCCCTCGCCTTCGGCATCGGCACCAGC
>DHIQ01000048.1:0-3047 GCA_002403895.1 Candidatus Neomicrothrix sp. UBA4742
GCCGAGTTGTCGAGCTGCCCGGTCACGTGCTGGAAGCGCAGGTTGAACAGCTCCTGCTTGGTCTGTCCCAGGCGCTCGATCAACTCGAGGTCCGCCAGGTCACGCAAGGCAGCGTCGGTCGACTTCACCATCAGAACGCCTCCTCACGGGCCACGAAGCGCGCCTTGATGGGCAGCTTCTGGATCGCCCGGTCGATCGCCGCCCGGGCGATGGCCGGGTCGTTGTAGGACAACTCGAACATGATTCGGCCGGGCTTGACCACGGCGACCCAACGTTCCGGGTTGCCCTTACCTGAGCCCATACGGGTTTCGGCCGGCTTCTCGGTCACCGGCTTGTCCGGGAAGATGTTGATCCACACCTTGCCGCCCCGCTTGATGTGGCGGGTCATGGCGATACGGGCCGCTTCGATCTGGCGGGCGGTGATCCACCCGGGCTCGAGGGCCTGGATGCCGTAGTCGCCGAAGGTGACCTCGGTGGCTCCCTTGGCCTGGCCGCGCATGCGGCCACGCTGCTGCTTGCGGTGCTTGACCTTCTTGGGCATCAACATGATCAGTCACCATCCCCGGGACGGAAATGCGGCGTCTCATGGTGGTCGCGCACCGAGCGCTCGATCTCTTCTTCCTCGGCGAGCAGTCGCTCGAGTTCGGGATCGGCTTCCTTGACCAGGGGCATGGCTTCCTCGGCGGGGAGCTCGGTGCCTTCCTCGCCGGCGGGCCGGCGACGGGCCGCGGCCGAGGACACGACCTTGCGCGGTTTGACCTGCCCGGACGTCTCACCCACGGCCATGGCCGCTTCCTTGGTGACCTTGTCCTCAACGACGCTCTTGTAGGGCAAGATGTCGCCCTTGTAGATCCAGACCTTGACGCCGATGCGCCCGTAGGTGGTCTTGGCCTCGCGGAAGCCGTAGTCAATGTCAGCCCGCAGCGTGTGCAGGGGAACACGACCCTCGCGGTACCACTCGGTGCGAGCCATCTCCGACCCACCAAGGCGCCCCGAACACTGGACCCGGATGCCGAGCGCCCCGGCCTTCTGGGCATTCTGCACGGCCCGCTTCATGGCCCGGCGGAAGGCCACGCGGCCCGCCAACTGGTCAGCCACGCCCTGGGCGATCAGCGCCGCGTCCAGCTCCGGCTGCTTGATCTCCTGGATGTTGAGCTGAACCTTGTTGTTGCCGCTGATGGTGGTGAGCCCGGCGCGAAGGCGGTCAGCCTCGGCGCCGCGACGCCCAATGACGATGCCCGGACGGGCCGTATGGACGTCGACGCGGAGCTTCTCGCGCGTGCGTTCGATCTCGACCCGGCTGATCGCCGCGTGCGGAAGCTGGGTCATCAGGAAGTCGCGGATCTTCCAGTCCTCAATGATGTACTCGCCGTACTGTCGGCGGTCGGCGAACCAACGGGACTTCCAGTCGGTGGTGACGCCGAGCCGGAAACCGTAGGGGTTGACCTTCTGGCCCATCAGCTGTCCTCTCGCTCGGCGTCGGCGTCAGGGCCGTCCGCCTCGTCGCTGGCTCGGTCGACCTCAACCTCGGGCTCGACGTCGGCCTCGGGGGCCGGGGTGTCATCCTGCGCGGCTTCGGGTTCGACCTCTGACTCGGCGACCTCGGGCGTGCCCTCGGACTCGGCACCATGATCGTGATCGTGTTCTTCCTCGGCCTCAGCAGCCTTCTTGTCGGCCTTGGCCTGGCGGCTGCGCAGCACCCGCTGGCGGCGAGCCTCAGCGGCCGCTTGAGCACCGCCGCGCCCACCCGAGGCCAGCTCCAGGGCCCGCAGGCGCTCGAGCTCCTCAGGGGAAAGACGGCTCACGATCACGGTGATGTGGCAGGTGCGCTTCCGGATGCGGGTGGCCCGACCGCGAGCCCGCGGGCGCCAGCGCTTGAGCGTGGGGCCCTCATCGGCGAAGCATGCCGAGACGAACAGCTCGTCGGCCGGGATCTGGTCATTGTGCTCCGCGTTGGCGATAGCCGACTCGAGACACTTCAAAATGACCTGGGCCACATCACGCTCGGCGAACTCGAGGATCTCCAAGGCGCGGGCGACGCGCTCACCGCGGATGAGGTCGAGGATCTCGCGGGCCTTGTAGGCCGAGACCCGGGTGTACTTGACCTGGGCACGGGTGCCGGGTCGTTCGTTGGTCTTCACTCCGAACGTCATGGCTATCGCCGACCCTTGTGTTCCTGGCCGGCGTGGAACTTGAACGTGCGAGTGGGAGCGAACTCACCCAGCTTGTGACCGACCATGGACTCGGTGATGTACACGGGGACGTGCTTGCGCCCGTCGTGGACAGCAATGGTGTGACCGACCATCTCCGGGATGATCGTGGACCGGCGGGACCAGGTCTTGATCACGCGCTTTTCGTTCTGCTCGTTGAGGGCGTCGACCTTCTTGAGCAGATGGTCGTCAACGAACGGGCCCTTTTTCAGACTGCGAGGCATGACAGGTGTGGTCCCCTCTACCGGCGCGAACCGCGAGTGCGGCGTCGGCGGACGATGAGTTGCTGCGAATACTTGGTCTTGTCGCGGGTGCGTCCCTCGGGTTTGCCCCAGGGCGACACCGGGTGCCGGCCGCCAGAGGTCTTGCCCTCGCCGCCACCATGGGGATGGTCGACAGGGTTCATGGCCACGCCACGGGTCTGGGGACGGACGCCCTTCCAGCGGTTGCGGCCGGCCTTCCCGATCTTGATGAGTTCGACTTCGGCGTTGCCCACCGAGCCCACGGTGGCCCGGCAGTCGATGGGCACGCGGCGCATCTCGGTACTGGGCAGGCGAAGGGTGGCGTAGTCACCCTCCTTGGCTACGAGTTGGACGCTGGCACCGGCGCTGCGCGCCATCTTGCCGCCACCGCCCGGCTTGAGCTCGACGTTGTGGATCGTGGTGCCCACGGGGATGTAGCGCATGGGCATCGCGTTCCCGGGACGGTTCTCGGCTCCCTGGCCACTCTGCAGCAGCTCGCCGACACCCACGTTGGCCGGGGCGAGGATGTAGCGCTTCTCACCATCGAGGTAGTGCAGGAGCAGGATGCGACAGTTGCGGTTCGGGTCGTACTCGA
>DHIQ01000048.1:3255-9000 GCA_002403895.1 Candidatus Neomicrothrix sp. UBA4742
GGTCGTACTCGATGTGAGCGACCTTGGCCGGCACGCCGTCCTTGGTGCGACGGAAGTCGACGACCCGGTACTGCTGCTTGTGACCGCCACCCTTGTGGCGGGCGGTCTTGCGGCCGTAGCTGTTGCGACCCCCGGTGTTGTGCTTGGCGGCCAGCAACGACTTCTCGGGCGTCGTCTTGGTGATCTCGGAGAAGTCGGACACCGTCTGGAAACGGCGGCCGGGGCTGGTGGGCTTGCGCTTGCGGAGTGCCATGGTTCCTATGCCTCGAACAGGTCGATGCTGTCGCCCTCGGCGAGGGTGACGATCGCACGCTTGGTGTTGGGACGGGTTCCAAAGGTGCCAGTGCGGCGGTTGCGCTTGCGCTTGCCCTTACGGTTCAGCGTGTTCACGCTCAGCACGCGGACGTTGAAGATGGCCTTCACCGCGTCGCTGATCTCGGGCTTGCTGGCATCGGGGTGAACCCGGAACGTGTAGACGTTCTGGTCGAGCAGCCCGTAGGACTTCTCGCTCACGATGGGTTCGATGATGACGTCGCGTGGGTCCTTCACTGCTCGGCCCCATCGGACTCGGCCGGGCGGTTGAAGGAGAAACCGCCGCCTGGCTTTGTCTCGGCGTCAGCCTCGTCGGTTTCCTCGACCGTCTCGGCCGGCGCGGGGTCCTGGGCTGCCTGCTCTTTGGCGGCGCGCACTTCGGCTTCCTTCTCGGACTTCAAGCGGGCTGCCTCGAAACGGGGATCGGTCTTCTCGCCCACCGGCTTCACCCGGTCGGCAGGAGCGACCGGTTTGGCCGCCTCGCCCTCGTTCTTGGGTCGGTTGGGCAGATCAGTCGCCATGTCGGGCTCCCCTTCGGCGGTGTTCTCGGCGTCCAGCACCGGAGCGGTCACCGACAGGGTGGCCGCCGCGGCCGGAGCCACCTTCTTGGCTGGCTTGGCGGCCTGGGCCGCCTCACTCGTCTCCGGCAGCGTGTCCTTGGTGAACACGACGTAGTCGGAGCAGAGGATGTCGTAGGCATTGAGCTCGCCCGGCTCCAGCACGTGCACCGTCGGGAGGTTGCGGAAGCTCTTGACCGCCAGAGCATCATCGGGACGGACCACGATCACGACCCGACCGTCGAGCCCGAGGGCGGTCAGAGCGGCGGAGGCTTGTTTCGTGCTGGGCTGGTCGAAGCCCCACTGGTCGACCACGACCACCTTGCCGTCCGCGGCCCGGTCCGACAGGGCCGAGCGCAGGGCCAGACGGATCATCTTCTTCGGGGTGCGCTGCTCATAGCTGCGGGGCTTGGGGCCAAGGGCCACCCCGCCGCCCTTCCACTGGGGCGAGCGGATGCTGCCCTGGCGAGCGCGGCCGGTGCCCTTCTGCTTCCAGGGCTTGGCGCCGCCCCCTCGCACCTCGGCCCGGGTCTTGGTGCTCTGGGTCCCGGCACGGCGGGCCGCCAGCTGGGCGGTCACGACCTGGTGCATGACGGGGACGTTGGGCTCGATGCCGAAGAACCCCTCATCGAGGGTGGCCGAGCCCTGCTCGGCTCCGGACAGATCCTTCACGGTGACCTTGGGCATCACGCACCGTCCTTCGAGCCGGCGGTGGCCTTGACCGCGTTGCGGACAATGACGAGCCCGCCCTTCGGTCCGGGGATGGCGCCCTTGACCAGCAGCAGGTTGCGCTCGGCGTCGGCTTCGACCACCTCGAGGTTCAGCGTGGTGACCTTCTCGCCACCCATACGGCCCGCCATGCGGGTGCCCTTGAACACCCGGGCCGGTGTGGCGCAGGCGCCAATCGAGCCAGGCTTGCGATGGACGCGGTGGGTACCGTGGGAGGCCTTCTGGCCCGAGAAGTTGTGCCGCTTCATGGTGCCGGCGAATCCCTTGCCCCGGCTCACGGCGGTGACGTCGATGATCTCGCCGGCAGCCAGCGTGTCCACGCCGATCTCCTGGCCGACCTCGAACCCAGACACGTCGTCGAGCCGGAGCTCGACGAGCCTCGGACCGGCAGCGACGCCGGCCTTGGCGAAATGACCAGCCGCAGGCTGCGTCAGCTTCCGGGCGTCCTTGGTTCCGAACGTCACCTGCAGCGCGCTGTAGCCATCACGCTCAGGAGTCTTGATCTGGACGACTCGAAGGGGCGCGACCCGAACCACGGTGACGGGAACGACGCGGTTGTCGTCGTCCCACACCTGGGTCATGCCGACCTTCTCGCCGACGAGTGCCTTGTTCGCCATACCGGCTGCGTTCTTTCTGTGTCTGTCGCTGGCGTCGGGGGCGGCCCGCTGCGCTGCGCAACGGGTGCCTGTTCACGCGAACGCTCCGCACGGGAAGACCCGGCGGAGCGCCTGTTCGGTTGTGCTGCGAGGTTCCACCACCAGGGGTAGTGGCCGGCGCAGACGTCAGTTCGAGGTACGGTCCGATCTTCGGTGCGTCGGGCCGGATAGGCCTACGCACACAAGAGGGAGAGCATAGCGGGCGGCGACGGCAGATTCCAAAGCGGGGCGGGCCGGAACGGCCAGATCATCCGGATCCACCAGCCCAGCCACTCAAGTCGCCCCCGAGGGTGCCGACGCGAGCCTCGGTGATGGAACCCTCTTCGTCAACTCGCGCATCGATGAGGACTCCGTCCGCCAACGGGTCGTGCTCGCTGCCGGGCGGGCCGGGCGCCGTGGCCGGGGTGGGCCTCGCCGCGGTGATCGCCGTGGGCCTGGTCTGGTGGGCGACGGCCCCGTGGGGGGCCGGGTTGTCCCCCGATGCGATCGCCTACACCGCGATCGCCGAGCGGATCCGCGATCAGGCCCAGATCGGCTACTGGCTCGAGCCCCGCACCTCGTCGTGGCCACCGCTGTTCCCCCTGGTGCTGGCAGGGCTGTCCACCGTGCTCGGCTCCCCCGTCGTCGACTCGGCCCGCCTGCTCAACGCCCTGATCGCCGGCGCCACCGTCGTCGTGGTGGCCCTGCTCGCGCGGCGGCTCCTGGGCACCACCTGGCTGCGGGCCCTGGCGGTCGTCATGGCCGTGTTGGCCCAGCCCCTGGCGTTCGTGGCCGTGAGGGTGTGGAGTGAGCCGTTGTTCAACCTGTTGGTGCTCCTCACCCTGCTGGTGCTGGCGGGCGTGCCGGGTCAGCGGCCGACGATCCGGTCGCTGGTGGCCAGCGCCTTGACCGTGGCTGCGTTCAGCACCCGCTACGCCGGATTGTCGCTGGTGCCGGCCGGCGTGGCGGTCCTGGCCCTCTGGCCCCGCCACCTTCCGCGCCGGCAACGGGTCGTGCACGCGCTGTGGTTCGGCCTGCCGGCGTCCGCCGCTGCCGGCCTCCTGGTCGTCTGGAACCAATGGCGCACGGGCCAGGCCTCCGGCCCCCGTTGGCGGCCGCATCAGCCGTTCTGGCACCACGCCGCCGACGCCATGGCGGCCATCGGCCAGTGGCTGTTGCCCGGTTCGACCTCTCGTGCCTTCACCATTGGATTCGGCGCCGCGCTCCTCTTGGCGGTGGGCGCCGTTCTCGCCCTCAGCTGGAGGGCGCCGGACCCGGGAGACGAGGCGCCTCCGGCGCGGACTGCCACGATCGGCGTGGCCCCGGTGCTCGCCACCTTCGCCGGCTGCTACTTCGCCTACATGGTGTACGCCCGGACAACCTCCGGGTTCGATCCGCTGAACTCCCGGCTGATGCTGCCCATCTTCGTGCCGGCCATGCTCCTCGTCCTCTTCCTGGTGGAGCGGCTGGCGGCCACCCGCCACCGTGAGCTGTCCCGAGCCCTGATCCTCGCCCTGCCCTTGCTGTCGCTGGTGCCGCTCGGCACCGACGGGCTCGACGCCCTGCGCACGAGCCACGATGCCGGCAACGAGTACACCAACGCCGCCGTCCAGACGTTCGTCGCCAGCCCGGTGCTGCGCCAGGTGCCCCACGACTGTGACCTACTCACCAACGATCCGTGGCTCCTGTGGTTGGCGGGCTTCGAAGCCCAGCTGAGCCCGGAGAGCAACCGTCAGTTAGCCATCCCCCAGTCGATGCAGCTGGAGGAACTCCCCGCGCTGGCGGCCGGGGGCAACGTCTGCCTGGCGTGGATGGACACCGGGTCGACGGTCTTCTACTCGCCGGAGCAACTCGGGGAGGTCGTCGACCTGCAACGGATCGCCGGCGATGGCTACACCACCATCTACCGGGTGGGTCCGCGCCGCTGAGCGGCCGCCGGGAACGGCTCCGAACGCGGGGCCCTCACACGGCATACTCATGGCCGTGGCCCACCAGATCGCAGCGACGCCTCCCCCGGCGCCGGCCTGGCTCGACGAGCTCGCCCTCCAGCCGGGGCCGCCGTGGTTGTCCATGGGCGTGCGCACCCTGGAGCTTGAGGAGTGGCTGATCAGCGACGGACGCTTCGACGAGGAGCTGGCGCTGAAGGAACTGCTCCTCGCCACCCGCCCCCACGAGGTGTTCGCCGCCCTTGCCGGCTGCGAGGAGGCCTCGGACGAGATCCTGGAGCTCATCCAAGCATGGCGCGCCGCCCACCCCCAGGAGGGTCACGCGGCGTCGCCCCGAGCAGACCTCCACCCACTCGACGCCGCCGGACGCCTCGTCCAGGAGGATCTCTGCGTCATGGTCGAATCCGACGGCCGTTACCGACTGGAGGCCGCCTCGCTGTGCTTCCCCTCACACTGGCGCCTTCACGACAAGCTCGGGCACTCCCTGGCCACCATCCACGACCCGGTCCCCCACTACGCCGAGGAGCTGGCGGCCAAAGTCGACACGTTCTTCGACCGCCTCCGAGCCGACCGCCCGGTCCAGCGAAGGAACTTGTCGATCCACAACCACGATGAGCTCTTCCGGCCCGGGCCCCACGAATCACCGGGGTCGTTCGCTCCCGACCCGTCCGGCGTCGATCAGGTGTGGCTCCGCAGCGAGCGCCAGACCCTGGTCCGCCTGGCCCGCACCGGTGCCGTGCTGTTCACCATCAAGACCCAGCAGTGCCCGGTGGTGGCCCTGGCCGGGCGGCCCGACATCGCCGCCGCCCTGGCGGTGAAGCTCAGGGCAGAGCAGGACGACCTGCTCCGCGCCGGCAGGACCGTCCCGTTCCCGTTGTGGCTCGTCGGCTGGCTCGAGATGTGTCGGGGTGAGCCCGAACGCGAACGCGAACGAGCCCGGGCCTGAGGCCCGGGCTCGTTGGTGGTGCCGATCGGTGAGGCCTAGGCCTGCTGGATCTTGATTTCGATGTCGACGCCGGCGGGCAGGTCGAGGCGCTGCAGCGAGTCGACCGTCTTGGGCGAGGGCTCCAGGATGTCGAGAAGGCGCTTGTGGATGCGCATCTCGAAGTGCTCGCGGGAGTCCTTGTCCTTGTGGGGGGAGCGGATCACCGTGTAGCGGTGCTTCTCGGTGGGAAGCGGCACCGGACCCCGGATCGTTGCGTTGGTACGCACGACCGTCTCGACGATCTTCTTCGTCGACTGGTCGATGATCTCGTGATCGTAGGCCTTGAGCCTGATCCGGATCTTCTGCTTGTCAGCCATCTCGCTCACTTCGTTCGCTTGTGTGTTCGGGGGTCCACGGGGGCGGAGCCCCCGTGGGTGTCGTTACTTGATGATCTTGGTGACGCGTCCGGCGCCCACGGTACGTCCACCCTCACGGATCGCGAACCGCAAGCCTTCTTCCATCGCGATCGGGTGGATCAACTCGACGATCATCGTCGTGTTGTCACCCGGCATGCACATCTCGGTACCCTCCGGCAACACCACATGACCCGTCACGTCCGTCGTCCGGAAGTAGAACTGCGG
>DHIQ01000019.1 GCA_002403895.1 Candidatus Neomicrothrix sp. UBA4742
CGGATGAACGTTCGGGCTATGCAGCCACGCAACGTTTCAAGCGACGGTGAAAGGTGTCTCGCAGAGGCTCTAGTCATGTCGCTATACACCACCGACGAATGGGGATCCAACCGATGAATCCGACGCCGCCCCGCGTCCGCCTGCCCGCGGCCGGGCCGTCCGCGTCCACGCGGACCCTTCGACCCGCATCGCATCGCGGCCACCAGTCCAAATCGGCAGGTCAGGCGCTCGTCGAGTTCGCCCTGGTCATCCCGGTCATGTTGCTCATGCTCGCGATCGCCATCGACTTCGGGCGCCTGTTCTTCTCGTATATCGAGATCACCAATGCCGCCCGCGAGGGTGCCGCGTTCGGGTTACATCAGCCCTCGAACCTGACCCAGATCCAGGCGACGGCCACCCAGGAGACCAGCACGCAGAGCCAAGGTGGCGAGCATGCCATCACGGTCTCGACGACGTGCAAGGACTCGGGTGGAACGACGCTCGCCAGCTGCACCCTCGCGGAGGGGGGAGCAGGCGGGGCCGGCAACACCATCACGGTCAACGTGGATGAGCAGTTCACCTTCTTCACACCGCTCATCGGCGCGATCGTTCCCAATCTGCACCTGACGACAGGCGCCACCGCGGTCGTGACCGATTACGCGTCGTCCAGTGGTCCGGTGCAACCCGGGGCATGTTCAGCCCCGGTCCCGAGCTTCGTCGTCAGCGTGACATCCAGCCTGAGTGTCCATACGGACCCGACGGCGTCGCGGCCGAACAGCGGCGTCTGCACCATCTCCGGCTACAACTGGCAGTGGGACCTCATTCCCGCGAACGACACGGTCGGCTCGGCGTATGGCGATGACCACACCTACCTGTCCCCAGGCACCTACGTCATCACGCTCACGGTCAGCAACCAGGCCGGCTATGTGTCCACCAGTCGGACCGTCACCGTCCCGTCGGCGGCTCCGCCAGTCTGCGCCAAGCCGACCGCCGACTTCACCTGGTTGTCGAGCGGGAAGGTTTACACGTATCGCGACGCTTCCACGGTGGCAGATGCGGTGAACTGTCCGATCACGACCTGGTCGTGGACGTTCACCGATCTCGGTGGCACCCTGTCCAACGCCCAGAACCCGGCGCCGCAGACCTACGGCGATAACAGCTCGCATCCCGTGACGCTGACGGTGACCAACGCCGGCGGCTCGACCACGATCACGAAGAACTCCTGATGCGCACGAACGTGAGCACCCGAACCACATCCAGGAACGGGCGTACCCGTCGGCGAGGGCAGTCCCTGGTCGAGTTCGCGCTGGTCCTGCCGATCTTCCTGCTCCTGATCATGGGCGTCATCGATGCCGGGCGACTGGTCTACATGAACAGCACCCTCTCGAACGCCGCCCGTGAAGGGGCGCGCACCGGGGCCGTCGAAGCGAACTGGAAGGGCCAGAGCGGGGGTTCGTGCGGCGCCGCCGCCGGGAAGAAGTGTCCCGCCGACGATGCCGCCCTCCTGGCCGACATCAAGGCGACGGCCGACTACATGAACACCCCGTTCGGACCGGTCGCGGCTGCCTACATGCGATGCACCGCCGATGGCTCAGTTCCCCCGGCGGTCGGCACCAACACGACCTGCTCGCCAAACACGCACACGAGTCAGATCAGCGTCCGGGTCACCCAGACCTGGTCGGCCCTCACGCCGATCATCGGCCAGATCATCGGGACGCAGACCCTCCAGGGTTCGTCCACCTTCGTCATCAACTAGGAGATCCCATGTTCGGCATCCATCGTCGCTCTGACCGTCCACGCGGCCAGATCCTCGCCCTCTTCGCTCTCAGCCTCACCGTCCTGATCCTGGGCGTAGGCCTGGTCGTCGACGGCGGCAATGCGCTGGTCCAGCGGCGAGCTTCCCAGAACGCGTCTGACTTCGCGGCCCTCGCCGGGGCGCGGATCATCGCCGAGAAGGTCGGTGGCGACCTCGTCAGCGGGACCGACGCGAACGTCCAGCTCGCGATGACGAACGCGATCGCGGCCAACGGCGGGACGCCGATCACCTTCGGGTCGCCGAACGGTCCTCGGTATATCGATGACAACGGCACACTGCTTGGTTACGTGGGCACAAACCCAGCGATCCCCGCCACGGCCGGTGGCGTCAAGGTCTCGTCCACCCGCAGCTGGCGGCCCTACTTCCTCGGCATCATCGGGATCAGCAACTGGTCTGCCTCGGCTGATGCGACCGCCACGGGTGGGTTCTGCGTCGGCTGCGCGCCAGCTCCTGGTTCGCTGTTCCCGGCCGGCATCTCGCTCGCGTTCTTCAATACCTACCCGGATTGCGCGGGTGCCATCAGCAACGTCCCGGGTGACCCCTGTTACCCGCAGCACCTGACCCCGGGCAATCTCAATGTCCCGGGTGGCTTCGGCTGGCTCAGCTTCGGTTGCAGCGGCTATGGCCTCGGCCAGGTGGCTCCAGCCAACGTCGGCGGCTGCGGTACCAGCAACGTCTTCCTCGAGGATGAGATCGGCCCGCCGTCCAAGAGCTACGGCTGCTGCACGGAGGTCAAGTTGCCCGGCAGTCTCGACCGGATCGGGAGCCTGCCCGGGAACAAGGTCGCGGCCGATTGCACCTACTACATCAACAACTCGGTCACCGTCACGGTCCCGATCTGGGACACCGCCGGCGGAACCGGATCCAATGCCTGGTACCACATCGTCGGGTTCGCGGGCTTCCAGATCACCGGGTGCTCCGGTGGCAAGAACCTCGAGGGCGTCTGGCGCGAGGCCTTCTTCCCCGGTCCTACGACGACCACGGACCCCGGGCCAGGCGTCCCGCACGGGATGGGTGTCGAACTGGTCCATTAACCCGCGGCGCCGCCGTCGCGGCAACGCTTCGGAGATCATCTACTCGAGGGCCGAGCATCCGAGGATGCCTCGGCCCTCTCGGCGTGGCGGCCGCGCCCCCGACTCGGCTGACTTGGCGGTGCCAGCACGAACCACATAGGACGTTTGTACCTTGCACGGGCAGGACTATCGGATATGGTGGCCGAGCGGAGGTTTCGGCTCGGTTTTCACGGGCCCCGACGCGTGCAAGGCCGAGAGGCGTCAGAGCAAGGGGACCAGATGTCTCGCAACCAGATCCTTACGGCGGGAGCCATCCTCTGGGTGGCCGTGGGCGTCGATGTGATCGTCCATCTCGCGCTCGGCGACCTGGTCGTTCCGGCGATCATCGGGATCGTCGGAACGTCGTGGGTGGCGATACGGCTACCCGGGCGGAAGCTGCCCGAAACGGCCTGAGCCCGATCGCATCGGGCGCCCCTCCAGGCTGACCTATCTGGGCTAGCGGATCCCTGTGTCGTAGCTGAGTTCGATCGTGGCGGGGACGCTACTGGTGACCGTCACGTTCTGCGGGCCGGGCGTGCCCATCAACCCGGAGGCGGGGAGACCCTCCACGACGTACTGGCCGGGCGGGACCGCGACGACGAAGGTCCCATCGGTGCCGGTCGTCGCCCGCGCGACCTCTGCTCCCGCAGGGGAGCGCACGACCACGACCGCGCCAGAGACCGGGCGGGGGGCACAAGACGGATCGGGGGGGGGGGGTGCTTGCGCGGGGCGCGG
>DHIQ01000137.1:0-141 GCA_002403895.1 Candidatus Neomicrothrix sp. UBA4742
CTGGCGCCACCGTCGGCTGAGCGCATCAACGTGGGCAAGTCTCCCGGTCACGCCACCATGCCCCAGGACGAGATCGACCGGTTGTTGGTGGCCGAGGGCCGCGCCGGGCGGGAAGTGGTCCGGCTCAAGGGCGGCGATCCG
>DHIQ01000137.1:326-23264 GCA_002403895.1 Candidatus Neomicrothrix sp. UBA4742
AGGGCGGCGATCCGTTCGTGTTCGCCCGCGGCGGTGAGGAGGCGGCGGCGTTGCTCGAGGCGGGCGTCCCGTTCGAGGTCATCCCGGGTATCTCCTCGGCCATCGCGGTGCCCGCCTATGCCGGGATCCCCGTCACCATGCGCCACTCGTCGACGTCGTTCACCGTTATCACCGGCCACGAGGACCCGGCCAAGGGCGGTGAGCTCGATTGGGATGCGGTCGCCCGCCTGGGTGGCACCATCGTGATCTTGATGGGGGTGGGTCGGTTTCCCAAAATCGCGCGCCGCCTGCTCGACGGCGGCCTCGATCCGGAAACGCCGGCGGCGGCCATCCGGTGGGGCACGCGTCCCGAGCAGCACACCGTTCGGGCCACCCTGGCCACCCTGGGCGACCACGAGCTGGCGGCACCCGCCACGATCGTGATCGGTCGGGTGGCGGGCCTCGACCTCCGCTGGTTCGAGTCCCGCCCGCTGTTCGGGAAGCGGGTGGTGGTCACCCGGGCTCGGGCCCAGGCCTCGGAGCTGGTCGCCCAGCTCCGTCGGCTCGGTGCCGAGCCCGTCGAGTTTCCGGTCATCGAGGTGGCCGGGCCTGCTGACGGCGGGAGCGCCCTGGCCGCGGCCGTCGATCGGCTGTCGAGCTACGACTGGCTGGTGGTGACGTCGGCCAACGGGGCGCGCCGGTTCATGGACTCATTGCGCGACGCCCGGGACCTGGCCGGGGTGCGGGTGGCGGCCATAGGCCCCGGCACGGCTGACGTCTTGGCCTCGGCCAACATCCAGGCCGACCTCGTCCCCGACCGTTTCGTGGCCGAACGGTTGCTGGAGGCATTCCCCGCCCCGCCGAGCGGGGGCGGCCGAGTGCTGCTGGCCCGTGCCGCCGTCGCTCGTGATGTCCTTCCCGACGGGCTACGGGCCGCGGGGTGGGGCGTCGACGTGGTCGAGGCGTACCGGACGGTGGCGGTGCCGGTGACGCCAGAAGGGCGCGCCGCCGTCGCCGGGGCCGACGCCATCACGTTCACCTCCTCGTCCACGGTGGATCGCTTCATCGAGGCGGTGGGGGCGGACGCCGTCCCCCCGGTGGTGGCCTCGATCGGACCGATCACCTCCGACACGGCGCGTCGCCACGGGCTCGTCGTGGACGTCGAGGCCGACGCGCACACCGTCCCCGGCTTGCTCGAAGCCCTCACCATCTTCTTCTCCTGACCTGACACCCGCCCCGACGGTTGAACGCGTTTGGCCGGCCGGACCGACTGGGGAAGGATCAGGTCGATGACGATCGATGCCCTGGTGTTCGACTTCGACGGCCTCATCCTCGGCAGTCCCGGCATGCGCCCAGCCAACTGACCCGGTGGTCGGGCGGCGCGGCCAGAACCGAGAGGCTCGATGACCCGTAGGCTGGCAGCGTGAGCTTTCCCCAACGACGACTCCGGCGGCTGCGTCGCACGCCCGCCCTGCGGCGGATCGTGGCCGAGACCCGGTTGACCACCGACGACCTGATCGCCCCCTTGTTCGTGCGGGAGGGGATCACCGAACCCCAGCCCATAGCGTCGCTCCCCGGCGTCGTGCAACACACCCGGGAATCGCTGCGCAAGGAGGTGGCCGAGCTGGCCGCCCTGGGTGTCCCCGGCGTGATCCTGTTCGGCGTTCCGGCCACCAAGGACGCCGACGGCTCGGGCGCATGGGATCCCGAGGGCATCGTCCAGGTGGCGCTGCGCGACCTGCGCGACGAGGTCGGTGACGACCTCGTGCTCATTGCTGATCTGTGTGTCGACGA
Source organism: Candidatus Neomicrothrix sp. UBA4742 (assembly GCA_002403895.1). Taxonomy (GTDB): domain Bacteria; phylum Actinomycetota; class Acidimicrobiia; order Acidimicrobiales; family Acidimicrobilacustridaceae; genus UBA4742. Next base: position 2,100 of record DHIQ01000137.1, read on the forward strand.
ATACACCGACCACGGCCACTGTGGCGTGCTCGACGACCACGGCGACGTCGACAACGACGCCACCCTCGACCTCTACGCCCGGGCCGCGGTGGCCCAGGCGAACGCCGGTGCTGACATCACCGCGCCGAGCGGGATGATGGACGGCCAGGTGTTGGCCATCCGCGAGGCCCTCGATGATGGAGGGTTCGACCAGGTGGCGATCCTGGCCTATGCCGCCAAGTACGCCTCGGCGCTCTACGGTCCGTTCCGCGACGCGGTCGACGTCACCATCGCCGGCGGCGGTGACCGCCGGGGCTACCAGCAGGACGTGCGCAACGCCCGTGAGGCCATGGAGGAGATCCGGCTCGACGTGGGGGAAGGCGCCGATCTGATCATGGTCAAGCCGGCGCTGCCCTATCTCGACATCCTCACCCGGGCGCGCGCCGAGCTGGACATCCCGCTGGCGGCGTACCACGTGTCTGGTGAGTACGCCATGGTCCAGGCCGCGGCCGAGCGGGGGTGGATCGACGGTCCCGCTGTGGCCCTCGAGCAGATCACCGCCATCAAGCGGGCTGGTGCCGATCTGATCCTCACCTATTTCGCCCGCAACCTGGCTGAGGTGCTCGGTTCGTGAGCGACCTCACCAACGAGGGGTTGTTCGCTCGCGGTCAGCGGGTGATCCCCGGTGGCGTCAACTCGCCGGTCCGGGCGTTCCGCTCTGTCGGGGGCGTGCCCTATTTCGTGGCCCGGGCCGAAGGGCCGTACGTCTGGGACGTCGAGGGCCGGCGCTTCACCGACCTGGTGCAGTCCTATGGCGCCATCATCTTGGGTCACGCCCACCCTGTCTTGATTGAGGCCGTTACCCGGGCGGCCACCGGGGGGACGTCGTTCGGCGCTCCCACCCCGGGCGAAGTGCTCTTGGCCGAGGCCATCGTCGAACGGGTGCCCTCGATCGAAAAGGTGCGGATGGTCTCCAGCGGGACGGAGGCCACCATGACCGCCATCCGGGTGGCTCGGGGATTCACCGGTCGGGACCGGATCGTGAAGTTCGCCGGCAACTACCACGGGCATTCCGATGGCTTGCTGGTCCAGGGCGGCTCGGCTATGGCGTCGTTGGGTTTGCCCGCGTCCGCCGGCGTTCCCGCCAATGCCGTGGCCGACACGCTGGTGGCGGCCTACAACGTGGTCCCCGAGCTCGACGAGCGGGTGGCCTGTGTCATTGTCGAGCCGGTGGCCGCCAACATGGGGCTGGTGCTCCCCGTGCCCGGGTTCCTGGAGGGACTCCGAGCCGAGTGCGACCGGGTCGGTGCGTTGTTGATCTTCGACGAGGTGATCACCGGATTCCGGCTCGCTCGGGGCGGCGCCCAGCAGGTGTTCGGCGTGAGGCCCGACCTCACCGCTTTCGGCAAGGTGATCGGCGGCGGCCTCCCCGTGGGGGCCTTCGGTGGCCGGGCCGAGGTCATGGACGTCTTGGCCCCGCTCGGTCCCGTGTACCAGGCCGGTACCCTCTCCGGGAACCCGTTGGCCACCGCCGCCGGCCTGGCCGCGCTCGAGTTGCTCGACGAGGAGGCCTATAAGACGCTGGCCGGTCGCGCTGCTCACCTCGCTTCGGCGCTGGCCGCCGTGCTCGGCGAGGCCGGGCTCACGGTGCAGGTCCCGGTGTGCGAGACCCTGGTGGGCCTGTACTTCGCCGAGGGTGTGGCCACCGACTACCCCTCGGCCCAGCGCACCGACGAGCAGCGGTACGCCAGGTTCTTTCACGAGATGCTGGACCGCGGCATCGCTCTTGCCCCCGGAGCCTACGAGGTGCTGTTCCCCGGCCTGGCCCATGACGACGACGTGGTCGACCACGTCATCCGGACCGCCCGCGCCGCCGCGGAGGCGATCGCCACCCACCCGGACCCAAGAGGCTGACCGATGAGGGCCGAATCCCAGAGTTAGGCGGCGGCGGACTCGGGGATGACCTTGGCCAGCTGGGCCACCGTGCGGTACACGGCCTCGGCTGGTCCCAGCTCGTCGGGCCGCAACAGGTTGGCCATGATGCGCAGCACCCAGTCCATGAGCGTCCGTGAGTGCATGCCCACCCGGGTGAGCTCACTCATCAGCGCTGGCTGCCCGATCACCTGAGCGAACAACCGTGCCACCTTGAAATAGAGGCCGTACTCGTCGTTCAGCATGGCCGGGTATCGCTGCAGCGCCATGCCGTCTCCTGAGCGCAGCGCGTCGTCGAGGAGCCCGGCAGCCATCTGCCCGGTCTCGTAGGCGTAGTCGATGCCTTCTCCGTTGAACGGGTTGATCGAGCCGGCCGCGTCGCCCACCACGATCCAGGTGGGACCCACCTTGGGTTCGACTGAGCCGCCCATGGGCAGCCGGCCGCCGGTCGGCACGGAGGTGGCCGTGTCGGCCGAGATGCCCCAGTGCTCGGGCGCGGTGGCCACGAACTCCTCGAGGATGTGGGTCGTGTTCACCGACTTGAAATCCTGGAAGGTGGACAGCAGGCCGATGCCGACGTTGATCTCACCGTCGCCCAGCGGGAAGATCCAGCCGTAGCCCGGCAGCGAGTTGCCCTTGCGGTCGCGCACGTCCAGGGCACTCTCGATCCACGGGGTGTCGCTCAGCGGGCTGGCGAAGTAACCCCGGATGGCCATGCCCTGGGGATAGCCCCGGTTGCGGTTGGTGCCCAGGGCCCGACCGAAGCGGGAGTTGGCCCCGTCGGCGATGACCACGTAGCGGGCTCGGATCTCTCGGGTGAGGCCGGACTCCTTGTCCTTCACCACTGCTCCGGTGACCAGCCCGTCGCGTAGCAGGGGCCGCACCGCCTCGGTGCCCTGCAGCAACGTCGCTCCGGCCTTCACCGCGTGCTCCGCCACCATGGTGTCGAGGTCACAGCGGCGCACGACGTAGCCGTAGTCGGGGAAGACGGGGTGTTGGGGCCAGGCCAGCTCGAGGGACATCCCGTGCGCCATGGCCCGCAGGCCGTTGTAGCGGTGGAAGCGGGTCAGTGGCTCGGACAGCCCCATCTCATCGAGTTGGTGCACGGCGCGAGGGGTGAGGCCGTCGCCGCAGGTCTTGACCCGGGGGAAGACCTTCTTCTCCACGAAGACCACATCGTGTCCGGCCTCGGCCAACCAATAGGAGGTGGCGGCCCCGGCCGGTCCCCCGCCGATGACGAGCACGTCGCGGCGTTCGGGCGCAGGAGTCATGGGGGGAGCCTAGGGGTGCCCGGTCAACTACCCGCTGCCTGCCCCGTGGTTGCGCCGCTGGTGAACTGCGCCGGGTTCGCCAACTTGCCCTCGGTGGTGAACAGCGGCTTGCCGTCAGGATCGATCAGCTCACCGGCCGCGTTCAGCATGGGCTTGCCGTTGGGCCATAGCAGTGACCCATCGGGAGCGATCTGCTTGGGATCGATCTTTTCGGCCCCGAACGCCTCGCGCTCGTGGCGCACGACCTCGAGCAGCTCGGTCTGGGTGAGCGCTCCCTTGAACGTGGGCATGGCGTTGCCGTTGTAGCTCAGGGCCTTGTGGACGCCGCCCTCGCGGTTGGGATCGCCATAGGCCGTGCCGGCGGGACCGGTGCCGTTGCTCCCCAGCCACACGAACTCCAGTTGCTCGGCGATGGTGGGGAACGTCTTGACGACCGAGCCCTGATACAGCGGACGACCGGCACCGCCCGAGCCGTCAGCCTGGTGGCAGCTCTGGCACTTGGCGGCAAACAGCGCGGTGCCGGCCTCGGCCTGGGTCGGGGTCGTGCTGGGCGCCTTCGACAGCGTGTTGACATAGACGATGGCCCACAGCGGCAGGAACGCCAGCACCGGCATGACCCACAGCGGGATCTTCTTGCGGCGCAATGAGGCCTGTACATAGGGCGGTACCGGTTTGGGCGGCGCGGCGGGTGACTCGGCCGGGATGACTGCCGCCGGCCGGGCCGCGGCCGTGGTCTCGACGCTGGTGGAGGGGTCAGCCGCGGGCGACGCCGCGCTCGTCGTGGGGGTACCGCCGCCGTCCCCTTCTTCTCCGCCACCGAGACCCAACGCGGCCCGACGATCGCGGGAGCGCTTCAGGAGATGATCGGGGACTTCGGTCACGGATGGCCTCCGGGGCGATGATTCGGGTCAGTTCGCTCCCCGCTCGGAGGCGTTGGCAGCGGACCGATTTCTTCCGGCGAACACTAGGCCACGCGGCGCGCGCGAGGCCAAGGCGGTCCGGCCATTTCGACGTCGTGGAGATGACATCGACGGGGTGCCTGCTCGATGTGCCCCGGGCGCGAGGCGCGTGCTAAACCACACGTCTGCACCGCTGAATCGGGTCCCGGGTGTCAAGGGCTCGCTGGTCCTCAGCGGTAGGCTGATTCTGTCCACAACGGAGGTCCCCAGTCAGGTGGTTGGGCTCGTCGTATCGGGGTTGATCGCACTAGGTCTGGTCGCGCTCATTTTCCCAATGGCCAAGCGTCGCCCCGTCGGGACCCCCCTGTCATGGGGCGAGGCCATGCTCGCCGCCGTCTACGTGTTCTTCGTCATGTTCTGGGTCTACGGCATGGTGCCCCACCTGTGGCTGACCTGGAGTGGCAACGAGCTGGGCTGGCGCACCGACAAGCTGCTGTTCGGCGTGGGCGACATCCTCAAGCCGCAGCAGTTCGGGGGCTGGAGCCCGCTGACGCTTTCGTACCAGACCCTTCGAGATCTCGTGGTCGTCGGCATTTACGTCCTCTTCCTCGGGCTCAACATGTGGTTGTTCGCCTGGTGGCAGAAACGGGGCAAGCGGGCCGCCTCGGTCCCCGAGATCGCCACGTCGGATTTCGGTCGCCCGCTGGTGAAGAAGAGCTGAGATGGCTCGTACCGACGCCAATCCCCCGATGCCCGAGTTCCTGGACGACTACGTCCTCCAGGAAGTCGACGCCGAATGGCTCTCGAAGGCGGTCAAGCCCAAGCAGTTCATCCACATCGACCAGTCCGAGTGCATCACCTGCGAGGGCTGCGTTGACATCTGCCCGTGGAAATGCATCCATCTGGTCAAGACCGAGGCCATCGACGAGGCCGTGGGTACCGAGCTCCCCGGCGACGACCCGGGCGATCACTCGATCTTCCTCATCGACGACGACGTCTGTACCCGGTGCGCGCTGTGCGTGGACCGCTGCCCGACCGGTGTGATCATCCTCGGCAAGGTCGGGGCGGCCCCGGCCGAGGGTGACGCTCACCAGCGCACGACCACCTACGGCTACGGCTACGGGATGCGGCTCGGATGACCTCGCACGTCGCCGCCAGCCCGTTCGGCTCAGGACAAAGGAACTGACCATGGCCAAGACCATGAAGCCCAAGGGCAAGAGCAAGATCTCCGAGCTCAACGATTCCGTGCAGGGGTCGCAGGCCTGGAACTCGATCTTCCGACCGGGCTCGGTGTTCCGCAAGGGTTACTCCGACAGTCCCCGGAACCGCTCCTACGTCATCATGAACAGCGTGCTCTACCACCTTCACCCGGTGAAGGTGAAGCGCCACGCGGTGAAGGTCAGCTACACGCTCTGCCTCGGCGGACTGAGCTTCTTCCTGTTCATCTTGTTGACCATCACCGGCATTTTCTTGATGTTCTTCTACCGCCCCACGGCGGCCCAGGCCTGGAACGACATCTACACCCTGCAGACCTCGGTGACGTTCGGCTTGTTGGTGCGCAACATGCACCGATGGGCGGCCCACCTCATGGTGCTGACGGTGTTCCTGCACATGGCTCGGGTCTTCTATCACGGCGCTTACAAGCCGCCGCGGGAGTTCAACTGGGTGATCGGCGTCATCTTGTTGACCCTGACCCTCCTGCTCTCCTTCACCGGTTATCTGCTGCCGTGGGACCAGCTGGCGCTGTGGGCGGTGACGGTGGGCACGAACATGATGGGCTACACCCCCGTGTTCGGCGACCAAGTGCGCTTCGTCCTGCTCGGGGGTAAGGAGATCGGTACCGACACGCTGTTGCGTTGGTACGTCTTGCATGTGTTGTTCGTTCCATTCGTCACCGTCATCTTCCTGGCCATCCACTTCTGGCGGGTCCGCAAGGACGGCGGCATCTCCGGTCCGCTCTAGATCGAACGAAGAGACGCCATGACTGAGATTCCCGAACATCTTCGCAAGCGGGCCGAAGCGGCCCGCCAGAAGGCTGAAGACGCCAAAGCGACCGACGACCCCACCAAGGGTGGGGCCGCCGGTGGTGGAGACGCGCCCGCCGCCTCGGAGGCTGACAGCAAGATCCCCGCCCACCTGCTCGAGCGCTCGAAGGCGGCCAAGGCCGCCAAGGCCGCTGGCGCGCCCGAAGCCGAGGTGAGCGGCGGGGCCGTGGTCACCGCGGGCGCGGCCACCGCCTTGGCCACCGCCGGGGCGCCTCCCGCGGCGACGGGGCCGGCCGGCCACACCCAGCGCTTGCTGACGGTGGTCAAGTCCGGCTCCATCCAAGACGTCAAGTCGACGCCGGTGGACAAGGTCCACGTGTGGCCCCACCTGCTGGCCGTCGAGTTCGTGGCCGCCCTGGCCATGACCGCGTTCACGCTGGTCTTCTCGATCTTCGTGAACGCCCCGCTGCTCGAGCTGGCCAACGTCAACGAGACGCCGAACCCGTCGAAGGCCCCCTGGTACTTCCTGGGCCTGCAGGAACTGCTGACCATGTTCCACCCGATGGTGGCCGGCGTGACTATTCCTGGCATGGGCATCTTCCTACTCATCCTCGCCCCCTACATGGACAAGAACCCCAGCATCAAGCCCGAGGAGCGCAAGTTCGCCGTGTCGATCTTCACGGTGTTCCTCATGTTCTGGGCTGTTCTCGTCATCATGGGCTCGTTCTTCCGCGGCCCCGGCTTCAACTTCGTGGCGCCGTGGACGGGCGGCCTGTTCTTCGAACTCTGATTCGGATCGAGACCCCCAATGATCCTGCTCATCATCATCCCCATCTTCTTCCTGCTGGCCGGCCTGGTCCTCTTCGCCTCGATGCGTCGACGCGACCTCGACACCGCCGTTGGCCAGCTCTCACGGGAGACCCGCAAGCGCGACCGGGGCGAATCCCCGGTCACGCCCGACGAAGAGGGTCCGACCACCGGTCGCGAGGTCGAGCGGGCCGCCGCGCTGGAACGCCGCCCCCCCGAGCTCGAGAAAGTCGGCGCCGCCGACCTCACGGCCTTTGTTCCTCCCGACCCCGACACCATCGGCGTCACCCGGCGCCAGTTCTTCAACCGCAGCATCGTCTTGTTCTTTGCGCTCGGTCTGTCGAGCTTCGGCGCCGCGGTGCTGGCCTTTCTGTGGCCCGTCCCCAAGGGCGGCTTTGGCTCGAAGCTCCGGGTGGGCAAGGTGTCCGACCTGCAATCCCAGATCACGGCGGCCAAGGGTTTCCTCTACAACGCCGAAGGGCGCATGTGGATGACGAACTACCCGTCGTCGGCCATCGACAAGGCCAAGAAGGTGTATTCGCAGCCGGTGCTCAACTCCATGGAGGCGGGCATCGTCGTCGTCTACCAGAAGTGCCCGCACCTGGGTTGCCGCGTGCCGTCGTGTGGCACCTCCCAGTGGTTCGAGTGTCCCTGCCACGGTTCGCAGTACAACCAGGCGGGTGAGAAGAAGGGCGGCCCGGCACCCCGCGGCATGGACCGCTTCTCGACCGAGGTCACCGACGGCGTGCTCAACGTCGACACCGGCACGGTCATCCCGGGACCGACGATCGGCACCAACACCACCGGCCAGGAGGCCGAGGGTCCGCACTGTGTGGGTGGAGGCAGTCACTGATGCCGGTCCTTGCCAACCACGCCGTGCTCGCCACGGCCGCCTCCGCCATCGGTGGCGTGATCGCCGTCGTCTTGATCGGCGGGTTCTTCATCGCGGTCGTGGCCAACATGCGCAAGGGCCGGGCCGAAGTCGGTTCGGAGCTCGAGCTCGCCGCCAACCGCAAGCCCTACCTGAGCGACGAGGAGCTCGAAGGCTCCAAGCTCGACCGCACGCTCGGCTTCGGCCTCGTGTTGTTGATCGTGATCGCGGTGGCCCTGCCCATCTACTGGTTGGCCGAGCCGGGACGGCAGTCAGGAGCAGTCGAGCAGTTCGACAAAGAGTTCGTGTCCCGAGGCCAGACCATCTACGACGTCAAGGCCAAGTGCTCGGACTGCCACGGTCCCAAGGGCGTCGGTGGGGTCAAGGACTACACCCTGTTGAACGCCAACGGTGACTTCGTGAAGCAGGTGAGTTGGAAAGCCCCGGCGCTCAACACCGTCCTGTACCGGTATTCCAAGGACGAGGTGAAGTACGTCCTCAACTTCGGGCGGCAGAACACGCCCATGCCGGCCTGGGGTGCTCTCGGCGGCGGTCCGCTGACCGAGCAGCAGTTGGACAACGTCATCGCCTACCTCTACAGCATCCAGCTTCCGGCCACGGACTCGCAGGACGCGTTGCAGAAGGAGATCGACACCGTCTGCAGGCCCGACGCCAACAACAACTGCACCATCGACGATCCGCAGGGCCATTGGAAGACCCTGGGCGAAGCGCTGTTCAACATGGGCGAGTTCGACGGGTTCGCGGCGGGGGCCTACTCGTGCGCTCGGTGTCACACCGCGGGCTGGTCCTACGGCGACCCCCAGGTGGCCGGTGGTGGCGGTCAGCTCGGCTTCAACCTGACCAACGGCAGCGAGCGGCGCCAGTTCGAGACGGCCGACCAACAGCAGGTCTTCGTCAGTCTGGGGTCCGAGTTGGGCAAGCCCTACGGCCATGGGGGCATCGGGGACGGTCAGATGCCCGGCTTCGGCGTCAACCCGACCGCCCTCATTCCCAAGGACGCGGCCGCCACCGGCATGAACCCCGCCCAGACCATGTACACCCAGGACCAAATCGACGCAGTCGTGGCCTACGAGCGGAGCCTCTGACCCCATGCATCACCTCCATGTCCTCGCCGGCATTGCCTGGAACCCGGGCATCCGCGGCATCCTCGTGGTGCTCACCGGCTTCGCCGTGCTGTGTGGGTCTACGTACCTGCTTCTGGCCACCAACATGGGCGCCCGGCTGGCCATGCTGGTGGCCTTCGCCGGCCTGTTCGGCTGGTTGTCGATCCTGACGGCCACCTGGTGGATCCAACCGCCGGCCATCGGTCCCCGCGGTCAGAACCCGTCGTGGCACCCGGTCGAGGTCTACATCGATGACCCGTCCACCGGGCCGGCCAAGACCGAAGTGATCGATGCATTGCCGCGCCCCGAGGCCCTCCCGACGGTCACCGACATCATCAACGCCAACCCCGACCTGGCCAAGGACTTCCCCACACCAGAGACGGCGTCGCTGTCCGACGTCGAGTCGTCGCACCCCGATGAGGTGGCCGCGGCGCTCAAGGACGCGGGGGTCGACCTCAACGGGTGGAAGATCACGCCGGCCTCGGCGGCCGGTGAGGCCCAGGCCGCGGCCGATGTGGCGCTGGTGACCTCCAGCCAGGTGTTCAAGGCCACCACCGACTACAAGAAGCTGAGTGTCTTCGAGATCGGCGGCAAGAAGACTCGGGCCGAGTATTGCCCCAACGACGCCACCAACGGTCAGCACAACATCGTGCCCGGCGACTGGCTGTGCCGGATCGAGTACAAGTTCTACAAGCTGTTCACCTTCAATCACCCCACCCACTACGCGGTGGTGCAGGTCCAACCGGTCATCCCGCAGGAGGCGAAGGCGGGCCAGGCCCCGCCCATTCCCAAGGTCGACCCCACCAAGCCCGTGTACTACGTGGTCATGGTCCGTGATCTCGGCACCGTCCGGCTGCTGCCGGCCACGTTCTTCGCCGTGTCGTTCGCCCTGTTCATCTTCTTCGTGGTGGTGCTCCACTACCGGGACAAGACCCTCACCCGGAACCTGGCTGAGGCCAAGGCGCTGGAGAAGGTCTGACCCCGATGGCTCAGTACCTGCCGATCCTCGTGATGCTGGTGCTGGCGATTGTGTTCGGCGCGCTCAGTCGCGTGGCATCACGCCTGTTGGGCCCCCGCAACCCGACGGTGGCCAAGATGGCACCCTACGAGTGTGGGATCGTGCCCGATCGTGAGCCGCCGCAACGCTTCCCGGTCAAATTCTTCCTGGTGGCGATGATCTTCATCGTGTTCGATATCGAGATCGTCTTCTTGTTCCCGTGGGCCGTCGTCTACCGCACGCTGGGCCCCTTCGGCTTGTTCGCCATCCTCATCTTCGCCGCCGCCGTGTTCGAGTCGTTCGTGTACCTCATCAGCAACGGTGCCCTCGACTGGGGACCGATGAAGCGCATGCGCCGCAACGATGTCGTGGACCCGGCGCGGACCTCGACCACCACGATCCGTCGGGTGGGCCTCGAGGGCCGGGAACCTGACGAGTCGGCGGGAGAAGCGGCGTAGTGGCTGAAGAGGGCGGTTTCCTCGACAAAGGTCTCGAAGGGCTGAACCACAACTTCCTCACCGGCACCCTCGAGGATCTGGTGAAGTGGGCCCGGTCCCGCAGCGTCATGCCCGCCACGTTCGGGCTGGCCTGTTGCGCCATCGAGATGATGGCCACCGGCGGACCGCACTACGACTTGGCCCGGTACGGCATGGAGGTGTTTCGGGCTTCGCCCCGCCAGGCCGATCTCATGATCGTGGCTGGTCGGGTGTCGCAGAAGATGGCGCCGGTGCTGCGCCAGATCTACGACCAGATGATGGAGCCCAAGTGGGTCATCTCGATGGGCGTGTGCGCGTCGAGCGGTGGCATGTTCAACAACTACGCCATCGTGCAGGGCGTGGACCAGATCGTCCCCGTCGATGTCTACGCCCCCGGCTGCCCGCCCGGACCCCAGACCCTGATGCATGCCATCCTCACGCTGCACGCCAAGATCCGCGAGGGCGAGCTCACCCGCCGTCCGGGTGAGGGCGCCGGTCTGGTGATCGAGCAGCGTGACGGCCAGCCCGACACCGGGGTCCGCGTCGGTGCACCGTCCGCCGGTCGCGGGAGCCGGTCACAGACCTTCGCCCGCCGCCTGTGATGAGCGACGCCGACCCGGCCGCGCCCGATCCCGTCGAAGCGGTCGAGCCTGAACGGCTCCATGACGTCCCCGTGGTGGGGGAGGCGGGTGCGCGGGTGTTGTTTCCCGCACGCGACGAGCTGGTGGCGGTGGTCACCGCGCTGTTCGAGGACGGCTTTCTCATGTGCCTCGATCTCACCGCCGTCGACTACCTCGTCCACCCCGGAAGATCGTTGCCGGCGGGTGTTTCCCCTGAGCGCTTCGAGTTGGTGGTGACTCTCATCTCCCATCGCGAACGTGAGCGCATCCGCCTGCGGGTACAGGTCCCCACCGATGATCCGTCGGTTCCCTCGCTGTTCGACCTGCACCCCGGAACCGAAGCCATGGAGCGAGAGGTCTTCGACATGTTCGGGCTGACGTTCACCGGTCACCCCGACCTGACCCGCATCCTCATGCCCGAGGACTGGGTCGGCCACCCGCTGCGCAAGGACTACGACAGCGGTCGTATCCCGGTGCAATTCAAGGGCGCTCCCACCGCGCCTTGAGCGCCGGGACTTTGCGACGAGGCAACCATGACCACCACTGACGACACCATGAGCGGCGAGGAGCACCTGAGCGAGGACCCGTCCCTCACGTCCGAGGGGGCGCAAAGCCTCGCCCCTCGGGACGTGACCGCCGCGGTCGAGCGCATGCGTGAGCTCGGCGCCGTCCTGCGCATGGCGGAATCGGACGCCGCCGGCCAGGTCGCCGATGGCCCGGTCGATGACGGACTAGACGCGGCCTCCATCGACGAGACCATGATCATCAATTTGGGGCCCCAGCACCCCAGCACCCATGGCGTGCTCCGGCTCATGACGGAACTGCAGGGTGAGACGGTGCTGCGCACCAAGCCGATCGTGGGGTACCTCCATACCGGCATGGAATGGACGGGGGAGGAGCTGACCTACCTGCAGGGCTGCACCAACGTCACCCGCATGGACTACGCCTCCCCCTTGTTCAGCGAGCTGGCGTTCTCGCTCACGGTCGAGAAGCTGCTGGGGGTGGAGATCCCCGAGCGGGCCACTTGGATCCGCATGCTCATGACCGAAATGAACCGCATCTCGTCGCACCTGTTGTTCATGGCCACGAACGGCATGGACCTGGGAGCGGTGTCGATGATGCTCTATGGCTGGCGCGAGCGAGAGGAGACCCTGCGGTTCCTCGAGCGGGTCACCGGGCTGCGCATGAACCACAACTACATCCGACCCGGAGGCGTGGCCGCTGATCTGCCCGATGGCTGGCGCGACGACGTCTTGCGTCTCCTCGAGATGCTGCCCCCGAGGCTCGACGAGTACGACACCCTGCTCACCGGCCAGCCCATCTGGCGCGAGCGACTCCAAGGCGTTGGGGTTCTCACCGCCGAGGCGGCCATCGCCCTGGGAGCCACCGGGCCGATCCTGCGTTCCACCGGCTACGCCTGGGACCTGCGCCGTGACATGCCCTACCTGGCCTATGACGAGGTCGACTTCAACGTCGTGGTCGGTACCTATGGCGACTGCTTCGACCGCTATGCCATCCGCTTGAACGAGATCCGTGAGTCGATTGACATCGTGGCCCAGATCCTCGACCGGATGCCCAAGGGCGACTACCGGGTCCAGGACAAGAAGGTCACCCCGCCGCCGCGCGCTCGCATCAACGAGTCGATGGAGGCCCTGATCCATCACTTCAAGATCTTCACCGAGGGGTTCAAGGTGCCCGAGGGGGAGGCGTACTGCGCGGTGGAATCGCCCCGAGGTGAGCTCGGGTGCTACATCGTCTCCGATGGCAGTGCCCACCCGTACCGAATGCACATCCGTGGCCCCAGTTTCGTGAACCTCCAGACCCTTCCCCACCTCATGCACGGCGGGCTCATCGCTGATGCCGTGGCCGTCATCTCCTCGGTCGATCCGATCATGGGTGAGGTGGACCGCTGATGGCCCGTCTGTCGGCCGACAACCTGGTCATCGCCAACGAGATCATCGGGCGCTACCCGGTGGCGAAGTCGGCCCTCATCCCGTTGCTGCATCTGGCCCAGGAACAGGACGGCTACGTGGCCAACGACGCCATGGTCCACATCGCCGAGCTGCTGGACGTGTCACCCGCTGAAGTGCTGGGATCGTGTTCGTTCTACGAGATGTTCAAGCGGGAACCGGTCGGTCGGTACCTGGTCAACGTGTGCACCAACATCTCCTGCCAGCTCATGGGCGGGGAGGAGTTGTTGCACCACGCGGAGCAGAGCCTGGGCATCAAGGCGGGCAACACCACCCCCGACGGGTTGTTCACCATCGAGGACGTGGAGTGCATCGCGGCGTGCACCGAGGCCCCGTGCCTCCAGGTGAACTACCGCTACCGCCATCGCATCACCAACGCGGAGTTCGACCGGATGGTCGACGATCTCCGCAACGGTCGACTTGATGCCGAGGTCCCCCCTCACGGCACCCTGGCCCGGGTCCGCCAGTCCATCCCCCCTGACCGGCGGGCGGGAGTGGTTGCTCCCGACGACCGCCGCGAACCAGCTTGGCTCCAGACGGCGACCGAGCTCACGGGGGACGCGGCCTCCTGATGGCGATCACTGACGCCCCCAAGATCATCACCGGTCGCTTCGGCTACGACGACGCCCACACGCTGCGCCGCTACGAGGCGACCGGCGGCTACCAGGCCCTACGCAAGGCGGTGGAGATGTCCCCGGCCACCCTGATCGATGAGGTCAAGTCGGCCAGCCTGCTGGGTCGGGGCGGCGCCGGCTTCCCGGCCGGGGTGAAGTGGGGGTTCTGCCCACCGGGGGTATGGCCCCGCTACCTGGTGGTGAACGGCGACGAGAGCGAACCGGGCACCTACAAGGACCGCATGCTCATGGAGCGCGATCCCCACCAGTTGATCGAGGGCGTCCTGCTGGCCTGCTACGCCGTCGGCTGCGGCCAGGCCTTCCTCTACGTCCGGGGCGAGATGGCCCTGGCTCAGGAGCGCATCGCCGCCGCCCTGAACGAGGCCTATGCCGCTGGTTACGCGGGCAAGAACATCCTGGGCAGTGACTTCTCCGTGGACGTGGTCCTGACCTGGGGGGCCGGGGCCTACATCGTGGGTGAGGAGACCGCCCTCATCGAGAGCCTCGAAGGCAATCGAGGCATGCCCCGGCTGAAGCCGCCGTTCTTCCCGGCGGCCAAGGGTCTCTATCTCCAGCCCACCATCGTCAACAACGTCGAGACGCTGTGCAACCTGCCGTGGATCATCGCCAACGGTGGGGCGGCCTTTGCCGCCCTCGGGGCCGAGTCCTCCACGGGCACCCGCATGTTCGCCGTGTCCGGCCACGTGAAGACCCCGGGCGTGTTCGAGGTGGAGTACGGCGTCACCACCTTCCGCGACCTCATCTACGCCCCGGTTTACGCCGGCGGCATCCTGGGGGGCCGTGAGCTGAAGGCCTTCATTCCTGGCGGCGCGTCGGCCCCGTGGTTCTACGCCGAGCACCTGGACCTCCCGCTGGAGAAGGCGACGGTCGACAAGGCGGGCTCGATGCTCGGGTCGGGGGCGATCGTCGTGATGGACGAGACCACGGACGCGGTGAAGGCCTGCCTGCGGGTGGTGCGCTTCTTCGCTCGCGAATCGTGCGGGAAGTGCACGCCGTGTCGGGAGGGCACCAACTGGCTCGAGCGGATCCTGCAACGCATACTCGACGGCTATGGCCGTCCCAGCGATCTCGACCTGCTGATGGATGTGAGCGACAACATCAGTCCTGGCATCGTCTGGCCCCCGAAACAGACGACGATCTGCCCGCTCGGGCCGTCGGCCGTGTCACCCATTGCGTCGGCGCTGCAGCGTTTCCGTCCCGAGTTCGAGGCTCACGTGGCCCGCGGCCTGCAGTCTCGGGTGGCGGTGTCGGTGTCGTCCCCATCTCGCGCCCCGGCGGGTTCCCATGGCTGACACCACGCTCGATCCCGCCGACGCCCAGCCCGCCGAGGGGGTGCCGGTCACCATCAACGGTGTCGAGGTGCTCGCCCATTCCGGTGAGTTGGTCATCGAGGCCGCCGAGCGCACCGGGACCTACATCCCCCGCTTCTGCTACCACCCGCGCATGGAGCCGGTCGGCATGTGCCGAGTGTGCATCGTCGAGATCGACACCGGTCGGGGTGCTGCACTGCTGCCCAGTTGCATGATCGAGTGCGCCCCGGGCATGAAGGTGGACACACGGTCCGAGGTCACCACCAAGGCCCAGGCTGGCGTGCTCGAGTTCTTGCTCATCAACCACCCGCTGGACTGTCCCGTGTGCGATAAGGGCGGTGAGTGCCCCCTGCAGGACCAGACCATGGCCTACGGGCCAGGGGAGAGCCGCTTCGTCGAGGAAAAGCGCCACAAGGAAAAGCCCATCCCCATCAGCGATCTGGTGCTGCTCGATCGTGAGCGCTGCATCCTCTGCGACCGCTGCACCCGCTTCGCCAAAGACGTGGCCGGGGACCCGCTGATCCATTTCATCAACCGGGGCAACGACACCGAGATCAACACGTTTCCCGACGAGCCCTTCTCGTCGTACTTCAGTGGCAACACCGTGCAGATCTGCCCGGTGGGCGCCTTGACGTCCACCAGCTACCGGTTCCGAGCCCGCCCCTGGGACCTCGAGCAGTCCGAGTCGACCTGCCAGGGGTGTTCGGTGGGTTGCCGGATCGCGGTGGAGAGCTCCCAGAACCAGGTCTTGCGGTACCAGGGGGTCGACATCGACCCGGTCAACTGGGGTTGGCTGTGCGACAAGGGGCGCTTCGGCTTCGCGGCCGTGGTCAGCGCAGAGCGCCTGAGCCAGCCGATGGTGCGCCAGGGCGACGCCCTTGCTCCCGCTTCGTGGGCCGACGCACTGGGCCGGGCCGCTGAGGCCGTGCGGGCGGCGACACCGACTGCGGTGGCGGTCCTGGGTGGGGCCCGCCTCACCAATGAGGCCGCCTATGCCTGGGCCAAGTTGGTCAAGGGCGTGGTCGGCACGGACAACGTCGACGCCCAACTGGGTGATGGCCTCCCCGCCGAGGTGGTGCTGGGTCTGCCCCGGGCCACCATCGACGAGGTGTGCGCACCGGGTGGGACGGTGATCCTGCTCGGCCCCGACGTCAAAGAGGAGCTGCCGGTGCTGTTCCTGCGCCTCCGCCACGCGGTGGTCCGCGACCGCGTACAGATCATCGAGATCAGCCCGGAGGCCGGCGGTTTCTCGTCCTATGCCACGGTGTCGCTGCACCCTCGACCGGGCGAGGCCGGGGCGGCGGTGCGGGCACTGCTCGACGGCACCGCCCCCGGAACCGACGCCGGCGGGGTGGATGCCGGTGCCCTCACCCGTGCTGCCGCCCTGGCCGGTGGCGGGCCGGTGACGGTCGTCCTCGGCCGCCAGTCGCTGGCCGAGTCGGCCGAGGCCGTCGTGGACGCGGCCGGCGCGTTGCTGACCCGCAAACCCGACACCCGCTTCCTCTCGGCCCTGCGCCGGGCCAACGTGCACGGCGCGCTGGACATGGGCCTGGCCCCCGGCCTCTTGCCCGGCCGTGTCACCCTCGATGCCGGTCGCGACCATCTTGCGGGGCGCTGGCCAACGGTGCCCGCCTCGCCAGGTCTGGACGCCGGGGCCATGTTGGCGGCCGCAGCCGACGGCCAGATCGATGTGCTGATCCTGCTCGGGGCCGACCCCTTGGGCGACTTCCCGGATCGTGACCTGGCCGCCCGTGGCGTGGCTGGCGCCCGCACGGTGATCGCGCTCGACCAGTTCGCCACCTCCAGCGTGGTGGCCGCCGACGTGGTGTTCCCCGTCGCCGGCTTCACCGAGGTCGAGGGCACCAGCACCAACCTGGAAGGGCGGGTGAGCGTGCTGAGCCAGAAGGTCACCGCGCCGGGCACGGCCCGACCCGACTGGATCATCGCCGCGGAGTTGGCCCTGCGCCTCGACGCCGACCTGGGCCTCGAATCCGTCGAGGGGATCCGAGCCGAGATCGCCGAGCTGGCACCGGCGTATGCCGGGGTCACCACCGCGCGCCTGGCGGAGGCCGGTGCTCGCGACGGCGTCGTTGTCCCCCTCGGGACCGCCCCGACCCCGCTGGTCACGTTCACCCCGGGCCCGGCGGTCGAACCGCCCGCCCTTGACAGCTACTCGCTGCGCCTGGTCGTGACCCGCAAGCTCTACGACGAGGGCACCCTGGTTCAGCAGGCGTCCTCGCTGTCCGGGCTCGCGCCTGGCACGATCCTGCGGGTGAACCCCTATGACTTCGATCGCCTGGGCGTGGCCAACGGCGACCAGGTCCGAGTTCACTCGCCCCGCGCCGAGGTCACCGCCGAGATCACCGCGGATGACGGGGTGCCCCGGGGAAGCGCATCACTCCGTTTCAACCAGCCTGGGCTGGACGCGGCCGCCCTGCTCGACTCGATCGCCCGGGTCAATGACATCCGGGTGGAGACCGGGGGAGCGTGATGGGTGATCCACTTCTGATCGCGCCCATCAACGACTGGGGGGCGGTGCTGGCCATCGTCATCGGCAAGGTGCTCATCGCCTTCGTCCTGCTCCTGGTCGCCACTATGTTGATGATCTGGTTCGAGCGCAAGCTCGTGGGTCACATGCAGAACCGCATCGGGCCCACCATCTCCGGTCCGTTCGGCATCCTCCAGTCGCTGGCGGACGGCATCAAGTTCTTCTTCAAGGAGGATCTGATCCCTGACCGGGCCCAGCGGGCGGTGTTCGTCCTGGCCCCGTTCCTGTCGTTCGTCCCCGCCTTCTTGTTGTTCCTGATCGTGCCCATCGGTGGCGATTTCAACGGCACCCACGACGGCATCATCACCGTGTTCGGTCATGACACCTACCTGCAGGTGGCCGACCCACCCATCGGCATCCTCTTCGCCCTGGCCATGTCCGCGGTCGCCGTGTACGGCGTGATGCTGGCCGGCTGGTCTTCGGGATCCAAGTACCCCCTGTTGGGCTCGGTCCGGGCGTCGGCCCAGATGGTGTCCTACGAGGCCGCCATGGGCCTGGCCGCGGCCGCCGTCGTGCTCAAGTCGGGCACGCTCAGCACGCACGGCATGGTGCTGGCCCAGTCAGTGGGCGGGTTCTCCAACGTCGTGCCCAACTGGAACATCTTGCTCACCGGTGTGGTGCCGTTCGTGATCTTCGTGATCGCCGCGACCGCGGAGCTGCACCGGCCGCCGTTCGACCTCGTCGAGGCTGAACAAGAGCTGGTCGGTGGGTTCAACACCGAGTACAGCTCGATCCGCTTCGCCCTGTTCTTCCTGGCTGAGTTCATGAACGTGATCACCATGTCGGCGCTGTTCGTGACCTTGTTTCTCGGTGGGCCGAGCGGGCCGGCGTTCCTGGGAACGAGCCTGGGCTGGCTGACCGGCATCATCTGGTTCTCGTTGAAGACGTTCATCTTCTTGTTCATGTTCGTGTGGTTTCGGGCCACGCTGCCCCGGTTCCGCTATGACCAGCTCATGGATCTGGGCTGGAAGGTCCTCATCCCGCTGGCGCTCGGCTGGTTGTTGCTGCTCGGGGCCATCGACATCGGGCGCGACGCCGGTTGGAACCCAGTGGCCGTGGTGGCCGTTTCGATCGCCCTCCTCCTGGCCGGCTACACGCTCCTGCGGGCCGCAGTGGCCGGGAGCCGGGCCCGAAGACGGGCGGAGGTGGACAGCTGATGGGTTACCTCGACGGCTTCAAGATCCCCATCCTCCAGATGGGCCGCAGGCAGCGGGTCACGGTGCCGTACCCCGAACAGAAGGCGCCCGTCGCGTTGCGGCGCCACGGCCGTCACGTCCTCAACAAGTACGAGGACGGCATGGAGAAATGCATCGGCTGCGAGCTGTGCGCAGGCGTGTGTCCGGCGCGCTGCATCTACGTGCGCGGTGCCGACAATCCGGTCGACGAGCCGGTGTCGCCCGGGGAGCGTTACGGCTTCATCTACGAGATCAACTACCTCCGGTGCATCCACTGCGATCTGTGTGTGGAGGCCTGCCCCACCGAGGCCATCACCGAGACGAAGCTCTTCGAGTTCTCGTTCACCAGCCGTCAGGACGCGATCTACACCAAAGACGAGCTGCTGGTCGACGACGAAGGCCGACCGCGTCATCTCCCCTGGGAGGACTGGCGACCAGGCGAGGACGAGCACACCTCGGCCTGGATGCGGGCCACCGCTCCGGCGGGAAACGCCGCGTTCGAGGGCCGGGTCGCCTGGTCGGGTGAGCTGGGCTACGGCGTGCGCGAGCCCGAATTGGGCCAGGAACACGAGGACCCCGCACCCGAGCCGGAGCCCGAGTCCCACGGTGATGGGCCCGACGCGCACGACGGGGGGCATTGAGCCGTGGAAACAGCCATCTTCATCGTGTGCGCGGCGGTCGTGCTGACCGGTGCTCTCGGGGTGGTGATCTCCCGGAACCCGGTGCACTCCGCCCTGAGCCTCGTCGCCACCCTGTTCGGCGTGGCGGTGTTGTTCCTCAACCAGAACGCGCAGCTCCTGGCCGCCGTCCAGGTCATCGTCTACACGGGCGCCATCGTGGTGCTCATCCTGTTCGTCTTGATGCTGTTGGGCGTGGACCCGGAAGAGGATCTGAGCGACGAGCCCATCATCGGGCAGCGGATTCTGGCCGGCGTGGCCGGGCTGGCGCTGCTGGCCTCGGTGCTGGTGGTGTTCATCCAGGGCGGCGAGCAGGTCGCCACCGGCCAACGCTCGGCCACCGCCGCGCTGTCGAAGGATCTGTCCAACATCGCCCAGCTGGGCCGCACCATCTTCACCACCTGGATCTTCGCCTTCGAGATCACGGCCGGGTTGTTGACCATCGCCGTCGTCGGTGCCGTCGTCCTGTCACGTCGTCCCGACCACTATGAGCCGATCCCCGAGGCTGAGTCCACGGACGACGACACGGCGGAGGAGTTGGCATGACCCTGGCGTCGTTGTCGATCAACCCCCTCTCGCCCGTCTGGTATCTCGTGCTGGGGGCGTTCCTGTTCACCATCGGCGCCGTGGGCCTGCTGATCCGCCGTAACCCGCTGGTCATGCTCATGTGCGTCGAGCTCATGCTCAACGCCGTGAACCTCACGTTCGTCACCTTCGGCACCATGCTCAACGACATCGGGGGCCAGGTGATCGTGTTCTTCGTGCTGGTGGTGGCCGCCGCCGAGGTCGTGGTGGGGCTGGCCATCATCGTGGCCGTCTCCCGTCGCCGCCCCGGCGCCAACGCCGACGACATCTCGTTGCTCAGGGGATAGGACGCCGTCGCGATGGTCTCTCTGGTCTGGTTGATCCCTGCCCTGCCGCTGGCCGGTTTTGTGTTGGTGCTGCTGTTCGGTAAGCGCCTGGGCGAGCCGGCGTCGGGCTGGCTGGCAACGGCCATGGTGGCCGGCGCCTTCGTGGTGGCGGTGGTGGCGTTCGTGGGGCTCCACAACGAGCCCGACCACGCCTACACCCAGACGCTGTTCACCTGGATTCCCGCCGGCAGCTTCACCGTCGATTTCGGGTTCCTGTTCGACCCGCTCTCGAGCGCCGTGATCCTGTTCGTCACCGGTGTGAGTGCCCTGATCCATCTGTATTCGATCGGGTACATGCACGGCGACAAGCGCTTCCCCCAGTTCTTCTTGTACCTGAACCTGTTCGTCTTCTCCATGCTGATGCTGGTGTTGGGCGACAACATGCTCATCACCTTCCTGGGATGGGAGGGCGTAGGAGTGTGTTCGTACTTCCTCATCTCGTTCTGGTTCGAGAAGCCCGCCAACTCCTCAGCCGCCAAGAAGGCCTTCATCACCAACCGCGTCGGTGACTGGGGCTTCATGGTCGGCATCTTCGTCACCTGGTTTACGTTCGGGACGATCCGATACACGCAGTTCCTGCCAGTCTCCCAGGGCACTGCCGCCACCACCGCGACGGTCATCTCGGTGATGTTGTTCATCGGGGCGGTGGGCAAGTCCGCCCAGCTCCCGTTGTACCTGTGGCTCCCCGACGCCATGGCCGGCCCGACACCGGTCTCCGCCCTGATCCACGCCGCCACCATGGTCACGGCCGGCGTCTACCTCATGGTGCGGGTCAACCCGATGCTGCACGCCGCCTCGCCCTGGGTCCCGACCATGATCGCCTGGATCGGCGTGGGCACCGCGCTGTTCGCCGCCACCATCGCCATCGCCCAGCACGACATCAAGAAGGTGCTGGCCTACTCCACCATCTCGCAGCTCGGCTACATGTTCCTGGCCTGCGGCATCGGAGCCTATTCCGCCGGCATCTTCCACCTCATG
>DHIQ01000160.1 GCA_002403895.1 Candidatus Neomicrothrix sp. UBA4742
GCGCTTCCGCGACGAGATCGGTGATTGGCGGGTGTGCGTGCTGTCGCCGTTCGGGGCCCAGGTGCACGCCCCGTGGGGGATGGCCCTGCGGGCCCGGCTGGCTGAGCGCTGGGGTCTCGACGTGGAGCTCATGTGGAGCGACGACGGCATCGTGTTGCGCCTGCCGGAGGCGGTCGACGAACTCCCCCTCGACGAGTTGACCATCGACCCCGACGACATCGACGAGATCGTGATGGCCCAACTTCCGCAGACGGCATTGTTCGCCTCACGCTTTCGCGAGTGTGCGGCCCGCGCCCTGTTGTTGCCTCGGCGCCGTCCTGACCGGCGTACGCCGCTGTGGCAGCAGCGCCAGAAGGCGGCCGACCTGTTGGCGGTGGCGGCCAAGTACCCCGACTTCCCGATCTTGTTGGAGGCCACTCGCGAGTGCGTCAACGACGTGTTCGACCTCCCCGCCTTGCGGGAGGTGCTGACCGATCTGCGCGCCCGCCGGATCCGGGTGGTGGCGGTCGAGACGCCGCGTGCATCACCGTTCGCCCAGTCGCTGCTGTTCGGTTGGATCGCGGTCTACATGTACGAAGGCGATGCCCCCCTGGCCGAGCGGCGGGCGGCGGCGTTGGCCCTCGACCGGGATCTGCTGCGCGACCTGCTCGGTGCCGAGGAGCTGCGCGAGTTGCTCGACCCCGTCGTGCTCGGCGATCTCGAACTCGAGCTGCAGCGCCTGGTGCCCAGACGCCAGGCCCGCGACGCCGATGAGGTCCACGATCTGTTGCGCATCCTGGGCCCCCTGTCGCGGTGGGAGGTCGAGGCCCGCTGTGCCCCGGGCATCGACGCCCTGGCTCCCACCACCTGGGTCGAGCGGCTGGTATCCGAGCGGCGCGCCATCCGCGTCACCATCGCCGGCGAGGAGCGGCTGGCCGCCGCCGAGGATGCCGCCCGGTTGCGCGACGTACTGGGTGTGGCGCTGCCCGCCGGGCTCCCGACCGTCTTCACCGACTCGGCGGCCGAGCCTCTGGTCGACCTGGTGGCCCGTTTCGCCCGCACCCACGGCCCGTTTGTCACCGTTCAACTGGCCCGCCGTTACGGACTCGGTGCGGATCGGGTCCTGCCCGCTCTCGAGCGTCTCGAACAACAGGGCCGCGTCGTCCGGGGCGAGTTCCGGCCCGACGGGATCGAGCGCGAGTGGTGCGACGACGACGTGCTCCGCCAACTGCGACGGCGCTCGCTGGCCGCTCTTCGCCATGAGGTCGAGCCCGTAGACCAGGCGGCGCTGGCCCGGTTCCTCCCGCAGTGGCAGGGCCTGTCGCCGGCCCGGCGGGGGACCGATGCCTTGATCGAGGCGGTGGGCTCGCTTCAGGGGGCGGCCCTGCCGGCGTCGGTGTTGGAGATCGACGTCCTGGCGGCCCGGGTGGCGGGCTTCCGCCCCGCCGATCTGGACGCGTTGTGCACGTCGGGTGAGGTGGTGTGGGTGGGGGCCGGCGCGCTCGGTTCGACCGACGGACGCGTCCGCCTGCTGTTTCGCAACCAGGCCGGGCTGTTGGTGCCGGCCCCCGACGTCGATGCCGCACACGCCGAAGACGACGCCCCGATCCATGCCGCCCTCGCCGCCCACCTCTCTGAGCGGGGCGCGTCGTTCTGGCCCGAGCTCATCCAGGCCGTCTCCGCCGCCGGCCAGCCCTATGACGACGTCACGGTCCGAACCGCGCTGTGGGATCTCGTCTGGGCGGGCGTGGTCACCAACGATTCGCTGGCGCCGTTGCGGGCCATGGTCGGTGGGGGATCGCGTCGTCGTGGCGGCGGGGGTCGGCCGTCAGCCGGATCGCCCCGACCGCGGCGAGGGTTGGTCCGACGCGCCACCGTCGGCGGGCGACCCGATCCCGGGGCGCTGAACCGGCTCGGCCCTCCGTCGGTCGCGGGACGCTGGTCGCTGGTGGCCCCCCTGTTGCTGCCCACACCAACGCCCACCGAGGCGGCCCACGCCCAGGCCCTGCAACTGCTCGAACGTCACGGTGTCCTCACCCGGGAGGCAGCGCTGGGCGAGGGGATCGACGGAGGATTCGCTGCCGTCTACCCCGTGCTCAAGGCGCTGGAGGAACGGGGCCAGGTCCGCCGGGGCTACTTCGTCGAGGGGCTGGGCGCCGCCCAGTTCGCCGTGCCCGGCGCCGTCGACCGCCTGCGCGCCGCCCGTGACCCGGCCGAGGGCGACCTCATGCCGTTGGTGTTGGCCGCCACCGATCCGGCGCAGCCCTACGGGGCGGCGTTGGGCTGGCCCGAGTCCGCCGGACGACCGTCGCGTAGCGCCGGGGCGTTCGTGGTGTCGGTGGCCGGCCTGCCCGTAGCCGAGCTGGAGCGTGGTGGCCGCAGCCTGTCGACGTTCCCGGCAGCGTTCGATCATCCCCACTGGTGTGAAGGGCTGACCGGTCTGGTCAAGGACGGTCGGATGCGCAAGCTGGAGATCACCAAGATCGACGGCGCGCCGGCCGTCGAGTCCCCGGTGGCCGATCATCTCCGCCAGGCCGGCTTCGTCGATGGCTACAAGGGCCTGCTCTTCCGCGCCTGAGCGAGGTCGCGGGGGTGTATCCCAAAACGAATACCAGGTCCTCCCGCAGGCCATTCTCTCCCCAAACCGGCGTAGATCTAGACTGAAAGGCGGTCTGGATCTACGCAACCTGAGCCCTGAGAGGCAAGCGGCCGCACAAATCGCTGGCTGCGGCCGGGCATGATGGCCGGATGGGAGCGAGGCCGCACGTCGTCATCATCGGAGCCGGCTTCGGCGGGCTGGCCGCGGCAAAGCGACTCGAGCGCGAGGCGGTCGATGTCACGCTGCTCGACCGGCACAACTACCACACGTTCCAGCCGCTGCTCTACCAGGTGGCCACCGCCGGGCTGAACGCGGCGGACGTCGGCTACGCGGTGCGGGGCCTGTTCCGGCGCCAGCAACGTGTGTTCTTCCGCAAGGCGGAGGTCACCGGGGTCGACTGGGAGGCGCGCCAGGTACATTTGCGCTACGAGCCCCGCCTCGACTTCGACTACCTGATCATCGCCGCCGGGTCGGTCACCAATTACTTCGGGGTGCCGGGCGCGGCGGCGTTCTCCTTCCCGCTTTACGGCCTGGAGCACGCGGTGCGGGTGCGCAACCACCTCCTCAGCCTGTTCGAGGCGGCCGATGCCATCCCCGATCTCATCGACGACGGGGTGCTCAATCTCGTCGTGGTCGGCGGCGGACCGACCGGGGTCGAGGTAGCCGGCGCCATGTCTGAGCTGGTCGACAAAGTGCTGCGCCAGGACTTCCACGACCTCGACGTCATGCGGTCGCGGGTGGTGCTCGTCGAACAGGCTCCCTACCTCCTGGCTCCGTTCAGTCCCCGCAGCCGGCGCTACGCCCACAAGATTCTCGAGGCCCACGGCGTGGAGATCCGCCTCGACACCGCCGTCACCGCGGTCACGGCCGACCACGTCGAGTTCGCCGACGGCACCCAGCTGGCTACCCGGCTGGTGGTGTGGGCGGCGGGGGTGCGGGCGGCCACGCTGGCCGACGGGCTGGACGCCATCCAGGGCCGAGGCGGTCGCATCACCGTGAGCCCCGACCTGTCCGTCCCCGGGCACCCCGAGGCCTTCGCCATCGGTGATGTGGCCGACATCGACGACGGCACCGGTGGTCGGCTCCCCCAGTTGGCGCAGGTGGCGATCCAGGGCGGGAACCACGCGGCCGACCAGGTGCTGGCCACCATTGCCCGAATCGCCCGGCGGCCGTTCCACTACGTGGACAAGGGCACGATGGCCACCATCGGTCGCCGCGCCGCGGTGGCGGAGTTGCCCAAAGGCGTCGAGCTCACCGGGGGGATCGCCTGGTTCGCCTGGCTAGGGCTCCACCTCGTGTACCTGCTCGGGGTGCGCAACCGGGTCTCGGTGTTCATCAACTGGGCTTGGAACTACTTCACCTGGGATCGGGGGCCGCGCCTTATCCTGCGCCCCGAGACGCTCCCACATACCCCCCATCCCATTTCGGACGCCGCGGGCCCAGGCGACGGCGCTCGGCGTGAGGCCTAAGCTCCGCCGCGCTCGTCCAACATCCAACATCGTTCGCACACCAATCGGGGGAACCATGGCCGCCACCGCGGAGCAGATCAACGCCACCATCGACGCCTACGTCGCCGCGTTCAGCGCCGGCGACCGCGGCGGCTACCTGGCCTTGTGGGCGCCCGATGCCACCGTGGAGGATCCGGTGGGCAGCGACGTGGCCGTCGGGGCCGACGGCATCGCCGCCTTCTGGGACGGGGTTCGGGCCCTGGCCTCTGACATCGAGCTGCAGCGCACCGGCGACGCCCGTGTCGCCGCCGGTGAGGCCGCCTTGCCCCTGCGGGCCATCACCGCCATCGGCGACATGACGCTGTCGGTCGACATCATCGACGTGATGGCCTTCGACGATGAGGGGCGCATCACGTCGCTGCGCGCCTTCTGGGACCCGGCCAACATGGCGCCCTACGAAGGCTGAGCCCGGCTCAGCGGTTCTCGCGCCGCCACACGACCTTGAGACCGCTCCAGACGTCGTCGATGGCGCACACCTTCACGTCGACCAGGCCCACGGGCAAGATGACGTCGCGGACGGTGTCTTCGGTGATGTCGGTCGGCACCCGCGAGGCCTTCTTGGGCCACGCCACCCAGAGCCCGCCGGCCCGGTCGAGGGCCCGCAGCACCGGCGTCAGCCGGCGCTCCAGTACCGAACGTCGGGTCTGGAAGCTGAGGGCGAGATCGAGGTGACCCTGGGCCCGCGTCCGGAAGGTGACCCCGTCGGGCAGCCCGTCGAGCAGATCGACGAACCCGTCGGGCGCACCCAGCAGGGCCACCACCATGCCCTCCGCGATCCCGAGTTTGCGGGCCAGGGGCGTGCCTGAATAGCCGGCGGCCATCTCGGCTACTGCTGACGCAGCTGTGCCAGTTGCCGGGCGTCGTCGTGGTAGCGCCACACCTTGGTGATGGCCGCCCCTGCGTGCACGTTGACCAGGTGCACCGTCACCCCGTGCAGCTGCGCGATGGCGGCCGGGGTGGCCCCTGACGCGATGCGGCGCAACACCTCCTGCTCGGTCGGACTCAGCTCGGGCGCCGGCACCAACCCCGGGTCCCGTGACAGCCAGCGCACCTCGTCGAGGATGCGCCGGGCCCAGCCCGGGGTGAGGGCCCCTTCGCCCCGGGCGGCGCCGGCGGCCATGTCGGCGGCGGTGGCCCCGGGATCGGGATCGGGATCGGCCCACAGGTAGCAGGCCATGGCTCCCGCGGCGAGGGCGGCATAGGCCTGGTCGTCGTCTTCCCGTGTCACCGCTACGTTGCGCACCGCAGGTGCCTCCTGGCGGATAGCGGCGATAGCCGCAACCCCGTCGGCCACCTCGCCCCCCGGCCCGGCGGTGAGGGCTAAATCCACGAACGCCACATCGGGCAGCAGGTCGAGCACGGCGGCCACTGTCGCCTCCGGGTCGGCCACCTCGCCCAGCACGTTGAACCGCCCGTCGGCGCGCAACCATCGGGCGAGGGTGGCCCGCTCGCCGTCGTCGGCGTGGGCGACCACGATCCCGATGGGCTCGGGCGGTTGCGGGCGGGTGGAGGCGGCCCCGGTGGTCATGGCCAAGAGTTTGCCGGATCAGGCCCGGCCGAGCACCCGATCCACCCGGATCTCGATGGCCACCCGGTCGTCGCGCTCGCCCGGCGGGCGGTAGCGCTCGGCGTAGCGACGGACTGCCTCGGCCACCCGGTCACCTTCATCGGTGACCTCGGCGGCGCCCTCGAGGGTCAGCCAGCGGCTGCCGTCGACCTGGCAGACGGCGGCCCGGCGGCCCGGTTCGGCGGCCACATTGGCGGCTTTGCGGCTGGGGGCGAACGTGATGATGCGGGCCAACCCGGCGTCGTCATCCCAGGTGAAGCCGACGGCAACGACGTGGGGACTGCCGTCGGGTCGCAGCGTAGTGAGGGTGGCCAGATGTCGTTCGGCCAGGAAGGCGAGGACCTCGTCGGAGAGATGGTGTGGGTCATACGCCATGGTGTGGATGCCTCGATCGGTCGGAGGATCAGTCGGTAGAGATGGCGTTGAGGATGTTCAAGCGCGCCGCCCGGGACGCGGGGTAGAGGGCCGCCAGCACGCCGACGGTCCCGGCCACCACCATGAAGATGGCGAGCTGGTCATAGGGGATGGCGAAGACCTTGACGCCGTCGTCGTAGAGGGCCTTGACCAACGCCCACCCGAAGAACAGCCCGATGATGAGGCCCAACAGGGTGCCCAGCACGGCGATGATCACCGCCTCCCACCGCACGGTGGAGCGCAGCTGTCCGCGGGTCTCACCCACGGCACGCAGCAGCCCGATCTCGTGGATGCGTTCGTAGACCGACAGCAGCAGCGTGTTGATGATGCCGATCACTGCGATAATGAGGGACAGGCCCAGCAGGACGTAGATGACGAGTAGGAACTGGTCGATCTGGCCGAGCTGGGCATCCTTGTATTGGGTGATGTCCTGCAGCTTCGCCGTCGGATAGGCGTCCGTGAGTTTTTGGATCGGCCCCCGCACATCGGCGATCTTGGCGCCGTCGGCCAGCTTGGCGTAGATCTGGTACTCGACCTGCTGGTTCACCGGGTAGTTGGCGTCGTAGGCCACTGTGGCGATCACGTACGAGCCCCCGGGCAGCGGCAAGGTGCTGTCGTAGATGGCGGCCACAGTGAAGTCCTGGGGACCGGTCTCGGCGAAGGTGAGAGGCACCAGCGACCCCACCGTGAGGCCCTTGGCCGTCGCCGTCTTCTTGTCCACCATCAACCCGTTGGTGCCGAGTTGGTCGAGCGATCCGTCGACCACGTTGAAGGCGAAGATCTTGGGGAGCGCGGCCGGGTCGAAGGCCAGGATGAGCGTGCCCTTGTCACCCACCTTGGCGATATTCAACCGCAGCCCGGCAGAGGTGGCCACGCCCGGCACCTGGTCGATGGCGGACGTGAGGGTCGGGCTCAGGCCGCCGTTGATGAACCCACCGGAATTCACCACGAAGTCGGTCTTGATGCCCCGATCGATGAGTTGGGTGGTCGATGCCTTGAGCGACTGGCCGGCAATGGCGATGAAGCTGACCAGGCCCACGGCGATCATGAGGGCCGACGCGGTGGAGGCGGTGCGCTTGGGGTTGCGCCGGGCGTTCTCCCGGGCCAGGTGGCCGGTCACCCCGCCGAAGCGGGCGATGGGCCAGCCGATGACCCGGCAGAGCGGGTTGGCCAGGGTGGGACCGAGGACGGCCACGCCCAGGAACACGAAGAAGATGCCACCACCTACCACCGGGAGCGGGCTGTCCACCTTGTTGAAGAGCCCGATGTAGAGGAAGAGGCCCCCGACGAGGGTCAGGAGAAGACCGGCGGCCACCCGCACCCGGGAGTGGCCCGAAGTGTCGATGGCGACGTCGCGCATGGCGGCCACCGGTCTCACCTTGGCGGCGCGGCGGGCCGGGAACACCGCCGACACCACCGTCACCGTGACCCCGATGGCGAGGGAGACCACGACCGTGCGGGCCGAGACCACGGCAGCACCCGGCGGCAGGCCCCCACCGGCGCTGAAGGCGGCCTTTAGCCCGAGGGCGATGAGGATGCCGACGCCGATGCCGATGATCGAGGCCAGCAGCCCGACGATGGCCGATTCGGCGATGACCGACCCCAAAACCTGGCGGCGACTGGCCCCGATGGCCCGCAGCATGGCCACTTCCTTGGTGCGCTGGGCCACGATGATGGAGAATGTGTTGTAGATGATGAAGGCGCCCACGAACAAGGCGATGAGGGCGAACACCAGCAGGAACGTCTTGAAGGTGGACAGCACCTTGCGGAACGTGTCCTGGCTCTCCTTGGTGAACTGCACGCCGGTGATGACCTCGGTGTCGGCTGGCAGGCCAGCCTGCTGGATGTGGCTCACCAGCTCCGTCTGGCTCACCCCCGGCTGGGCGGCCACCGCGATCCAGTCAAACTTGCCCGGTTCGGCGGCGATGTGCTGGGCAGTGGTCGTGTCGAACAGGGCGGCCGAGGCACCGCTGAAGTTCTTGGCTTTGCCGAACGTGGCCACCCCGACCAGCGTGAACGGCGTGGTCAGACCCTGGCCGCCGGAGATCGAGACCTGATCACCGACCTGGAAGCCCTGGTCGGTGGAGATGGCCTGGTCGAGCACCATCTCGGTCGGTCCCCGAGGCTCGTGGCCGTCGACGAGATGCCACTGGCTGAGCTGGGGGTCGGTCATCCAGTTGAGGCCGAACGTAGGAGCGCCGTTCTGGGGGTCGCCGGTGGGCTTGCCGTCGCGGCCGATGATGCGAATCTGGCCCCGGATCGAGCCCTCGGCCGCCTTCACTCCGTTCACCTGCTGGATCTGGGGCACCACCGTCTCGCCGATACGGGACCGTTGGGCGTCGCCGAAGTCGCGCTCGATCTTTTGGCTCGAACGGACGACGGCGTCGGTGCCCTTGTTCACGTCGGTGAAGATCTCGTCGAAGCTCTTCGAGAACGTGTCGGTGAACACCTGGGTGCCGGCCATGAAGGCGACGCCCAGCACGACGGCGAGCACGGTCGCCACCATACGGACTTTGTGCGCGAGCAAGCCGCGCCAGGCAATTCGGAGCACGATGGGTCTATTCGCCGAAGCGGCTCATGCGGTCGAGCACCAGCTTCGCCGAGGGATCGCGCATCTCGTCCACGATCTTGCCGTCGGCCAGGAACACCACTCGGTCCGCATGGCCAGCCGCGCCGGGATCGTGGGTGACCATCACGATGGTCTGGCGGAACTCGTCGACGGCCCGGCGCATGAAGTCGAGAACCTCGGTGCCCGAGCGCGAGTCGAGGTTGCCGGTGGGCTCGTCGGCGAAGATGATCTGGGGTCGGCTGGCCAGAGCCCGGGCCACGGCCACCCGCTGCTGTTGGCCGCCCGAGAGCTCACTGGGGCGATGACCGAGACGGTCGCGCAGGTTCAAGGTGTCGATGACCTGATCGAACCAGGCCCTTTCCACCGACTGGCCGGCCAGATCCAGGGGGAGGGTGATGTTCTCCGCCGCGGTCAGGGTCGGCACCAGGTTGTAGGCCTGGAACACGAAGCCGATCTGGTCGCGGCGCAGCAACGTCAGCTGCTTCTCGCTGAGCCGGCTGAGGTCGGTGTCGCCGATGAAGACCTGGCCGGAGGTGAGGGTGTCGAGCCCGGCCACGCAGTGCATGAGGGTCGATTTGCCCGAGCCGGACGGGCCCATGATGGCGGTGAAGCGGCCGCGCTCGAAGTCGACGGAGATGTCGTCCAGGGCCCGCACTTCGGTGTCGCCGCTGCCGTAGACCTTCGAGGCGTGGATGGCCCGGGCCGCCATGTCGCGCGGGGGGGCTGGCGGCTGAGGCGGCGAGGTTTCGGTGACGGTCACAGGGATCCTCTCGTCGGGCGGGGCAGCTCAGGCCGCGATCGCCATAGCCTAAGGGGCAGAGCCGGTCCTGCCTCCCCGGCGCCGGTCGCCGGCGGCCGGTGCACCCTGACGAACCCCTGGAGAGGTCTGGACCCTCTCCCCGTATGCTGGAGATGTGGCGTGTCCGAGCTGTGGAGCATTCGTGGCCGACGGCGCACGATTCTGTTCCAGTTGCGGGCAACCCCTGGTCAGCCTGAGCGACGAGCGGCGGGTGGCCACCGTGTTGTTCGCCGATCTGGTGGGCTTCACCACCCTCAGCGAGACAGCTGACCCCGAACACGTCAAGAACCTTGTCGATTCGTGCTTCGAGCGCCTGGTGCGCGACGTGACGTCGTTCGGCGGCCGGGTCGACAAGATCGTCGGTGACGCCATCATCGCCCTGTTTGGGGCCCCCGTGGCCCACGAGGACGATGCCGAGCGGGCGGTACGGGCCGCCCTGCGTATGCAGGACAGCCTGGCCGCCGCCCGAGCCGAGGGGCGCATGGCGGTCGAGGTCCGCATCGGGGTCAACACCGGTGAGGTTCTGGTCGGCGCGTTGCGGGCCGGCGGCGACTACACCGCCATGGGCGACGTCGTGAACGCCGCCCAACGGCTGCAGGTGGCGGCCGCACCCGGTGCGGTGGTGGTGGGACCGGCGACCTACGCCGCCACCCGCGAGGTCATCGCCTACCAGTCGCTCGGTGCGGTCGAGGCCAAGGGCCGCGAAGAGCCCATCCAGGCCTGGGCCGCCATCGAGCCACTCCTGCCGCCGGGGCATCGCCCGCGCCGGGTACAGACCCCGTTCGTGGGCCGCGAGGCCGAACTGGGCGTGCTGACCAACGCCATCGACTCCGCCGTCGAGCGCCGCCGGGCCCACCTGTTGCTGCTCATCGGCGACGCCGGCGTAGGCAAGTCCCGCCTCGCTGAGGAATCCGCCTCGGTGGCCCGCTGCAATCACGGGGCGCTCGTTTTCGAGGGCCGCTGTGTGCCCTACGGCGAGGCCAACGTGTGGTGGCCCATCGCCGAGGCACTACGCCAGGCCTGCGGGCTCGGCCCCGACGACCCGTTGGCCGACGCCGAGCGCCTCACCACCGAGACGGTGACCAAGGCGCTGGGTGCCACCGGCCAACCGGTCGAGGCGAAGCGGGTGGTCGGTGGCCTGCTCTTCTTGATGGGCTACGAGGTCGCCCTGCGCGAGATCGACCCGCAACGAGCCCGCGAAGAGGCCACGCGGGCCATGCTCACCTTCGTCGAGGCGGCCACCCGTACCCGTCCCGTGGTGTTGGTGCTCTCCGATCTGCACTGGGCCGACCCGCTCGTGCTCGAGTTGCTCACCGCGTTGATGGACCGGCTCGCTCGCCGTCCCTTCGGGCTCATCGCTACTGCTCGCCAGACGATCCTGACCGACGGGTGGTCAGTCCCCATCGGCCGCCACAACACCGTGCTGGTCAACCTCGACCCCCTCGACCAGGGCGCCACCGGTGAGCTGTTGGATGCCCTGTTGTCCGGCGACATCCCGGCCGAGCTGCGGGCCGCATTGCTCGATCGCAGCGGTGGCAACCCGTTCTTCTTGGAAGAACTGGTGGCGCTGCTGGGCGACCCCGAGCTCTCGCCCGGCGGACTGGCCAACGGCCTGGGCACGCTGGGCGAGCTGCCCGACACCCTCCGGGGACTCGTGGCCGCCCGCATCGACGGGCTCACCCGGCCCGAGCGGGGCACGCTCGAGGACGCCGCGGTGTGGGGTCAGAGCGGGCCGGTGAAAGCGCTCGAGGTCATGGCCGCCGAGATGCGCGACACCGCGGATCTGAGTTCGGTGCTGGCCGGGCTGGAGAGCAAGGAGATCCTGCGAGTCGACGGCCACCACTGGTCGTTCCGCTCCGACCTCATCCGGGAGGTGGCCTACGGCATCCTGACGAAGGCCGACCGGGCCCGTCGCCACTACGGCATCGCCTATTACCTGTCCCACACCGTCCAACATCGCAGCCAGGCCGACGCCCGGCTGGTGGACATGGTGGCGTTCCATTTCGGGGCGGCCGCCGACCTGACCGCCGAGCTGGGGCCTGTCGAAGGGGTGCCCGCGGCGGTGGCGACCCAGGCCCTGGACTGGTTGGAGGAGGCAGCTCGCCGCGCCGAGGTGGCCCAGGCTCTGCCCGTGGCCGAGCGTCTCTACAGCCAGGCGCTGCGTCTGGTCACGTCGGCGCCGTCGACCCGGCGGGTCAATCTGCTGCTGGGCCGGGCCGGGGTCGAGGCCGACACGCGCGACCTGGCCTCCGCCCGGGCCGACGTCGAGGAGGCGCATGGCCTGGCGGTCTCGCTCGGCGACGAGGCCGGCGTGGCCCGGTCCCTGCTGGTGCGGGGCGAGGTCGAGCGAGACAACGGCGACCTGGCCTCGGCCATCGAGACCCTGGCCGCCGCCGTTGAGCGGTTCCGTGAGTTGGGTGATGACCGGGGCGCGGCGGACGCCATGCGCGAGATCGGGATGGCCCAGATCTTCCTCGGTCTCAACGAGGAAGCCGAAACGTCGATCCGTGCCGCGCTGGCTGCCTCGCGCCAGGTCGGGGACCGTCGGGGCGAGGCGTGGGCGCTCCAGCATCTGGCGTGGATCTCCTTCGTCGAGGGCCGCTCGGGCGAGGCCGAGAGCCGTCTCACCCGCTCGGCGGAAACGTTCACCGAGTTGGGCGATGTGGGGGGGCTGGGGTGGGCCACTGGGTTGTTGGCCTTCGTGCGCTTCAACCAGGGCAATCTGGACGAGGCGTGGGCCCTCGGTGAGCAGGTGCTGATCGAGGCCCGTGAGCGGGGTGACCGGTGGGGCGAGGGCATGATGAACAACCTCGGCGCCGGGGTGGCCCTGTGGTCGGGCCGCTCCTCGACCGCGGTGGACTTCGCCCGTGAGGCTCACGGCGTGTTCCAGTCCATCGGGGACCGCTTCGGCGAGACCCAGGCCCTCGTGGCCCTGGGCCGCTCCCTGGTGGCGGTGGGCCGGGTGGAGGAGGGTCTGAACATGATGCGCGACGGCGTGGAGGACGGGCTGGCCAGCGACCGGGCTGTCGAGGATCGCTTCACGCTGGTGGCCGGCCTGGCCGGCGCTGCGGTCGCCGTCGGCGATCCGGAGTTGGCGCTCGATGCCATCGATCGGGTCCAAGCCGATGCCGACGACACCGAGGGGCTCGGGGTTACCGAGCGCGTCGTGGCCAACGGGCTGGCCCTGCTCCAGGTGGGCCGGGTGGCCGAGGCGATCGGGATGCTGCGGGGCCCGGCGGAGGGATCGGCTGACGTTCCTCCCTCAACCTACGCCCAGAGCGCTCTGGCCCTGGCCTTGGCCGCCAGTGGTGACGACGACGACGAGGCCGTGGCCCTGGCCGCCGAGGTGGACCAGAGCGAGCGAGCCACCTACCTGGATCGGGTGACGGCGCAGATTGCTTCTGGCCTGATCGCCGCCCGGCGGGGTGATGATGAAGCCCTCTCGATGCTCAGCGGCACCATCGAGACTCTCGACGGTCTCGAGGACGAGGTGACCCAGGCCATCGCTCGCCTGGCCGAGGCGGCCGCGCTGCGGTCACTCGACCTCCCCTCGGCCACCGAGGCCGGGCACGTGGCCGACGCTCGGCTGGCCGCGCTGGGGATCACCGCGGAGGGGTGGCGCCGAGTCATCGACCTGGTCCTCGCGCCCGAGCCGGCCTCGGTCTAGGCCAGCCCAGCCAGACGGCCGGTGGATTACTTGGGCTGGGGCACCGTGCGCAGGTACGGCTTGATGGTGGTGAACTCGCCGAAGCGCTCCTTGGCCTCCTCGTCGGAGACGGCGGGCACGATGATGACGTCCTCGCCCTGCTTCCAGTCGGCGGGGGTGGCCACCTTGTGGTTGGCGGTGAGCTGCAGCGAATCGATGACCCGGAGGATCTCGTCGAAGTTCCGTCCGGTGCTGGCCGGGTAGGTGAGCGACAGCTTCACCTTGTTGTCGGCGCCGATCACGAACACGGATCGCACCGTGTTGGTGTCGCTGGCGTTGGGCTGGATCATGTCGTACAGATCGGCGACGGTGCGCTCGGGGTCGGCGATGAGCGGGAAGTTGACCGCGGTGCCCTGGGTCTCCTCGATGTCCTTGGCCCATTCGCCGTGGGAGTCGACCGGGTCGACGCTGAGGCCGATGACCTTCACGTTGCGCTTGTCGAACTCAGGCTTGAGCCGGGCGACGGTGCCCAACTCGGTGGTACACACCGGGGTGAAGTCCTTCGGGTGCGAGAAGAGCACGGCCCAGCTGTCGCCCTTCCAATCGTAGAAGTCGATCTCGCCGTCGGTCGTGGTGGCGGTGAAGTTGGGGGCGTCGTCGCCCAGTCGAACGGCCATCGGTGGCTCCTCATGAGATTTGGGTGGATCGAATGCGTCGGACACTCTACGCGCTCCGAATGGAATCCCGACAAGAAAAGTCGGGATTTCGTCCGCCGGACCGAAACCGAGACCGAGCCGGGCCCAAAACGACCCGAAGGGCCCGTGAGGGCCCTTCGGGGAGACCTACGACACGGGGGGCATGTCGTTCGGTCTGGGACTGGGCCGGAGGGGGGATTCCGGTACCCAGATCTTGATGATGACCAGGTGGCTCAGGCGGCCTTGGCGACCCGCTTGCGGGGGGCAGCCCTGGTGACCTTCTTGACGCCGGTGGCCGGCTTTTGGATGGCGACCTTCTCGGCGACGGGCTTGGTGGCGTCGAGCAGCTCGATCACGAACTTGTGCTGCGAGTCGAGCACCTTGGCGGCGAAGGCGAACTGGTTGTCCACGAACTGGCGCAGCGTGGGGACGTCCTCGGTGAGATCCTTGGTGGGGAACTCGGGGAGGTTCGGCTCGACGTAGTCGGCAGCCTTGCGGACGTAGTCGACGACGGGGGCTTCGATGTTCAGGACGGCGTCGAGCACCTTTTCCTGGGTTTCGGTGATGGTGTTGAGCACGGTGGTGGCATTGGTGGCCATCTCGGGTACTTCCTTTCAGGGGCTTGATCTGCCGGAGAAGGTTCCGGCGGCGATGTGCTAACTATCTCAAGCAATGCATGAAACGTCAACCCGTTGCTTGCAAAAGCTAGCGTGACATCGGCCACGCCGGCTGCCACTCGGAGGCTCGGCCCGCGGGGTCAGCCGGGTGAGCGGCGGGTGTTCGCGTCGGTATAGCTGCGGTAGACCGCCAACAGGGAGCGTCGTTGCTCGTCGGTGAGGGCGGGGTCGGTGGCGATGGCCGAACCCGCGTCCATCGGGGCGCCTACCGCGGTGCCGGCGTTGGGATCCGGGTCAGCCCCCAAGCCGGCCCGGAACAGCAAGGTGTCGATCGAGACATTCAACGCCTCGGAGATTGACTTCAACACCCGGACGGACGGCTCGTGCAGGCCCCGTTCGATCTGGCTCAGGTAGGGGTTGGACACATTCGTCAGATCAGCCAGGTCGCGCAACGACATCTGCGCCTGGGTCCGCCGGGCCCGGATGAAGGCCCCGAGTGCTTGCAACTGTTCGCGCACTCCATCGTCGGCGGCCATGGCCGAACGGTACCGCCTGGTCAGTGTGGTTCCGGACCACCGGTGTCGGGCGCTGCCCCGGGCGGCTCCGTCGGCCGGGCGACATCCGGTTCGAGGTAGATGACCTGGGCGGAAGGCACCGCGGCCCGGATGCGGACCTCGACCTCGTCGATGGCGACGGCCAACTCAGCAAGGCTCAGGGCCGCTTCGAAATCGATTTTGGCCGCCACCAGCAGCTCGTCGGGCCCCAGGTGCAGGGTGCGCACATGGATGAGCTCGATCACCGACGGGGCGGAGCGGATGGTGGCGGTGATGGCCTCCTGGTCGGCTTCACTGGCGGACTCCCCGATGAGCAGGCTCTTCATCTCGGTGGCCAGGATGCAGGCGATGACGCCGAGCAGGAGCCCGATGAGCGTCGACCCGACGCCGTCCCACCGGCCCGAGCCGGTGATGGCCGAGAGGCTCACCGCGACCAGGGCGATCACCAGGCCGATGAGAGCGCCGGAGTCTTCGAGCAACAGGACGGGGAGCTCGGGGGCTTTCGACCGACGGATGAACTGCAGCCAACCGGCCCCTGCCGGAATGGGCTTGGCTTCCCGGACCGCGGTGCGAAACGAGAAGCCCTCCATGACCATGGCGGCGAGAAGAATGGCGATGGCCCACCCGGGCGAGTCGATCGGATGGGGGTGGAGCAGCTTCTCCACCCCTTCGAACAAGGCGAACACCGAGCCCAGGGCGAACAACACGATGGAGACCACGAACGCCCAGAAGTAGCGCTCGCGGCCGTAGCCGAACGGGTGGGCCGGGGTCGGGTCCCGACGAGAGCGGCGGTCGCCGAACAGCAACAGGAACTGGTTGCCGGTGTCGGTCAGCGAGTGGACGCCTTCGGCCAGCATCGACGACGAGCGGGTGAAGGCGAAGCCCACGAACTTGGTCACGGCGATGCCCAGGTTGGCTACGAGTGCGGCGAATACCGCCTTCTTGCTGCCGCCGGAGGACATGAGGGGGTTTTAGTCCAGCGAGCCGCTGATGGGGTCGGGCCGGTGCCACAATGCCGCGGTGACCATCGAGAAGCTGGCGTCGACTGACGCGTTCATCGTGGCCGACCTCGACGGGGCGCCGGGCGCCGGGATCGTTCGCGCCGCACCGAAGATCCTGGTCGACGGAGCCACCCTGCTGGCCCGGTCGTTGACCTACCGCTTCGCCTCGTTCGAGCGTCAGGTCGGCGGGGTCTCGTCGGGGATCAATACCGCGCCCGACGGCCGAGCGGACGCGATCGAGGCCTATGTCACCGAGGTGGAACCCAGGGTGCGCGAGGGTCGGGTTCTGCTCCAGGCCGGTAAGGGGGTCGCCCCCGACGAGCTCGGGGCACTGCGCGCCGTCGACCCCCGGCCCGTGGGGTACTGGGACATGGAATCCGAGCTGACCGGGTTGGGCATCGCGGTGGCGGCCGAGGTGGCCTCCGGCGGTCTCGACGGTCGGGCGGTGGCTATCGAGGGGTTCGACGGAGCCGGTCCGGCGCTGGCCCGCGCCGTTCTCGAGCGGGGCGGTCGGGTGGTGGCCCTAGCTACCGCGGTAGGCACCGCGGTGTCCCCCGACGGGTTCGACCCCGCAGCCCTGGAGGCGGCATGGAACGACCACGGCGCGGAGCTGGTCACGGTGGTGGACCCCCAGCCCGGTAAGCCGTGGGCCATCTTCGCCGTAGCCACTGATGTGCTGGTGGTGGGATCCAAGCCAGGCATCGTCGACGACCAGGTGGCCGGTGGGGTTTCGGCCACCGTCGTCGTTCCCGGTGGCCCGGTCCCCGTCACCGCCAAGGGGCTGGCCGTCTTGCGCCGGGCCGGACGCGTGGTGGTGCCCGATTTCATCAGTACCGCGGGGTCGTTGTTCGCCGGCTGGCCTTCGCCGGGCGGTGGCGACCCGGCCGCGGTGGCGGCTGCCGATATCGCCGCGACGCTGACTGAGGTGCTGGATCATGAGGACGGCCCTCTCCTGGCCGCCTGCTATCGGGCCGAGACCTACTTGCGGAGTTGGCGAGATGCGCTGCCGTTCGGCCGGCCGCTGGCGTGAGCGCGGGCTCGTTCTCCCGACCATCTCGGGCCAGGGTGTGGCACGCCAGCAGGGCGGGGCCTGCGGCCCTTGCAGGCCGCCTCCCCTCCATTCGGCTGACCATGGTTTTCACTCGCTCGGGGTCGTGGTCAACAACTGGCTGACGATGAGGTTGATGGCGGCGCGAGCGCGGTCCTCGGACCGATCAGAGCTGCGCAGGGCATCCCAGGCGTTCCAGCCGGTGGCGAGGGCCAACGCATCGATGACCGCGGCCCGGCGGTTCGGGTCCACGGCGGCCAGTTCCGGCGCGAACAGTCGAGCTAGCTCCGCCTCGGCCATCGCGTTCATGGCCGCGCGGGCGTCGCGCAGAGCGGGTGAGAACGGCTCGTGCAGGATGGCCGCCCGCCGTACCGGGGGGAGCCATTCCAGCAGCCGGCTGCGTTGGTCGACGAAGGGGTCGATGCGCTCAGG
>DHIQ01000149.1 GCA_002403895.1 Candidatus Neomicrothrix sp. UBA4742
CGATTCGGAGTGGAGCTGATGGGAATCGAACCCACGACCCCCTGCTTGCAAAGCAGGTGCTCTAGCCAACTGAGCTACAGCCCCGGGGTGGAAATCGATGGCGCCGAGAGCCCGGGGTGCGCCACCCGGCGAGCTTACCGGGGCGGCGGGAGGCGCCCGACGGGCCCCGACCCACCTCCGGTAGCTTGGCCGCCATGCCCGGCTCTTTGGGTCCGAACGCCCACGACTTCGACGTAGCGGTGACCGAGACCGTCATCGCCGATGCCGACTGCGGCCTGGACTCCTACGAGGTCGACACCCTCAACCGGCTCATCGACGAGGGCCACCCGGAACAGCTCATCGCCGAGCGCACCCTCGAAGGGTGGCAGCTGGTCGGGTGCTCGCGGTTCACTTTCGAGGCCGTGACCCCCGGCGTCGATCATGAGGAACTCCCCCACCGCACCGAAGATGCCGTGCTGTTCTGGAAGCGCCCATCTAACCGTTCGCGGCGCAGCTGAGGTCATGGTCAAACTCAGCGCCGGGCTCCTTGTCTACCGCCTCGGCGAATCCTCGACCAGGGGGTCACCGGTAAAACTTCTGCTCGTCCACCCCGGCGGCCCCTACTGGGCCAGCAAGGACGACCGGGCCTGGTCCATCCCCAAGGGCGAGTACCCGGCCGACGAGGACCCCTGGGTCACCGCCCAGCGAGAGTTCCGGGAAGAACTCGGCCTCGCTCCTCCCGATGGCCCCGCCATCGACCTCGGTCAGGTCACCCAGTCCAACGGCAAGCGGGTGCAGGCCTGGGCCGTAGCCGGCGATCTCGACGTGTCGCACATCGAGAGCAACGCCTTCGAGCTGGAATGGCCGCCCCGATCCGGCTCCCTGCAGTCGTTCCCCGAAGTGGACCGCGCCGATTGGTTCACGCCCCCCGTTGCCCGGCGCAAGCTGGTCGCCGCCCAGGCGGAGTTCGTGGACCGGCTCGTTGCCAACCTGGTGGGGGAAGGGATCGTCGCGGGCGAGGCCTGACTGATTCCGCCGGCATCGTGAAGTTCACCGCTACAGCGGTTCGATCGGGACGCTGAAGGCGGGGTGCTCGACGCCGCCGTCGACCTCGAAAACCTTGCCCGTCGAATTCGACGCTGACCCGCCGTTGAAGGCCAGCTTCCACGGCATGCGTTGGCGCCGCTCGCCGCAGGCCCTGCCCTCAACCGCCGGACAGGGCCTGCATGATGGTCACCTCGTCAGCGTCGGTCACCGGGGTGTCGAGGGCACGCACCATGTCGGCGTTCACGAACACCTTCATGTGGGGCCGCAGCCGGCCTTGTTCGTCGACCATGCGGAACCGGATCCCCGGGTGCTGGCGGTCCAGATCCACGAGGACCTCGTCCACCGTCGCACCCTCCGCCTCCACGACTGCCTGCTGATCGGTGTACGACCGCAACGGGGTCGGGATCCGCACCTTCACGAGCTGCGGTCGACCGGGTCGGCGAACTCGACCGCATAGATCTCCGGCAGGTGCGAGGCGATCTGGTTCCAGCTGTCGCCCTCATCCGCACTAGCCCAGACCTCACCGCTGGTCGTGCCGAAGTAGACGCCGACCGGGTGGCTGTCGTCGAGAGTCATGGCCTGGCGCTTCACCGTCAACCAAGCGCGCTCGGGGAGCCCGGCGTCCCGGCGAGCCCACGATTCCCCAGCATCGCGGGTCACGTACACCGCCGGACGCCCGTCGGGGCTGGTACGAGGCCACACGTCGGTGCCGTCCATGGGGAACACCCACGCCGTGTCCGGGTCGCGGGGGTGAAGCTCGATGGGGAATCCGATGTCGCCGACCTCGGTGGGCATGTTGTCGCCGACCCGGACCCAGCGACCTTCGGGCCGGTCCATGCGGTAGATCCCGCAGTGGTTCTGTTGGTAGAGCCGGTCGGGCTGCAGCGGATGCAGGCGGATGCAGTGGGGGTCGTGGCCGTACTCGGGCTCCTCGTCGGGCAGGAAGGCAGCGACTGACCCGGCGTTCAGGGGTGCCCAGTCGCTCCCACCGTCCACCGTCTCGAACACCCCGCCCGCGGACAGGCCGAGGTAGAGATGGGCCGGATCCCGAGGGTCGATGCACACCGAGTGGAGCATCGAGCCGTCCGGCGTGCCCTCCTCGGGCCACTCGGCCCAGGCCGGCCAGTTCGGGTGGTCGTTCCACCCCGCCATCGGCGCCCACGTGTCGCCCCCGTCCTCGCTGCGGAACAGGCCCTGGGGTGAACCGCCGGCGTACCAGACGCCGGCCTCCTCCGCGTGGCCGGGACTGAGCCAGAACACGGCCCGCAGGCTGCGTTCGAGCGGGTCGCCGGCTGCGAACGCGGGTGGTCGGCTGGCCTCGGTCCACGTCTGGCCCAGGTCCTGGGAGCGGAAGACCGTCGGTCCCAGATGGCCGGTCCGGGTGGCCAGCAGGAGGGTGCGGTGGTCGCGGGGATCGAGCACGGCATGGTGGACGATGTGGCCGAGGAACATCGGCTCCGTTTCGCGCCAGGTGCCTCGCTGGGCGTCACCGGTGAGCATCCATGCCCCCTTGCGGGTGCCGATCAGGAGGACGGGTCCATTTGCCATGGCTGCACTGTAGGAAATGACGCCGCGGTTGTGTTCCCGCAAAGATCCCGCGCACCGAGGTCAGGTGCGTGGACGTTCGCATCCCTCTCTGACGGGTACCACCATCTCTAGAGTCAGGGTGCGACAGAGCAACGACAACAAGTCAGAACAGCTGGTCCTGTCAAGGGGCCAACCATCTTGGGAGGGAACGATGGTCCATCTGATTACCGCGGTGATCAAGCCGTTCAAACTCGAGGAGGTGAAGGACGCACTG
>DHIQ01000060.1:0-865 GCA_002403895.1 Candidatus Neomicrothrix sp. UBA4742
GTGGGCGCTGAGGGACTCGAACCCCCGACCCCCTCCTTGTAAGGGAGGTGCTCTAGCCAACTGAGCTAAGCGCCCCGACCAGCCTTCGAGCCACCCGGGGGAAACATCCCGCAACCGGCGGCCGGCGAGACCCGCAGCCTAGCGATCACCCATCGTGGCCGATGTCGACCTGCGGTCGGTCCGGGCACAGCCAGGCGGGGTCGGCCGAGCTCAACCGCACCACCGCCCCCTGTCCCAGCCGCCCGTCCCGGCCGACTCGAGGGCCTGGGCCACCGGCTGTCGCTCGAGGTCGCTCCTGCATTTGCGCGCCCGGTGATGGGGCTGGAGCAGGAACGACGAGCAGGTTGGTCGGGGCGAGGCGGCGTCGGCCCAGCACAACCGGCGGGGACTGCCTAAGGTGGCGAGCATCGACCATCGAGCGACCTAACCGGGGGTGTCGGATGCAAATCACGACGACGGTGAACGGGATAGAGCACACCGACGAGGTCGAGCCTCGCCTCTTGCTAGTGCACTACGTGCGGGAAAACCTCGGCCTGACCGGCACGAATATCGGCTGTGACACGTCCTCGTGCGGCGCCTGCACGCTGCACGTGAACGGCGAATCGGTGAAGTCGTGCACCATGCTCGCCGTCCAGGCCGATGGGCAGGAGATCGCCACCATCGAAGGCCTCGCCCACGGCGATGTGCTCCACCCGATGCAGGAGGCGTTCCGCCAGTGCCACGGCCTCCAATGTGGCTACTGCACGCCGGGCATGGTCATGGCCGCGGTCGGCCTTCTCGACGAGAACCCCACCCCCACCGAACGCGAGGTGCGCCTCGGGTTGGAGGGCAACCTGTGTCGCTGCACCGGCTACCACAACATCGT
>DHIQ01000060.1:1029-2770 GCA_002403895.1 Candidatus Neomicrothrix sp. UBA4742
CTGCACCGGCTACCACAACATCGTGAAGGCGGTATTGACATGCGCGGCTGAACAGAACGGTTCGACGGTGGAGATCAACGCATGACCGCCACCGAGGCCCCGACCAGCGGGTTTATCGGCACCCGCATGCTCCGACGCGAAGACGCTCCCCTCCTCACTGGCGAGGCCAAGTACACCGCCGACCTGCCTATCCCCGGGGCCCTCCACATGGCGGTGCTGCGCAGCCCTTCCGCCCACGCCCGCATCCTCTCGATCGACACCTCCGCGGCCCTCACTCTTCCCGGCGTCGTCGCCGTCCACCCCGGCGAGGACCTCATGGACCTGTGGGCCACCCCCATGCCCTCGGCCTGGGCCGTCACCGAGGACATGAAGAACCCGCCGCACTACCCGCTGGCGGTGGGCACGGTGAACTACGTGGGGGACGGCGTAGTCGCCGTGCTGGCCCACACTGATGCCCAAGCCCGCGACGCCCTCGATGCCATCGTCGTCGACTACGAGTCGTTGCCGGCCGTTGTGGACCTCGACGACGCGCTCAGCGACCGGGTCCTCGTGCATGAGGAGCTCGGCACCAACGCCGCCTATACCTGGGAGCTGAAGGTCGGCGAGGAGGCCCTCGACGCCGCCTTCGCCTCGGCTGCCTTCACCGTGAAGGAGCGCTTCGTCCAGCAGCGCCTCATCGCCATGGCCATGGAGCCCCGAGCCTGTGCGGCCGTGCCCCAGCCGTTCGGCGGGGACATGACTCTCTACAGCGCCACCCAGATCCCCCACATCCTCAAGGTGATGCTGGCCCTCACGCTGGGTCTTCCCGAACAGCAGATCCGAGTGGTGGCACCGTCGGTGGGTGGTGGCTTCGGCTCCAAGCTCGAGGTGTACGCCGAGGAGCTCCTCTGTGTCGCGCTGGCCAACAAGCACCGGGTCCCGGTCCGCTGGGTCGAAGAGCGCACCGAGGGCGCCCAGGCCACCGTGCAGGGTCGGGGCCAGATCCAGGAGATGGAGCTGGCGGCCGACGCCAACGGGAAGCTGACCGCGGTGCGGGTCAACCTCACCGCCGACATGGGCGGCTACCAGATGCTCATCACCGCCGGCGTCCCCTTGCTCGGTGCCTTCCTGTACGCCGGGGTCTACGACCTCCCGCAGGCGTACTCGTTCTCCTGCACCGGGGTGTACACCACCATGACCCCGACGGATGCCTACCGCGGCGCCGGCCGCCCCGAGGCGACGTATGCCATCGAGCGGGCCATGGACCGCCTGGCCCAGGTCAGTGGCATCGACCCTGTCGAGCTGCGCCGGCGCAACTTCATCAGAGCCGAGCAATACCCCTACACCGCCTTCACCGGGCTGGTCTACGACTCCGGAGACCACGATGGCGCCCTCACCAAGGCGTTGGAGATGGTCGGCTACGACGCCCTGCGCACCGACCAGCAGCGGCGCCGGGCGGCGGGCGAGAAGCGCCACCTCGGCATCGGCGTCTCGTCCTATTTCGAGATGTGCGGGCTGGCCCCGTCGCGGGTGCTGGCCTCGCTCAACTACACCGCCGGTGGGTGGGAGTCCGCCACCGTCCGCATCCTGGCCACCAACAAGGTGCAGGTGGTCACGGGCACCACACCTCACGGGCAAGGGCACGAGACGTCATGGTCGATGATCGTGGCCGACCGCCTGGGCGTGGATCCGGCTGACGTCGACATCCTGCATTCTGACACCGCCATCAGCCCGCTCGGCCTCGACACCTACGGCTCGCGGT
>DHIQ01000060.1:3001-3232 GCA_002403895.1 Candidatus Neomicrothrix sp. UBA4742
CTCGACACCTACGGCTCGCGGTCGCTGGCCGTCGGCGGGGTCGCCATCTCGCTGGCGCTGGACAAGGTGTTGGACAAGGCCCGCTCCATCGCCGCCCACCTGATGGAAGCGGCGGAGGAGGATCTCGAGTTCGACCACGGCACCTTCTCCGTCCGGGGCTCCCCCGACCACGCTGTGCCCCTGGCCGCCGTGGCGTTCGAGGCGTTCACCGCCCACAACCTGCCCGACGGG
>DHIQ01000131.1 GCA_002403895.1 Candidatus Neomicrothrix sp. UBA4742
CCACGGTCGCCACGGTCGCCACGATCACGGCCTCCGCCCCGCTGGGTGGTGACCCGATTGGCGTACGGCAGCAACGCCATCTCGCGCGCGTTCTTGATGGCGATGGCGATTTCCCTCTGCTGCTGCGAGTCGTTGCCCGTGACCCGGCGAGCCCGGATCTTGGCGCGGTCGGACATGAACCGACGCAGAAGGTTGACGTCCTTGTAATCGACGTAGTCGATCCGTTCGGCGTTGAGGACGCTCGTCTTCTTCTTGCTACGACGGGCGTTGTCCTTGTTCTTCCCCCGCTTGGGGGCGACCTTGGCCATCAGAAAGGCTCCTCATCATTGCTGTGGCCGGCGGGGGCTTCATTGGGCACGTTACGGGCCGCCGAAGCGCCCGCACCACCCTCGAAGTCGCCTCCGCGGCGCTCGTTCTTCGTCACGCCGGCGGTGGCATACCGCAGGCTGGGACCGACCTCGTCGGCCACGATCTCGACCTTCGACCGCTTCTCACCCTCGTTCGTCTCCCACGAGCGCTGCTCGAGGCGACCGGTCACGACGATCCGGGTGCCCTTCTGCACCGACTCGGCGACGTTTTCGGCCATCTGGGCCCAGC
This sequence comes from Candidatus Neomicrothrix sp. UBA4742, assembly GCA_002403895.1. Lineage (GTDB taxonomy): Bacteria > Actinomycetota > Acidimicrobiia > Acidimicrobiales > Acidimicrobilacustridaceae > UBA4742. Next base: position 598 of record DHIQ01000131.1, read on the forward strand.
AGGTGACGTCGAAGAAGGAAACCTTCTCCTCCCACTCCTGGGTCTGGCGGTTCTGCCAGCGGCGGTTCACGGCGAGGCCGAAGGTGGCCACCGCCTGCCCGCTCGGGGTGAAACGCAGTTCGGGGTCGCGGGTGCAGTTCCCGACCACCGTGATGTTGTTGTCGCTTGCCATCTCAAGGCTCCTTCGTTAGCCGGCGTCGGCCGGAGCGGGTGCCTCGATGAGGCCGCGTCGGGCGGCCTCGCTGTCGGGCAACCGCATCAACTTGTGGCGGACGACCTCGTCCGCGAGACGGAGGGAGCGCTCTACATCTTCGAGGCTGCGGGCCTCGGTGATGATCTCGAGCACGACATAGATGCCCTCGAACTTGTGGTTGATCTCGTACGCAAAGCGACGACGACCCCACATGTCGGTCTTGGCGACCGATCCACTGCCGGCTTCGACCAGTTGGCCGAGCCGCTTCAAGGCGTCCTGGACGCCAGCGTCTTCGACGTCCGCGTCGAAGATGATCATGAGTTCATACGCTCGCATGGAGCGCATCACCTCCCTCTGGACCCGGTGAAACCGGGGCCCCGACGGTCGGGGCAGGGTGTCAGTTGACCGCCCCAGCGTAGTAGAAGTCACGTGCGCATCCCTCATCGCCCCAGTATGCAAACCCGGTGTGACAGGAACTGGACGGAGGCAAGGTCAGTCCTTGGCGGCCGTGCAGCTTGCTCCGGCCTGGTGCTCGATGCGGGCACCGACACCGAGTCCCAGGCTGGACAGCCGGCCCTGGGGGACCTCGATGGCCAGCCGGTAGGCCTCCGGGGGCCTGGTGAGGGGACACGGGTCGGTGCCAGCCGGGCAGGGGTCCATGTCGGCCGTGAACGTCACCGTTCCCTGCTGGTCGGCAAAGGCGATGGACAGGGGAATCAGCGTGTCCTTCATCCAAAACCCGGTCGTGGTGTCGTCGTCGAACACGAACAACATGCCGGCGATGCCGTCGAGCGACGGGTCGGTCACCCCCATGAGACCCTGGCCACGCAACCCATCACGATCGGCCAACAGCACGCACCGCTCGATGACGGTGCCGTCAGGATTGACGATGCGCACCTTCACGGCGGTGAACCCCGCGGGGGCCACCCCGCCGCGCGCCGGGATAGTCTGGGTCACACCCCGGGCACCAAGCCTCTCGTTCGAGCCGCATGCCGTGAACCCCAGCGCGGCGACGACCGCCACCAGCACCACCAGATGAGCGCGTCGCTGGGGTCGGGACCAGCCGCGGTATCGGCTCAGGCGCTGGCTGATGGGGCACCGCTCCCGTAGACGCTCAGCGCCTCGGCCACCTCGCTGGGCAGGTGGTAGCTCTCCTCATCGGCGGGGAACCGCCCGGAGCGGACGTCAGCGGCATAGGCCTCCAACGCCGACACGCCGATCTGCTTGAGGGAGGCGTAGCGACGCACGAACTTCGGGAGGATCCGGTCCTCGATGCCGAGCACGTCGTGGAAGACCAACACTTGGCCATCACAGTGAGGGCCGGCGCCGATGCCGATAGTGGGGACGTCGACCGCGTCGGTAACCATGCGGGCCACCTCGTCGGGCACGCCCTCGAGCACCAGACCGAAGCAGCCGGCGTGGGCCAGCGCCTTGGCGTCAGCCACCAATCGCAACGCCGCTTCCTGCTCCCGACCCTGCACCTTGAACCCGCCCATGGCGTGCACCGATTGGGGGGTGAGCCCCAGATGGCCCATCACGGGGATCTCAGCATCGATGAGCGCCTCGATCATCGGCAGGCGCTTCCGCCCTCCTTCGAGCTTCACCGCCTGAGCCCCGGCCCGGATCAACACGGCCGCGTTGCGGACCGTGTCCTCGGTCGACAGGTGGTAGCTCATCCACGGGAGATCGCCCACGACCAGAGCCCGCGGCTTGGCCCGGGCTACGGCCGCGGTGTGATGGGCCATGTCGTCGATGGTGACCTGGAGGGTGTCGTCGTAGCCGAGGACGACCATGGCGAGGGAATCCCCCACCAGGATCACGTCCACACCTGCCTCGTCGGCCATGCGCGCCCCGGGAGCGTCATAGGCCGTGACCATCACGAGCGGTTCGGATCCGGTGCGGACCTTGACGGCCCGGACCGATGGCGCGGTGACGTTGTCGCCCATTGCTGAGCCTCCTTGCTCCGTCCAGCGCCCCATGGCTGCCGGCGGTACGCAAAGCATAGGCACAGCGTCGAACCAACAACCACCTCTAGAGTTCCCCCCGTGACCGGGACGTGTGGGAGCTGCGGACGAGACGACGAGGACGTCGTCCTCGTCCGGCGCCTCTACGTCACGCCTGAGGCATGGGACACGCCCGGGAAGGTGGAGCAAGGCGACGAGGAACGCTGGTGCTTCGTGTGCCGCACCCACTACCCCCACGAGGAGCTGGGCCAGGCCTGACCCCGCGAATCAGGGCGGTTTGGGACCCACCGGGACGGTCGTGGTCGTCGTCGTGGTCGTCGGCTTGGTGGTGGTCGTCGTCTCCGGGGCCGTCGATGGCGTGGTGGTCGAGCTGGGAGCGGTGATCGACGGGGTCGTCGACGATCGCGGCGAGGTGCCCGTGACTCCGGTCCCCGCCGTCACCCCGGCGGTCACGTTCTTGGGACGGTTGAACGGGCAGCTGTCCAAGTCCTTGGTGGCCTTGGCCATGAACTTGCCCCAGATCGGCGCGGCGAACGTGGCACCGAAGACCTTGCGGTTGTGGACGCTGGTCATGGCCTTCACCGGTTTTGCCGCTTGGCCGGGAGCGGCCGGCTCACCCGGGTAACCCATCCACACCGCGGTCGTCAGTTGGCACGTGTAGCCCACGAACCAGGCGTCCTTGAAGTCCTCGGTCGTCCCCGTCTTGCCCGCCGCCGGTTTGTCGAAGTTGGCCGATGTCCCTGTCCCCCCCAGGATGACCTGGCTGAGCGCCCAGCTGACCTGGTCGGTGATGTCCTGGGACACGACCCGGGTCCGCTTGCTCGGCGCCTCGTAGAGCACCCGGCCCGAGGCATCGGTCACCCGGGTGACGATCGTGGGCGTGACGTGCTCCCCGTTGTCCATCAGCGTCGAGTACCCGCTGGCCATGTCCAGCGGGGAGACCGGGCTGGTCCCGAGCACCAACGAGGCATTGGGCTCCAGCTGGCTGACGACGCCCATGCGGTTGGCCGTGGCCACCAGGTTCTGCGGGTTGATGTCCTCCACCAGTTGGGCGAAGTAGGTGTTCACCGAGTCCTGGGTGGCTGTCACCATGTTGATGGAGCCATAGCTCTGGTTGTCGTCGTTCGACGGCTTCCAGTCGTGGCCGGCATCGGCGTTGGGGATGGTGATCCTGGCCGGGGAGTTGTAGATCTTGCCGAGGCCCAGCCCTTGTTTGAGGGCCTCGGTCACGGCGAAGGCTTTGAACGTCGAACCGGCCTGGCGACCACCGCCCCCACCGTCAGCGCCCACCGCCAGGTTGACCTGGGACTTGGCGTAGTCCAGCCCCCCCAACATCGTCTTGATGTGGCCCTGGGGGTCGACGGCCACGATGGCGGCGGACGGGTCGTTGGGCTGGTTGAGGGTGGAGGTGACGGCGTCGACGGCGTTCTGCTGCAGGTCGTAGTTGATCGAGGTGTAGATGCGCAGCCCCCCACCCTGCAGCTCGGCGTCGGTGAACTGGTCGGCAAGCGAGTGTTGGACGTAGTCGACGATGTAGCCGGTGCCGAGCTCGGGGTGGGCCAGCCGTCCGGTCGTCGACTGCTGGCGAGGGAGCACATCGTCGAAGCCCGACTTGGCCACATAGTCGTGCTGTTCCTGGGTGATGTATTTCTCTTCGAGCATGGCATCGAGGACGGACAGCCGGCGGCGGGTGGCGGTCTCGAGGCTGGTGGCGGCCGTGGGGTCGGAGGCGCCGCGGTTGGGGTCGGCGGTCTCGGGCGAGCGGATCAGCCCGGCCAGGAATGCGGCCTGACCGAGGTTGAGGTCCTCGACGTTCTGGCCGAAGTAGGTCCGCGAGGCCACCTGAACGCCGTACGCGCCCCGGCCGAAGTAGATGGTGTTGAGGTAGCGGGTGAGGATCTCAGACTTGGGCAGCTCCCGCTCCAGCTTCACCGCCAGCACCGCCTCCTTGATCTTGCGGGTGACGGTCCGCTCGTCGCTGAGGTAGGTGTTCTTGACGTATTGCTGGGTGATGGTCGAACCGCCCTGTTGGACGCCGGAGCTTCGCAGGTCGGCCCACAGCGCGCGGCCCACCCCCACCGGGTCGACGCCGCCGTGCTTGAAGAATCCACGGTCCTCGGCGCTCACCACCGCATCGACCAGGATCGCCGGGATCTGGTCCTGGGTGACCGTGACCCGGTCCACGCCTCCAGAGAGTTGGGCCATGGCGTTGTCGGCGTTGCATCCCGCCGTCACGTCGTCGGCACAGACGAACGTGGTCTGCAGCAGCGGCGGGTCCTGGTCGGGCAGTGGCACCTGGGTGAGCAGATAGCCGACCCCGGCGATGCCGAGCACGATCAGCAACCCAGCCGCGAAGAACACGCGCCGCCAACGCCACAGGAACCCCCGGCGAACGGGATCGGGGACTTGGGGACCGGCTCTCTTGGCGCGGGACGCAGTCTTCTTCCCGGCCGCCTTCCCTTCGCTCTTGGCCGCGGCTTTCTTCGAGGGGGACCGGCCCCCGCTCGGGGTCACGCGAGCGACCGCCCGCTCAGGCCGAGCGGGCGGGGTTCAACAGGAAGGTTCGGGCGAGATGGTTCCAGGAGCACGAGGGGCACACTTCGACGACGTAGCAGGCGAACTCACCCGACCGCTTGGCCAGTGCCCGCAGTTCGGACTTCGACGTGATGCACCGGCCGTGAGCCGGCAACCGAGGCCCGAACACGTACGAGACAAGCACAACATGGTCGTCTTCGCAGATCGGGCACACCATTGAGGTCGCTTCACTGCACTGCTGCGCTGCCCGACGAAGCTCAGGGTGGGCGTCGCACACGTCGTGCTGGGCCAGCCGACCCTTTTTGAACTCCGAGATGAGCGCCCGGCGCGCCAAGCGGTAGTCGATCTCCCCGGGTGTGCCTGATTCGGCACCCCGGATGGCTCCGGGTCGGAACGTCACCGGCGCAAGGCTAGTGACGCTGAGCGTCTCGCGCTCCGGCTGGCGGCTCCCTCTGGGACGAAATATCGCGGTCAGAGAGGTTGTTTCGATATATCACTTCGATATATAGTCCCCATCACATGATCGATCTCGCCATCCTCGGCCTCCTCGATGAGCAGGACCTCCACGGCTATGAGCTGAAGAAGCGGCTCCCCGCGCTGGTCGGCTCGCGCTCGGGCGTCTCGTTCGGGTCCCTGTACC
>DHIQ01000130.1 GCA_002403895.1 Candidatus Neomicrothrix sp. UBA4742
GAGTAGTCGAGGTAGAGCATCGAGGCCACCGCATCGACCCGGATGCCGTCCACGTGGTAGCGGTCCAGCCACGAATGGGCGCTCGACAGCAGGAACGAACGGACCTCGTAGCGGTCGTAGTTGAAGATGCAGCTCTTCCAGTCGGGGTGGAAGCCCTTGCGGGGATCGGCGTGCTCGAACAGGTGCGTCCCGTCGAAATAGGCGAGGCCGTGCTCGTCGCCGGGGAAATGCGACGGCACCCAGTCGAGGATCACCCCGATGCCGTCACGGTGCAGCACGTCGATCAGGGCCATGAAGTCCTGCGGTGTGCCGAAGCGCGACGTCGGGGCGAAGTACCCCGTCGTCTGGTACCCCCAGGAGCCGTAGAAGGGATGTTCCATCACCGGCAGGAACTCCACGTGGGTGTAGCCCATCTCGCGCACGTAGCGGGCCAACGGCTCGGCGATCTCGCGGTAGTTCAGCGACCGGTGCTCGCCCTCCACATGGCGCCACGACCCCAGGTGCATCTCGTAGATGGCCATGGGGGCGTCGAGCGCGTTGTGGGCGGCCCGAGTCGACATCCACGCCGCGTCCTGCCAGTCGTAGTCGAGGTCGCACACGATCGACGCGGTGCGCGGGGCCGGCTCGGCCGAGGTGGCGAACGGGTCGGCCTTGTCCACCATGTAGCCGCCCACCCGCGACTCGATGTGGAACTTGTAGCGGGCTCCCGCCTCGATGCCGGGCAGGAACCGCTGCCAGATGCCGGCCGATCCCTGCGGCTCGAGCGGGTCGGACCCAGGCATCCACCCGTTGAAGTCGCCGACGACCGACACCCGGGCCGCGTTGGGGGCCCACACCCCGAAGGTGACCCCGCCGTCGTGGTGTTGCGCCCCGAGCTTGTCGTAGAGGCGGGTGTGAGCGCCCTCGTTGAACAGCCACAGGTCCGGCTCGGTGACCAGGCCGAGCGTTGCCGGATCGACGCCGGGGGCAGGGTCACGGGACGGTCGTGGTCGGTCGCTCATGCGTCGATTCCCCACCCATCGGCGGTGCTGGTCTCGGTCGTCGTGCTAGCGCGAGCATGGCTGGCCAAGCGGCGGGCCTGCAGTGCCGCCAGTGTGGCCTCGATGGCGGGATCGGCTGCCATCTCGGTCAGCGAGAGCGGCAGACGCTGCACCCAGTTGGGTCGGTCGGGCCCTGTGCCCGGCACATTCTGCGCCTCGGTGGAGCCGACCAGATCGTCGAGCGACACCAACACCGCCGGCGCCTCGCTGTCGCCCAGGGCCTCCAGCACCCCGCGCAAGAGGTCGCGCTCACCCCCGGGACCGCGACCCTCGTAGCCCCGCCGCTCGAGGTCGACCACCAGCGCGTCGCACGACCGTTGGCGTCGGGCGAACTGGTGGGCGGCATCGTCGCGCGACAGCTGGCCGCCGTCGACCCGGGCCCGCACGTCGTCGGCGGCCACGAAGGCGGCGAACGGGGGCATGTCATGGGTGTCGACGGTGGCCACCATGCGATGGTCCGGTGCTCCCAGCTCGCTGCCGGGACCGTCGGGCATGGCGAACTCGGCGACGTAGCTGCGCAACACCCGGTGATGGTCCATGGCCTCACGCACCGCGTCGGGCACCGTGCCCAGATCCTCCCCCACCACCAGGCACTCGGCGCGATGGGACTCTATGGCCACCACCGCGAACTGCTCCTCTGTCGGGTAGCGGACGTAGACCCCCTCAGTGGCATCCATGCCGTCGGGAACCCAGAACAGCCGGTGCAGGCCCATGACATGATCCAGGCGCAACATGCCAGAGTGGGTCATGTGGTGGCGCACGCATTCGGCCAGATGGCGATGGCCTTCGGCCCGGGCCCGATCCGGCCGCAAGGGCGGGAACCCCCAGTTCTGGCCCAGGGCGAAGAAATCGTCGGGCGGGGCGCCCACCGCCGCTCCCCACCCGAACGCGTCGCGGTCGATCCAGGTGTCGAACCCGTCGCCGCTCGAGCCCACCGGCAGGTCGAGATACAGCTGCTGCCCCCGGGCGGCCAGCCCGGCCTGCACCTGGGAGAGCTGGCGGTACATCGACCACTGGGCGTAGACGTGGCGAGCGGCCACCCGGCGGTCGTAGTCGTCGGGTGACAACCGCCCGTGGCGCTGGGCCTCCGGCCATGCGTGCCAGCCGGTGCCACGGCGTTCCACCGTGGCCCGGAACCGCCCGTACTCGACGACGGTGGGGTGCTCGTCCACCCAGGTGTCGAACTCGGCTCGCCGCGCCACCGGCTGGGCGAAGAAGGTGGTGGTCAACTCGTCGAGCACCGCCGTCATCAGCCGCGCCCGCCTGGCGGCGTCGAAGCGGTCCGACGCCCGCAGTGCCGCCAACTCGGCCTGGGTATCGGGGTCATCGAGCAGCGCCATGGCCGCCGGCGATGCGGCCAACTCGGGGAGTCGGTCCACATCGAGGTAGGCCTCGTTCCAGAAACAGCGCGACACCGGCGAGTACGGGCTGGGGTCGTAGGGGCGGTCCAGGTAGGTGGCGAGCAGGGGCAAGGTGCCGACGATGCGGCCACCGTGCCGGTCGATCCAGCCACCGAGGATGTCGAGATCGAACACGTCGGGGCCTCTACCCAGCTCAGTGCGCAGCGAGTACAAGGGGGCGAAGGCACCCCACAGCCGGTCGCGGGGTTGGGGCTGCACCACGTGCTCGGGGGCCACCAACACCGTGACCTGGTGGCGCTCGCCGCCGAGGTCCACGGTCATCACGTGCGAGCCGATGGCCACATCAGGTCGGGCCAGCTCGACCCGATGCCAGCGCCAGTGACGACCGTCGTCGTGTCGTTCGCCCACCACAGACACCTCGTCCACGGTGACATCCCACGAGCGTTCACCCCCGCCCTCGGCGTGCAGTTCGATGCGGGCGGAGGAGACCGCCGCGCCGACCTCCACGCACAGTTCGAACGTCAAGGGGCGATCGCCGGCGACGACCACAACAGGCGGCACCGCCACCGTCTGGTAAGCGAGCGTGTGGGCCCGCAGCGACCCGGTGGCATCAGCCAACCCGGTGATGGGGGCACCCATCGCCCACAGCACGGCGACCAGGGCCTCGACCGAGGCTTCGTGGTGGTGGCCCTGCACGTCCCAGTAGCCGGTCTCCACGCCGAGGGCAGAAGCGTGAGCGAGGAGTTCTGCCGTCAGATCACCCGGCGAGGTCATGGCCTCAGCCCGGCCCCCACCCCATGCCCGACAGCAGATCTACCGCGCCACGCACAGGAATGGACGCCCAGTCCGGGCGATGGCCGAGGTCGTAGCGCACCTCGTACAGCGCCTTGTCCAGCACGTAGGCGTTGAGGAGGGTCTGCACGTCGGCGCGCTCGGCGGGCAGGAACGGTTGACCCTCGGCCTCGTCGAGGTACCCGGCCAGGAACCGGATGGTGACCCAGCTCGACCACACCCGACCCCGGTCGCTCAGCGCGTCCTCCTGCTCCGACGGCACCAGGCCCCGATTCGCGTAGTCCCTCAACCCCGCCTCGGCCGCGTAGTGGAACGAGCGGACGATGCCGGCCACATCGGTCAGCGCTCCTCGCTTGATGCGGCGTTCGGTGGGTGAGCGCGAGGGCTCGCCCTCGAAGTCGATGATGACGAAGTCCCGCCCAGCGTGGAGGACCTGACCGAGGTGATAGTCACCGTGCACCCGTATGCGGCTGGCGTCGAAGCGGTGGCGGCGGAGCGCGTCGAAGGTTTCGATCAGCGCGTCCTCGCTGGCCAGGAGGAGCTCGGCATCGGGTCGGCCCCGGTCATCCAGGTCGGGCAGCATCCGCCGCACGAGGTTCAGCGTGGGCCGCACCTGCGCCCGCATCGACTGATACAGCGACCGCTGGTACAGCGTGGTGAACGGCTCGGGGAGGAACTCCTCGCCGGTCCCGGCGGCCAGAACCTCGTGGAGTTGAGCGGTGCGCCGGCCCAGGGTCTCGGCCGAATCCAGGTAGGGGCCGATGGCGTCGGCCACCACATCGGGCGGCGCCTCGGCCAGCAGGTCGATCATGGACCCCCAGCCGGGCGCGTCCACCGTCTCGTCGGGAAGCATGCGGATGGCCGACTCGTAGAACAACCCCAGGGCATCGAGGGTGTAGTGCCAGGCGTCGCCCTCGTTGGGGATGTATCGGGTGAGCACGCCCAGTGTCCGGGGCTCGCCCCGGCCCTTCTGGTATTCCAGCGCCCCCAGCAGCGGAGCCGAATAGGCGAAGCCGGTCTCGGTCAGGTAGCGGTTGACCTCGAGGTCGGGATTCACCCCTTCCTGGGCCCGGCGGAAGAACTTCATGACCACGTGGTTGCCGAACACGGCCGAGGTGTTGCTCTGTTCCACTGATGTGCGGGCCACGGCGAGGTCACCGCCGTTGCTCAAGATCTTGCGCAGCTCCGGCGACGTCGACGTCCGCAGCTCGGCACCCTGGTTGGAGTCGAACGTTCGGTTGCGCTTGAACTGCGTGAGGGTCGAATCCATGAACGTGTCGTCGGCGGTGGCGTCGAACAGCAAGAGCCGCTCGCCCCAGCGATCCACATCCACCCAGGCCACCGCGGCATGGGGATGATCGGCGACGATCTGCTCGCCCTGCGGCCCGGCAGCCACCGTCAACGGCACGATGTAGGTCTCGGGCTCGCCGTCGGTGTATTCGACCTGGATGAGCGCCACGAAGGCCGCCGGCTTCCCCCGGCCCACCACCACCGGCACGGTGTCGAGGACGTCGGCGCTGCGCAGGGTGCGGGACCGGCCCGCGTACCAGCGGTTGCGCTCGAAGAAGCCGGGCCAGGCCCGGGCCAGGGTGGCGCGGCCCCTTCCTCCCTTGCGGAACAGCTGGCGCCAGTCCTCGGCCACGCTGAGCACCGGCAGATCCTCCGCACCCGAACCGTGCCCCTGAGCGTCGTGGTGCTGGGGCTGCAGGGAGAACCAGTAGAAGCCGTAGGGCCCGAGGGTGAGGTTGTACCCGCCCTCCTGGACGGCCGCGAACTCGGTGCCGCCGAACAGCTCGACGGGCACCATGCCCCGATAGTCGTGCAGGTCGAGGGTCACGCTTTGGGCGAAGCGCGACAGGTTGGCCACGACCAGGACCCGGTCGTCATCGAGTGTCCGGGTGAAGGCCAGGACCTTGGCGTTCTCGGGCAGCAGGAACTCGATGTCGCCCCGACCGAACACCTGGTGCTGGGCCCGCAGAGCGATGATCCGGCGCATCCACCACAGCAGCGAGCTGGGGTTGTCCTGTTGGGCCTCCACGTTGACCGTCTCGTAGTGGTACTCGGGGTCGATGATAATCGGCAGGTAGAGCTGCTGGGGGTTGGCGTGGGAGAACCCGGCGTTGCGGTCCCGGTTCCACTGCATCGGTGTGCGCACCGCGTCGCGGTCGCCCAAATAGACGTTGTCGCCCATGCCCAACTCGTCGCCGTAGTAGACGACCGGCGTGCCCGGCAGGGCGAACAGCAGCCCGTTCATCAGCTCGATCTTGCGCCGGTCGTTCTGCATGAGTGGGGCCAGGCGCCGGCGAATGCCGACATTCACCCGCATCTGGGGATCGGCGGCGTAGGCCCGGTACATGTAGTCCCGTTCCTCGTCGGTGACCATCTCCAGGGTCAGCTCGTCGTGGTTGCGCAGGAAGATGGCCCACTGCGCGCCGGCGGGGATGTCAGGGGTCTGCTGCAGGATGTCGATGACGGGGAAGCGGTCCTCCATGCGCAGGGACATGAACAGCCGGGGCATGAGCGGGAAATGGAACGCCGAGTGGCACTCGTCGCCGTCACCGAAGTAGGCGACGGAGTCCTCCGGCCACTGGTTGGCCTCGGCCAGCAGGATTCGTCCCGGGAAGTTCGTGTCGACATGGGCGCGCAGCTCGCGCAGGAACGCGTGTGTCTCGGGCAGGTTCTCGCAGTTCGTCCCTTCCCGCTCGAACAGGTACGGCACCGCGTCGAGCCGGACGCCGTCCACCCCCATCTCCAACCACCCGTCGACCGCCCGCAACATGGTGGTCCGCACCTCGGGGTTGTCGTAATTGAGGTCGGGCTGATGCGAGAAGAACCGGTGCCAGAAGTAGGCGCCGGCCACCGGGTCCCACGTCCAGTTGGAGGCCTCGTAGTCCTCGAAGATCACCCGGGCTTCGGTGTAGCGGTCGTAGGTGTCACTCCACACGTAGAAGTCCCGCCACCGGCTGCCCGACTTGGCCTTGCGCGCCCGCTGGAACCACGGGTGCTGGTCGCTGGTGTGGTTCAGCACCAGCTCGGTGACGACCCGCAGGCCTCGCCGGTGCGCTTCACGCAGGAAGATCTTGAAGTCGCGGCGCGTGCCGTAGGCCGGGTTCACGTTGGCGTAATCGGCGATGTCATAGCCGTCGTCACGCAGGGGTGAGGGGTAGAACGGCAACAGCCAGATGGCGGTCACCCCCAACTGGTGGAGGTAGTCGAGTCGCTCGGTCAGCCCGGGGAAGTCCCCCACCCCGTCGCCGTCGCTGTCACCGAAGGCCCGGACGGGGACCTCGTAGACGACGGCGTCCTTGTACCAGAGGGGATCCTCGGCATCGGCAGTGGGCATGATCAGGGAGCCTCGCGGGAATCGTCTTCGTCGCGTTGGATGATCCGGAACACGTGCGCTGGTTGGTGCGCCGGGTCCAACTCGATGAACGCCTGCCCACCCTTCCACGCAAAGGCGTGGCCGCCCAACACGTCCTCCACCTCGAACGGGCGACCCGGGTCGAGCCCCAGCACTGCGGGGTCGAACGAGACGGTGCCGCGCTGCACCCCGAGCGGATCGAGATTGACCACCACCAACATCGTGGCCGCGCCGGGAAGCGCCGAATCGACCGACGGGCCGGTGTGCGCCGTCTTGGAAAAGCACAGGAGCGCTTCGTTGTCGCTGCCGTGGAAGCGCAATGTCCGCAAGGTGTGCAGGGCCAATTGCTGGCGACGGATGCGGTTGAGGTCACCCATGAGGGGCCGCAGGGTGCGGGCGCTGGTCAGGTCCCACTGGCGGACCTCATACTTCTCCGACGCGCCGAACTCCTCCTTGCCGTTGCCGGCGGGCACGTTGTCCCCCGCCTCGAAGCCGGGGCCGTACACGCCGTAGCTGGGCGAGAGGGTGGCAGCCAGAGCGAGCCGCACGGCAAAGGCCTCGAGCGGGGCGTGCTGGAGGTGCAACGGCAGGATGTCGGGGGTAGTGGGCCAGGCGTTGGGCCGGAACTCATCGACCCATGGCGGCGACGCCAGTTCGGTGAAATACTCGACCAGTTCGTGGGCCGAGGTCCGCCACGTGAAGTACGTGTACCCCTGGGTGAACCCAACCTGGCCCAGCCGGCGCATCACCATCGGGCGGGTGAAGGCCTCGGCCAGGAAGATCGTGCCCGGGTGAAGGGCTCGCACCTCGGCGATGAGCCAGTGCCAGAACGCGAACGGCTTGGTGTGGGGGTTGTCCACCCGGAACACCCCGACGCCGTGATCACACCAGAACAACGTCACCGCCAGCAGTTCGTCCCACAGGGCGCGCCAGGCCGGCGTGTCGAAGTCGAGTGGATAGATGTCCTGGTAGACCTTGGGCGGATTCTCGGCGTACTGGATGGTGCCGTCGGGGCGGTGGCGGAACCATTCCGGGTGCTCGGTGACCCACGGATGGTCAGGCGAGCACTGGAAGGCCAGGTCGAGGGCGAGGGCGATGTCCACCTCCTTCGCGGCGCGGGCCAGCGCGGCCACGTCGGCCACCGTGCCCAAGTCGGGATGCACCGCGGTGTGGCCCCCTTCGGGTCCGCCGATGGCCCATGGGCTGCCGGGGTCGCCGGGACCCGCCGCGGTGACGTTGTCACGGCCCTTGCGATGAGACCGACCGATGGGGTGCACAGGGGGCAGGTACAACACGTCGATGCCGAGGTCAGCGAACTCGTCGAGGCGACGGCCCACGGCGGCCAGCGTGCCCACCGAGCGGGGAAACAGCTCGTACCAGGTGGAGAACAGAGCCCGCTCGGGCTCCACCTCCACCTCGATCGGATCCGACACGGTGGCGTCGCCGGCCCGCAGAGCGCGACGAGCGATGGCCTCGAGCTCGGCGCCGAGCTCGTCGTCGGCGATGACCGAGTCGTCCCCGGCCCGCAGGGCGGCCGCCGCCACCGCCAATGAGTTCGCTACCCGCTTCGGCCCGGCCTCGGCCAGCTCGTCGAGCAGGGCCGCCCCGGCCAGGAGCTCGGAGGTGAGGTCCAGGCCGGCGTCGCGTTTTCGGTGGGTGCCATCGCGCCAGGTGGCCACCCGGTCGATCCAGGCCCGCACCCGGTAGCGGTGCATCCCGACCGCCTCGGGCACGAAGCGGCCCTGCCACCGGTCGAGACCGGGATTCCCCGACGTCATGGGTTCCTCAGTCCACCCCTGGGCTCCCGGCGGGCGGTGCGCGACGACTACGGCCAGGTGGTCATGGCCGTCGGCGAACACCGTGGCTTCCACGTCGACGGGCTCTCCCACCACCCGCTTCACGGGGAAGCGGCCCCCGGCCACCTGAGGCGCGAGGTCGTCGATCACGATCCGGCTCGGGGCCGGCGCCAGCCGGGTCACCCTCTCTTTCTACTCGCACCACCGTGCCCCCCGGTCCAGAAAGGGCAACAGATCTCGAGGGAACCGCTCAACCACTGCGCCAATCGGCGTAGGCAACGGCGATACATGTAGGTCTATCGACCCATTGGCGGCGGCGCTTGACCGGCCCGTCACACCATCGACAGGACGAGCCCGATCTGGCCCAGGTGATAGGTCACGATCACCGCGATCCGACCCCAGGGATACGTCTTGACGAACTTGTTCCAGGCGATGAGCGCGTCGGAGCAGTAGAAGAGCGACGCGCCCACGATGGCGAACGGGTTCCGGGTGCCGATGGCGCTGGCCACCATCAACGAGATGACCCCGATGTACACCCCGACAGGCACGATCAGCTCCGCCTCGTCGCTATCGGCCACCGCCCGCAGGATGCGCCGCCCCAAGACCACGACGGCCACTCCCACCACGATGAGGCCGATGACGAAGGCCTCGACCGAGACCCCCTGGCACCACAGGCCGACCACGTACGCCAGGTGGCCGACCAGGAACGCGCCCAGGCCGAACACGAACCATCGCTCATTGGGGAGCATCAGGAAGACATCACCGATGAGTGAGAAGACCAACGCGGCCACGAAGGCCACCAGGACGGCATTGCTGGACACATCGAGGCGCAGCGCGGCGGCGATGAGCAGCACCATGGTGAGGGGCTTGCACAGGTACTCGCCGGCGCGCCGGCCGGTGGCCACCGCCAACCAATCGCCGGCCGCCACCACCAAGGTGAGCGCCAATAGGAGGAAGGCCTGGCTGGTCACCGGGCCATTCTCCCGCGCTCGGCGATCCAGCCGCGGACCACGGCGATGAGCACCGCTCCATGGAGCAGGTTTCCCCCACGCATGGTCCGCCGGGTCACGGATCCGATCACGGTGCCATCGTCGGCCAGATGATCGACCAGTTCGTCCGCCGGGCTCAGGTCGCTCATGCCAGCTTCCGGGCTCGCGCCAGGCCTTCGGCCCACTCGGTCGGCTCGGTCAGCAGCGAGCGCAGTTGCATGACGTGGCGAGGTCGGTTCATGCCGAGCACGCCGACGACGCGACCAGCCCGCCCGTACAGGGCCACGAAGCGTCGTTCGTCGGTGGTACCGATGACGACCTCGACGTCGTCGCCCGCGCCGGACCGACCGGCCAGCTGGATCTTGACGTCGTACTGATCGCTCCAAAACCACGGCACCGGATCGAAGGTCACCGGCTCGGTCTCGTCGTGATCAGCCAGCAGCCGGCGGGCCGCCGCTTCGCCCATCTGGATGGCGGTCTCCCAGTGTTCGACGCGCAGCAGTTCGCCGTAGCGCGCGCTCGGCCAGCGGGCGATGTCGCCGGCGGCCACCACCCCGGGGGCAGCGGCCAGCGTCTCATCGGTGACGATGCCGTTGTCCACGTTGAGCCCTGAACCCTCGACCCACCCCGTGTTGGGGGACACGCCGATGCCGACCAGCACGACCGACGCCTCGATCCGCGATCCATCGCTGAGCCGCACCGCCGCCACCCGGTCGGTGCCTTCCAGTCCGTCCACGCCGACGCCCAGGCGCAGGTCGACGCCGTGGTCACGGTGCAGCCCGGCCATGACCATGCCCATCTCGGAGCCCAGCGCCCGCTCCAGTGGGGCGGCGGCCGCCTCGAGCAGGGTCACCTCGATTCCTCGACCCCGGCACACCGCCGCCACCTCGGCTCCGATGAAGCCGGCACCGATCACCACCACCCGCTCGGGCTGTTCGTCAAGCTGTTCCCGCAAGACCAGGCAATCGTCCAGCGTGCGCAGCACATGCACCCCCTCGAGCATCGGCGCCCCCGGCAGCCATCGGGCCGCGGCGCCGGTGGCGATCACCAGGCCGTCGTAGCCGATGCGTTCGCCGCCATCGAGGCGTACGAAACGGTCGATGCGATCGAGCCCCATGGCCCGACGTCCCAGCCGGTAGTCGATGCCGAGGTCCTCGCGCGCCGCCGGCAGGATGATGCGATCGACGTCCCACACCCCGGCGAGCACCTGCTTCGACAGCGGCGGTCGGTCATAGGGCGTGTTGGGGTCGGCGTCGATGACGGTGATGGTGCCGTCGAAACCGTCGCGTCGCAGCGTGTGCGCTGCGTTCATCCCCGCCAGGGACGCCCCGACGATGACCACCGAGCCGATCATGGGTGCTTCCTTCTCGCTCCCGCCGAGCGACCCGGCGGGCGGGTCACTCCTCCGCGATGGAGATCGCCTGCTTGGGGCAGCGCTGCACCGCCTCTTCGAGCTTGGCCCGCAGTTCCTCGGGCGGCGTCTCGTTGAGGATGTACAGGAAGTCGTCGTCCCGGACCTCGAAGATCTCCGGCGCGATGCCCATGCAGATCGCGTTGCTCTCGCACAGATCGAAATCGACGACCACTCGCATTCCGTGCCCCTCTCGTGATGGCGTGAAGCTCATCATGCCTCAATGCGCCACCACGCCACGCTTGCGGTGAAATCTGATGGGGTATCAGATATGGCGATGACGACCGACTCGGCCGACCGGCCGCGCCCACCCCTCGCCGGTGTTCGCATCCTCGAGGCCTCGATCCTGGGACCTGGCGCCATCAGCACCTCGTTGGCCGACCTCGGCGCCGACGTGATCAAGGTCGAGTCCCCCTCCGGCGACTACATCCGCCAGATGACCTGGCCGATCGTCGAGGGCGTGTCGCTCATGCACCTGCACATCAGCCGGGGCAAGCGCAGCATCGTGCTCGACCTGAAATCCCCCGAGGGCGTCGCCACCTTCCTGGAGCTGGCGCGCCACGCCGATGCGGTGATCGAGGCCATGCGCCCCGGCGCCCTGGAACGGTGCGGCCTCGGCTTCGACGTGCTGCGCGACCTCAACCCCCGCATCGTGTTCTGCTCGATCTCCGGCTACGGCATGACCGGGCCCTACCGCAACCTGCCTAGCCACGGCATCGCCTACGACACCTGGGCCGGACTGGTGCCGCCCGCCTATGACGGCGACGGTCATCCCTACATCCCGGAGCACCCGTCGATGGGCATCCACGCCGGACCGCTGTACGGCGCGCTCGGGGTGCTGGCCGGCATCATCCGCGCCCGGGAGACCGGGGAGGGGTGCCGCCTCGAGATCGCCCAGAGCGACGCCGCCGCCGCCATGGACTGGTTACGCAGCGAGACCTACAAGGCCTACGAGCGGCCCGAGGACATCGTCACTGGCAACAAGAGCGACCACTACGAGCGACGTGCCCCGGGAACGGCCGGTATGCAGGGCGGGGTCCGCTACCAGATGTACGAATCGGCCGACGGCCACGTGCTGTTCATGGCCAGCGAGCGCGAGTTCTGGAAGAACTTCTGCACCGGCATCAGCCGCCCCGAACTGTTCGAGGCGCACCCCGGCAGCCAGTACGCCGACCACGCACGCGGCGACACCGAGCTGCGCGACGAGCTGGCGGCGATCTTCAAGACCCGCACCACGGCCGAGTGGGTAGCGTTCGCCGAGGAAAACAACACCACCATCGCACCGGTCAACACCCCCAAGACGATCGCCGATGATCCCCAGTTCCAGGACCGGATGCCGTGGCTGCCGGCATCGGAGCACGGCATCGACATGTTGCCCAGCCCCATCAAATTCCTGGACGAAGAGCTGCCGGCTCCGGCCGTCGCCCCCACTCTCGGTCGCGACAACGACGATGTCCTACGCGACGTCCTCGGCTGGGACGAAGCCCGCATCGCCGAGCTCCGAGCAACCGGCGCCCTCGGCTAACACTCGGCTCCCTCCCCCGATTTGGCGTCGATTGTTCCCGTGGTGCGGGCAGAATCCGGCGGGAAGAGCGGGAGGGGGCGGCGAGTAGTGGACCGCAGATCTGCTCCTTCAAGAGTGACGGCTCTAACGTTGCGGGAATGAGCGCGTTCGCCGGCCGCCATGCGGTGATCACGGGAGGATCCAGCGGCATCGGCCTCGCCACGGCCCACGCGCTCGGCCGGCGCGGCTGTCGGGTCACCATCGTGGCCCGCCGACCGGAACTCCTCGACGCGGCCGTGGCGGAACTCACCGGCGCCGGCATCGATGCCGTCTCCTACCCGCTCGACGTAGCCGACCACGAAGCCGTCAGGGTCACCTTTGCCACCATCGCCGCCGAGCGCGGCCCCATCGACATCCTCATCTGCAGCGCCGGGGTGGCCCGACCCGGCTACTTCATCGAGCTCGACGACGACGTCTTCCGGGAGATGATGGAGATCGACTACTTCGGCACTCTCTGGCCCATCAGGGCGGTGACGCCGGGAATGGTCGAACGAGGTCAGGGTTCCATCGTCGCCATCTCATCGGACGCTGGCCTGGTCGGGGTGTTCGGCTACACGGCCTACGGCGCCGCCAAATTCGCCGTGCGAGGCCTGCTCGAGGCGTTGCGGGCTGAGCTGGTGCCTCACGGCGTCCATGTCGGGTGCTGCTACCCGCCCGACGTCGACACCCCCCAACTCGCCGGGGAGGACCAGTACAAGCCGGACGAGACCCGGGCCATCAGCGGGTCCTTCAAGCCGATCCAGGCCGAGCAGGTCGCCCGCTGCATCGTCAAGGGCATCGAGCATCGCCGTTTCGCCCTCATGCCCGACACCGGGAGCCGGATGCTCCTCGTGCTCTCCGGCGCGGCGCCTGGGCTGGTGAACCGGGTCATGGACCGCTCAGCGCGCAAGGCTCGAAAGAGCCGGGGTGCGCGAACGACGTGAGCCCGATCCCCGACCAGATCCCCGAGCCGACGATCAGCGTCCCCTCCGGCGACCCGACCTCCACCGGCCCCAACCGGTGGAAGGTCGTGTGGCGGATCCTGTTCCTGCTCGTCAGCGTGATCACCCTCTACGGACTTTTGCCGCAGCTACTGGACCTGTTCGGGGAGATCCCCAAGCTGCGAGAGCTCAACCCGATCTGGTTCGTCGCCACCGTGACGCTCGAGTGCGGCAGCTTCGTGTGTCAATGGCGGCTGACCCGCACCGCCCTCCCTCAGGTGTCGTGGTTCGTGGCCGGCACCGCCCAACTGGCGTCGAACGCGGTGGCCAAGACGGTGCCCGGCGGTGCCGCCGTCGGGGCCGCCACCGGCTACCGGATGCTGTCGGTCTCCGGGGTGAACCGGGGCAATGTCGGCGCCGGGTTGGCCGCCACCTCGATCATCTCCAACGGCGTGCTCCTGGCCATGCCCTTGGTGGCCATCCTCGGCTCGATCGTGAGCGCCCCGGTGCCCAGCGGCCTCGCCGTCGTGGCCTGGGGTGGTGCCCTGTTGTTCCTGGCCCTGTTCGCCACCGCGTTCGTGCTCGTCCGCTTCGACCGGCCCCTGCATGCCCTGGGCCGACTCGTCGAGCGGCTCGGCGGATGGACCAACGCCAAGCTCCACCGCACGGGGGGACCCAAGGCCGCCGAGCTCATCCACCAGCGCGACGTGATGATCGATGCGCTCGGGTCCCGCTGGGAGGTCGCCCTGGCTGCCGCCGTCGGCAACTGGGGCCTCGACTACCTGGCGCTGGTGGCCTGTCTGTACGCCGTCGGCGCCACCCCCCGCCTGAGCCTGATCCTGCTCGCCTACGGCGCCGCCGCGGTGCTGTCCATGATCCCCATCACCCCGGGTGGGCTCGGCTTCGTCGAGGCCGGACTCACCGCCGCCCTCATCGCCGCGGGGGTGAACGGGGACTCCGCGGTGCTCGCCACCCTGGCCTACCGCTTGGTGTCGTACTGGCTCCCGATCCCGGCCGGCCTGGTGGCCACCATCTTGTTCCGCCGCCGCTACGGCCGGGTCGACAGCCAACCCGAAGGGGCCGCCCCCGGCGCCCCCGCCGGGGTCTAGGACCCGCGCACCCGCGTCGTCGTCCGATCGGGATCGTGCCACTGACTACCCCCACGGTGGCAACGGCACGACCCCACGGGAGATCGCCCTTCGGCGTGCCCGATGGCACACCAATGTCGGGACTAGCTCGACCGTCGCGCTGGTTGAGCCACGCAACGCCAACGTCATCAGACGCTGGCCGACCACGTCGCATCCGAAGCCGGAGGGAAACCCATGCGTGACGTTCTCGAAATCGACGCTGAACTGGTCGAGCAGG
>DHIQ01000017.1:0-1621 GCA_002403895.1 Candidatus Neomicrothrix sp. UBA4742
ATCAACTGGATGACCGAGCCCCGGAGCCCCAATGACGGGCACCGGGCG
The DNA here is from genome assembly GCA_002403895.1 of Candidatus Neomicrothrix sp. UBA4742. Taxonomy (GTDB): domain Bacteria; phylum Actinomycetota; class Acidimicrobiia; order Acidimicrobiales; family Acidimicrobilacustridaceae; genus UBA4742. Next base: position 49 of record DHIQ01000017.1, read on the forward strand.
CTGGTTCAGCTCGACCGGAGGGGCACGCTGGACACGCTCGTCACCCAGAACATCGACGGGCTCCATCAGGCGGCCGGGAGTGACCCGGCGCGGGTGGTAGAGATCCACGGGACGATCCACGAGGTGGTGTGCCTCGCCTGCGAGGCGAGGACGCCGATGAACGACACCCTCGAACGGGTGCGGGCCGGCGAGGAGGACCCGTCGTGTCTTGTCTGCCGGGGGATGTTGAAGTCCGCCACGATCTCGTTCGGCCAGAACCTCGTCCCCGCGGATCTGGACCGGGCCATGGAAGCCGCCCAAGCCTGTGACCTGTTGTTGGCCGTGGGCTCGACCCTGAGTGTCTACCCGGTGGCGGCCATGGTGCCGCTGGCCAAACGGCAGGGCGCGGCCATCGTGATCGTGAACGCCGAGCGCACGGAACTGGATGATCTGGCCGACGTCGTTTTGCGGGGATCGATCAGCGAGATCCTGCCTGCCGTGCTGGGCGAGCCCTCGGGATCGTGAGTGGCTCCGTTCACCCAACACGTCGCCGACTTCGGCAGTCAACTCTTCGAGATAGGCATCGGTCTCGTCGAGCAACGTCGCCTGGCGCTGCACTAGCTCGATCAGCGGAGGGTGATCTCTCGGTCGACGGCGGTGAGCTTGTCCGGGTTGACCACGACCGTGACCCCGTGGACGAGGCCCCCTGCCACCTCGACCGCCACCACGAAGGCGGGGGCGCCCCCGATGCGCACCACGATGCCCGGCGAGCCGTTGACCGATCTGAGGTCGATGGTGGCGTTGGCCGGCAGGCGGCTGGCCAGGTTGAGCATGAGGCGGCTGACGCGGTGCGGACCGACCACGGGACGACGGGCGGCGTGATGATCGGCGCCGCCATCGCTCAGCAACACCACGTCGGGGGCCAGCAGAGACAGCACGGTTTCTACATCGCCGAGCGCGGTGGCCGCCAGGAACGCCTCGGCCACCCGGAGCTGCCCGGGATCGGTCACCGGCCGGGCCGCCGGCGCCGCGTCGCGCAGTTTGCGGCGCGCCCGCACCGCCTGTTGGCGCACGGCCGACTCGCTCTTGCCCAGCACGGTGGCCACCGACGAGAACGGTTCATCGAACACGTCGGCCAGCAAGATGGTGAGCCGCTCGGTGGGGGAGAGCTCCTCGAGCAGCAGCAGGAACGCGGTGGTCAGCGAATCGGCCAGCTCGGCATGGTCGGCGGGGTCGCCACCGGGCCGCGCCAGCGACGGCTCGGTGCGGTCGACGGGCTCGGAGGCAGTGGCCGGGGCCGGGTCGCCGAGGCGGACCAACGGTTCAGGCAGCCACGGGCCGACGTAGCGATCGCGCTCTCGCTGGCAGGCTCGGAGCCGGTCCAGACCGAGACGGGACACCACCGTGGTCAGCCACGCCGCGGGGCGCTCGATGGTGGCGCGATCGATTCGCTGCCAGCGCAGCCACGCGTCCTGGACCACGTCCTCGGCATCGGTGAGCGATCCCAGGAGGCGATAGGCCAGGCCGGTGAGTCGGGGGCGCTCCCGTTCGAATCGGGCGGTGTCGACCACCGACATGGGGGCCATGGCGGTCA
>DHIQ01000017.1:1833-5379 GCA_002403895.1 Candidatus Neomicrothrix sp. UBA4742
GCCATGGCGGTCATGGTGTCACGCTCGCCGCCCACCGCACCGCGGCAACGGCGGCGGCCCGGCCACTGGCGGCGGTGGCGTCGGCCAGCAGGCCCACCTCGCCGACCCAGTCTCCGGCCACGAACACGCCTGGGTGAGACGTGACGGTGACGGCGGGGCGACCCGCCAGGCCACCGGTTGACGCCAGCGGAATGGCGTGGGCCACCGTCATCCGATGCAGATAGCGCTGCTCGACGATGTCGTCGGGCTGGACGCCGGCGCGGGCGGCATGGGCCTCGAGTTGGGCCCGGGTGGCGTCGGCGTCGGGTGCCTCCCCCGGTGCCAGGTAGCGCAGGAGCTGGACGACGCCCATGCCCTCGGGCGCCAGATCGGCGGGAGGCGTGTGCGTCGATAGATACAGCGGCTCGTCCACCGAGAACAGCGCCGGGATGGGAGCCGGTCGGCGCACGCCGAGGTCGAGGCACGAGGCATGCGCCGCGGGGCCAAGTCCGTCCCAGCCAAGCTCGCCGAGGGTCGAGCCGACGAGCCGGGCGGCCTCGATGGGGGAGAGGCCGGCCAGGATCACCGCGTCGGCGGTGACGGTGGTGGCCCCGGTCTCGACCGTCCAGCGATGGCCGTCGGCACCGATGGAATCCACCGCGGTGTGGTCCCTGATGATCACGCCCGCCTGGGTGGCGGCATCGGTGAGCGCGTCGACGAGTCGCTGCCAACCGCCATCGAGGTAGGTGACGCCGACCAAGCCCATGGCCGCCTGGGCAATGCCCGCCCCCGCGCTGAGCAGGTCAGGGGCGTCGGTGTAGGTACTAATCCGCACCAGCATGCGCACCAGGTCGGCGGCGTCGTCGGGCATGCGCTGCGCGTCGAGCCACTCGTTGACCGTCTGATCACGGTTTCGGTCACCGTCGAACGAGCCGATCCGACCCAGCACCCGACCGACGGCGGCCTTGCCCCGGATGGAGAGCACGGTGGTGCGCAGCAGGGAGGCCGGGCCGGCCGGGGGGCGGTGCAGCTCCCCCTGCTTGAGCAGGCGGCCGCGGTCGACCGCCGGGGGCCCACCGGTGAGGGGCACGCCCAGGCTGGCGAGGATGGCCCGGGCCGGGCCGGTGTCGTACAGGGCGTGGGCGCCCTGGTTGAAGCGGAACCCTCGGATGTCGGTGCTGGCGGCGCGGCCACCGGGTCGGCGGGTGTCGAACAGGGTGACCCCGTTGCCGGCCCGGGCGGCGTCGGTGGCGGCGATGAGGCCAGCCAGGCCGGCGCCCACCACGGCGATGTCGGTCTCGGTGGCGGTCCGGGGGGCGGTCTCGGGGTTCAGGTGTGCGGTCATGGTTCGTACCTCCACCCGGTTGACGCTCCACCCGGCGGGTTTGTGACAGCGGAACATCCGGCGGTGATCATCGGGTTGTATACCAAAGAATACTTATTTCCATATAAAGGCGTATAGGGAGCTAGAGTTCGCGGGTGGATCCTGTGCGCAACCCCTACAGCCCAGGGGCCGGTACCCGGCCACCGGCCCTCGTCGGGCGAGATCGCGAGATCGAGGCCATGGACACCGCGCTGCAGCGCCTGCGGCTCGGTCGGGACGGCCGGAGCCAGATGCTCACGGGACTGCGCGGTGTCGGGAAGACCGTGCTGCTCAACGAGTTCGAACAGCTGGCGGATGCCCGGGGCTTCTTTCACGATCACATCGAAGTGACCGAGGAAGGCTCGCTCGCCCCTCGCCTGGTAACCGCCTTTCGCCGGATCTTGTTGCTGATGGACGCCAAGCGCCGTATCGGTGATCGCTCTCGCCGTGCCTTGGGCGTGCTGAAGGCGTTCAGCCTGCGCCTCCCCGATGGCCCCGAGCTCCACGTGGAGGTCGACGCCGTGTACGGGCCGGCAGATTCGGGGGACCTCGCCAGCGATCTCGCCGGATTGTTCGTCGAGCTCGGGGAGGTGGCCCGCGATCACGACACCGGGGTGCTCCTCACCGTCGATGAGCTGCACTACGTCGATTTCACCACCCTCGCGGCCCTCGTGGTCGGGCTCCATCGCGCCGCGCAGCTCCGACTCCCCATCACCATCGCCGGCGCGGGCCTGCCGTCGCTGGCAACGCTCACCGGTCAGGCGAAGTCCTACGCCGAGCGGATGTTCACCTTCCCCGAGATCGGGTCGCTCTCCGATGACGAAGCCCTCGAGGCGCTCGAGACGCCTGCCCTCGACGAAGGAGTCGGCTGGGAACCCGGCGCTCTGGACCAGGTGCTGGACATCACCCGGGGGTACCCGTACTTCCTCCAGGAGTTCGGCAAGGCGGCATGGGACGTTGCTGACGGTCCGGACCGGATCACGGCCGACGAGGCCCGTCGAAGCCTCCCGATCGGCATCGCTGAACTCGACGATGGATTCTTCCGGGTGCGCGCCGGGCGCACCTCGGACCTCGAGCGAGCGTACCTGCGAGCGATGGCGGAGCTCGGTTCGGGGCCGGTGAGGTCGGCCGAGGTGGCGGCGATCCTCGGTCGGCCGATGAGCGGGTTGGCGACCACACGGGACAGCCTGGTCAAGCGGGCGCTGTGCTATTCGCCACGGCGCGGCGAGATCGAGTTCACAGTCCCGATGTTCGATGAGTTCATGAAGCGGTGGATCCCTCTGTCGCCGGGTGGAGAGTAGGACCGTCGGCTTCTATAGGTCCGTATACCCCCGAATAGGGCCAGAGCGAAGCGGGGCCGGAATACCCCACTGGCGGGATTGTTGACCTAGTCGGTAATCTTTTGTGACTGCTCCACCGCACGGCGTTTCCCGAGAGGCACCCATGGCTACGTTCCGAGACCTGCTCAACCAGACCAAGGCGGAGATCCGCGAGGTCGACACCGCCACCGCCGAGGAGCTGCGCGCCCGGCCGGGCACGGTGGTGCTCGACGTGCGCGAGCCCGACGAGTACGAGCAGGGAGCCATTCCCGGCTCGGTCCACATTGCCCGGGGCAACCTCGAGTCCAACATCGAGGGCCGGGTGCCCGACCACGACACCCCGCTGGTGGTGTTCTGTGCCGGTGGGACGCGATCCGCGTTCGCGGCCAAGACGCTCGGGGAACTCGGCTATGGGAACGTCGTCTCGGTCCAGGGTGGCTTCAACCGCTGGAAGGACGAGGACCGCGAGTGGCGTACCCCGCGCTCGCTGAGCGCCGAGCAGCGCAACCGCTACCAGCGCCACCTGCTGCTGCCCGAGGTCGGCACCGAGGGCCAGCTCAAGCTGCTCGACGCCAAGGTGTTGCTGCTCGGGGCCGGTGGCCTCGGCTCGCCGGCCGCGCTCTACCTGGCCGCGGCGGGCGTGGGCACCATCGGCATCATCGACATGGACGTGGTCGACGACTCCAACCTGCAACGCCAGATCTTGCACAACGTGGACCGCATTGGTGACCGCAAGGTCGACTCGGCCAAGAAGACCCTGACCCTGTTGAACCCGGACGTGAACGTGGTCACCCACGACGTACGCCTGGGGGCGGACAACGTGATGGACATCCTCGGCGGCTATGACATCATCGTCGACGGCACCGACAACTTCCCGACCCGCTA
>DHIQ01000270.1 GCA_002403895.1 Candidatus Neomicrothrix sp. UBA4742
CGAGGGTCACGACTAGGCCCGGTCCTGGGACCGCCGGCACCGATCGAAACGGCGCTCTCGTCGCACCCGATGGAGCCCATCCCGGCATTCCCGCGTTCTGCCTGCGGAAGCCATCCGGCACGAGCATGCTGAGAATGCCGAATCGGCCAATGGAGGCCGGTGGGTCCAGATGGAGTCGCCATGAACGGGCAGTGGGACGAGACGTATGACGTCGTCGTGGGGGGCACCGGAGTTGCGGCACTCGCCGCGGCAGTGACAGCAGCGGACGCCGGAATGACCGTGATCATGGTGGAGAGCACCGACCGTTGGGGTGGCAGCAGCTCAATGTCGGGTGGGGGACTGTGGCTGCCGAACAATCCCCTGATGGTCCGCGACCGGGTCAGTGACTCACGAGATGAGGCTCTGACCTACCTCGAGGAGACCATCGGAGATGCCGGGCCGGCCACCTCACGAGCACGCAAAGAGGCTTTCGTCGACGGCGTCGCGGGGTTCGTGAACCTCGCTGAGCGACTCGGCGTCCGATTCTCGCGTGCCGCCGACTACCCGGACTACTACCCGGAGCTGCCGGGCGGCAAGATCGGAAGGGCCATCGAGGTCGAGCCCTTCGACGTCCATGCGCTCGGTGAGTGGTGGGGCACGTCCCGCGGGCAGGACGGCCTGCCGGCGCCGGTGAAGACCGACGACTTCTGGCTGCTGTCGCGCGCATGGTCCACTCCGGGAGGCATGATCCGTGGCGCAAGGGTGGTCTTCCGCGTCCTTGGCACGCTCCTGCGTCGGCAGAAGGCCGTCGGAATGGGGCCTGCTCTCACCTCGTCCCTGCTCCAGGTGGCGCTGAGACTTGGCGTCGAGGTACGGCTCTCGTCGCCGATCACCGAACTGGTGACCGAGGACGGCCGCGTCACCGGCGTCCGTACGACCCGAAACGGCGCGACCCGTACGATCGCCGCCGCGCGTGGTGTCGTCCTGGGCGGTGGCGGCTTCGACCACAACGTCGAGTGGCGTGAGCGCTTCCAGGGTGTGACAGGGGCGGACTCCTCGGGTTCACGCGGCAACGTCGGCTCGGCCATCGAGGTGGCGATGAAGATCGGTGCCGCGGTCGACCTCATGGACGACGCGTGGTGGGGCGGCTCGGTCCCGTCGCCGACGCCGGACGGCTCGGCCATGTTCCTCGTGAGCGAGCGGTCCATGCCGCACTCGATCATCGTCGATGGGGGCGGGAACCGGTTCGCGAACGAGTCCGAGTCGTACGTCGACCTGGGTCACCACATGTTCGAGCACTACACGCTCATGCCCGGTACGTGCTGGATGATCACCGACATTCGCCACACCCACCGCTACCTGCGCTCCTACGCGATGGATCCTCGCGCGGTCAAGGCCATGGAGGCGGCCGGGATCATGGTGAAGGCGCCGACGCTGGCCGAGCTGGCGGGGCGCATCCGTGTCGACGCGGCCTCGCTCGCGGTGACCGTCGACCGGTTCAACGGCTACTGCCGCTCCGGCATCGACCAGGACTTCGCGCGGGGCAACTCTGCCTACGACCGCTACTACGGTGATCCGCTGGTGCGCCCCAACCCCAACCTGGGGACGATCGAGAAGGGCCCGTTCGCTGCCGTACAGGTCGTGGCCGGTGACCTCGGCACCAAGGGCGGCCTGCTCTCCGACGAGTACGCACGCGTCCTGCGCGAGGACGGATCGGTGATCGACGGCCTGTACGTGAGCGGCAACAACTCCGCCTCAGTCATGGGTCGCACGTATCCCGGACCCGGGTCCACACTCGGACCTGCTGCCGTCTTCGGCTACATCGCCGCCAAGCACATCGCATCGAGCTGAGAGGACTTGAGATGGACATCCAGGGCAAGGTCTTCGTCGTCACAGGCGGGGGGAACGGCATCGGTCGTGAGGTCGTCCTCGGACTGCTCGGCAGGGGAGCGCGTGTCGCGGCGGTGGACCTCAGCGCCGACGGGCTCGCCGGTACGGTCTCACTGGCGGGCCCCAACGTCGACCGACTCACCACCCATCAGGTCAACGTGACCGATGCCGAGGCGGTCAACGCGCTCCCGCAGGCGGTGGTCGACGCCCACGGCAGCGTGGACGGCCTGCTCAACGTCGCAGGCATCATCCAGAAGTTCGTTCCGTTCGCAGAACTCGCCACCTCTGACATCGAGCGTGTGATGAACGTCAACTTCTGGGGTCCCGTCAACATGGTCAGGGCCTTCCTGCCCCACCTGGTCAAGCGGCCCACGGCGGCGATCGTCAACGTGTCCAGCATGGGCGGCTTCCTCCCCGTACCGGGCCAGACGATCTATGGAGCCTCTAAAGCGGCGGTCAAGCTGTTCACCGAGGGCCTGCACGCAGAGCTCATGAACGGTCCAGTGGCCGTGACCGTCGTGTTCCCTGGGGCGATCGGCACGAACATCGCCCAGAACAGCGGCGTGGGGATCCCCGGCATGGACGCCGCCGACGCGTCGTCCCACAAGACGCTGCCTCCGTCCGAAGCGGGCAGGATCATCATCGAGGGCATGGCGAAGGGCAAGTACCGCGTCCTCGTCGGCAGCGACGCCACAATGCTGGACCGTCTGACCAGGCTGGCGCCGGAACGCGCCATGAAGCTCATCGCCAAGCAGATGGCCGACCTGCTGAAGCACTGATCCGAACGCACGTACCGTGGCCGTGGCGTTGCGCGGGGGCTGAGCCTTGTTAGGCTGAGCGCGTGCTGCGCGGAGATGGTCGACTGAGTGACGAGCTCGATCCCGACTCCCCAGGACCCCGCGACGAATGCGGGGTCTTCGGCGTCTGGGCGCCGAACGAGGAAGTCTCCAAGCTCACCTACTTCGGCCTGTACGCGCTGCAGCACCGGGGCCAGGAGTCCGCCGGGATCGCGGTCAGCAACGGCAACCGGATCATGGTCTTCAAGGACATGGGCCTGGTGTCCCAGGTCTTCGACGAGTCGACCCTGGCCTCGCTCACCGGCCACCTCGCGATCGGGCACACCCGCTACTCGAC
>DHIQ01000029.1:0-196 GCA_002403895.1 Candidatus Neomicrothrix sp. UBA4742
GGCCGGCATGCGCCTGCTTGCCGCCGAGGGCGTGGTGTCAGGCGAATCCGGCGCCTGCACGGTGGGCGCGCTGGCCGCGCTGAGCGCCGGCGCCGGCCACGAAGCGGGGCTCGATCTGGCGCCAGATGCCGTGGTGCTGGCCCTGTCCACCGAAGGCGCCACCGACCCGCCCTTCTACCGCTCTGCGGTCGGTCGC
>DHIQ01000029.1:382-4194 GCA_002403895.1 Candidatus Neomicrothrix sp. UBA4742
TACCGCTCTGCGGTCGGTCGCACCCCCGCCGAGGTGGCCGCCGGACGCGCGCCGGCCACGCCATGAGGCTGCAATGACGCCCCACCCCCCGCTCTCCCATCCAGTCTGCGAACCTGGATGAGCGAAGGAGTCGCCATGTCCGAGCCCGTCGAACCCATCGATCCCACCATTCGCACCCGGGCCATGGCCGCCGCACGAGGCACCGAGCCCTTCGACCTGCTGATCGTCGGAGGCACGGTGGTGGACGTGAGCACCGGCGAGTTGCGCCCGGCCGACGTCGGACTGGTGGGTCCCCTCATCGCCAGCGTCCACGCCCCCGGTAGCCGCGCCGATGCCCTCGACTCGGTCGACGCCACCGGCCGATTCGTGGCCCCCGGCTTCATCGACATGCACGTGCACACCGAGTCGTCGATGCTCACCCCGGGTGGGTTCGCCGAGGCCGTCTGCCCGCGGGGCACCACCACCGTCTTCTGCGATCCCCATGAACTGGCCAACGTGGCCGGCGTCGACGGCGTGCGCTACCTGACCGAGGCCAGCCGCGGCCTACCCGTGCGCTTCATCGTGCAGGTGCCATCGTGCGTGCCGCCCATCCCTGGCCTCGAGCTGTCGGGGGCAGACCTCTATGCCGCGGAGGTCCGCGACATGCTGTCGTGGACCGAGGTCGGCGGCCTGGCCGAGGTGATGGACATGCGGGGCGTGCTCACCGGCGACGAGCGCATGGTCGAGGTGGTCCGGGCCGGGCTGGAGAGCGGGAAGCTGGTCAGTGGGCACGCGGCCGGGCTCACCGGTCCCGACCTGCAGGCCTACCTCGACGCCGGCATCCTGAGCGACCACGAGATCTTCACCGACGGCGATGTGATGGAGAAGATCCGGGCGGGAATGACGGTCGAGTTCCGGGGGATGATCGACGCGCTGATCCCGCCCGCGGTCGAGCACCTCAACGCCCTGCCCCTGTTCCCCATCAACCTGGTGGCCTCGACCGACGATCTGTTCGCCCTGACCCTGCTGACCGACGGCGGCATCGACCACCTGCTGCGCCGACTCATCGCCGCCGGCCTCGACCCGGTGCGGGCCATCCGCATGGCCACCCTCCACGCCGCCTACCGCCTGGCCCGCACGGACCTGGGCCACGTCGCCGCCGGCCGTCGGGCCGACCTGGTCATCCTTTCGGATCTCGCCACGATCGCCGTCGACGACGTCTATGCCAACGGGCGCCATGTGGCCTCGCGCGGGCTGATGCTGGAACCCGTGGTCGAGGGACCGTCCTCCCCGCCCTACGACACCATGAAGCTGACCGCGGTCGCCCCCGACGATTTCGTGCTGCGCCTCGATGTCCCCGATGGCCGCCATCGGGTGCGGACGGTGGCCGGCGCGGTCATCACCGAATGGGGGGAGACCACCGTCGAGGTGCGTGACGGTGTGGTGGAGATCCCCGCCGATCACGTGCTGCAGGTGGCCATCCACCGCCACGGCCGTGCCCCGGCCACGCCGGTGGCGGCGCTCCTGGCGGACTACGGCAGCTGGACCGGAGCCATCGCCACCACCGTCGCTCACGACACCCACAACCTCGTGGTGTTCGGTCGGGACCCCGACGACATGGCGCTGGCCGCCCGCACGGTCATCGGCAGCGGCGGGGGCATCTGCGTCGTGGCCCAGGGCCAGGTCACCGGCCTCATCGAGTTGCCCATCGCCGGTCTGCTGTCCCCCCTCCCGGCCGCCGAGGTGGCCTCCGCCCAGAAGCGCACGCAGGACGCGGCGCTGGCCATCGGGTTGGAGGCGCCCACCCTCACCCAGCCGCTGTTCCAGGTGTTGTTGTCGTCATTGGCCTGTCTCGGCGGGCCCCACGTCACCGATGTCGGCCTGGTGGATGGCACATCCGGGCAAATCGTCCCCTCGATGGTGCTGTGACCCAACTGCCGCCCGGGGGTCATCCATCGTTCCTGCATCGCGCCCCACCACCGGGCGCGGCGGGCAGGAACGACGACGATCAGAAGCGCCGGCGGTGCCGAGCGCAGCCGGAAGCAGCACCAAGTAGGGTCCGAAATGTCATGTTCATCTAGGAGGCCCCGCCTCGAAATCGACCGGACCTAGGCTCAACAACACCTTGATACTGCCCATAGGAGGCACGCGTGGCCGCATCTTTGGATCGCAGACAATTCCTCGGTCGTAGCCTGGCTGCAGGAGCCGGCCTGGTCGTCGTGGGGGGTGGAGCGTCATCGCTCCTGGCGGCGTGCTCGAGCAGTTCCAAGACCACTACCGCGGGGACGGTGGCCCCCGGGGGAACGGTGGCCCCGGGCGCGTACGGCGCCCTCGACATGCAGCTGTCGTGGATCAAGAACGTGGAGTTCGCCGGCGAGTACATCGCCGACACCAACGGGTACTACAAGCAGAACGGGTACTCGAGCGTGAACCTCATGTCGGGCGGCCCCAACGTCACCCAGGACGCCATCGTGGCCTCGGGCAAGGCGCTGGTCGGCATCTCCGCCCCGGACATCACCGCTCCCGCCATCCTCCAGGGCGCCGAGATCATCGCCATCGGGGCGCAGTACCAGAAGAACCCGTTCGCCATCATGTCGCTGGCCTCCAACCCGATCCCGACCCCGCAGGACATGGCCGGCAAGAAGATCGGGGTGCAGTCGACCAACCAGTCGGCGTGGACCTCTTTCCTGAAAGCCAACACCATCGACCCGTCATCGCTCACCACCGTCCCCGTGGGGTTCGACCCGACGCCCCTGACCACCGGCACGGTCGACGGCTGGTTCTCGTTCATCACCAACGAGCCCATCCAGCTCAAGCAGCAGGGCCACGACACCGTCACCTTCCTGCTCAACGACTACAAGTACCCGCTGGTGTCGGAGATCTACGTGGTGCAGACCTCCTCGCTGCAGAGCAAGCGTGACGCCCTCAAGGCGTTCCTGAAGTCCGAGATCATGGGCTGGCACGACTCGCTGAAGAACCCGCAGACGGGGGCCGATCTGGCCGCCAACGTCTACGGCAAGGACCAAGGCCTCGACGCCAAGGAACAGGCGCTCGAATCCGCGGCCCAGAACCAGCTCATCCTCACCGACCGGACCAAGACCGACGGGATCTTCACCGTCACCCCGGACATGATCAGCGCCAACGTGGCCACCCTGGCCATCGGCGGGACCGACATCGCCGGCGACAAACTGTTCGACCTGTCGATCCTGAACGAGGTGTACGCCGAGAACCCGGATCTCATGACGAGTCCGGTGTGACGGAGGCGCAGGTGGAGCGCGACGGCGCGACGCCCGAGACCGGGGCGGCATCCGATGCTGCTCCGGCGCCGGGTTCCGCCAACGGTGGGATCTACCTGCGTGAGCTCACCAAGCAGTTCCGCATTGGGCGCGACACGGTCACCGCCCTCGATCGCGCCAATTTCGGCGCGCCCGAGGGGGCCTTCGTCGCCCTGCTCGGGCCGTCGGGGTGCGGCAAGTCGACGATCTTGCGCATCCTGGCCGACCTGGAGCGCCCCACGTCCGGGGTGGCCCTGGTCCACGGCGAGCCCCCCGAGACGGCCCGCAAGAACCACCATCTGGGCATCGCCTTCCAGGACCCGGCCCTGCTGCCGTGGCGCAACGTCGAACGCAACATCCGCCTCCCGCTCGAGGTGAGCGGCGTCGGTACCTCGGGCCAGGAAGTCGACGACCTGATCAGGCTGGTCGGCCTCGAGGGCTTCACCAAGGCCCGACCGTCACAGCTGTCGGGCGGGATGCGCCAACGGGTGGCCATCGCCCGGGCCCTCGTCATCGAGCCCAAGGTGTTGCTACTGGACGAGCCGTTCGGCGCCCTCG
>DHIQ01000029.1:4450-7082 GCA_002403895.1 Candidatus Neomicrothrix sp. UBA4742
GGCGCCCTCGACGAGATGACCCGCCAGCGCCTGAACCTCGAACTGCAGCGCATCTGGACCGAGCGCTCAGCCACCACCCTGCTGGTGACGCACTCAGTGGCCGAGGCCGTGTTCCTGGCCGACATGGTGGCCGTGATGAGCCCCCGCCCGGGCCGCATCGTCCAGACCGTGACGATCGACCTTCCCCGGCCCCGCACCCCCGCGATCATGCGCACGCCCGAGTTCCACGCCTACGGGGACCAACTCAGCGACCTCCTCTTCACCGGCGGCATCCCCATGAGCGGGGACGACCTCAGCGAAGACGGCGCATGAGCGCGGTCCCCACCGCGCCCGATCCCGTCATCAGCCTCCCTCCTCCACGGCGCGAGCTCCCCAGTTGGGTGGCGGGCACCCTCGGGGTGATCGCCATCGTGGTGCTGTGGCAGGTCCTGGCCCTCACCGTGTTCCGGGGTGGCCAGGCGGTCCCGACGCCGACCGGGGTGGTGGCCCAGTGGTCGAGGGACGGCTGGGGCCCCTACTGGGCCAACATCACCACTACCGTGCGCGAGGCGACCAAGGGGTGGCTGTGGGGCAACGCCATCGCCGTGGTGCTGGCCATCGCCTTCGTGCAGGTGCCGTTCCTCGAGCGCAACCTCATGAAGCTGGCGGTGGCCGCCTACTGCCTACCGGTGGTGGCCATCGGTCCGATCCTGGCCATCCTGTTCAGCGGTGACGCCCCCAAGTTCATCCTCGCCGCCCTGTCGGTCTTCTTCGCCACCCTGATCTCCATGTTGGTGGGGCTCAAGTCGCCCGACCGGACCTCGCTCGACCTGATCCGGGCCTACGGCGGCGGCAGCGCCACCCAGCTGCGCAAGGTCCGCCTGTCGGCCAGCCTGCCGTCGCTGTTCTCCGGCCTGCGGGTGGCGGCGCCCGCCGCCGTGCTCGGTGCCGTCATCGGGGAGTACATCGGCGGCGAGAACGGGCTGGGCATCTACATGATCAACTCCGAGCAGGCGCTGCAGGTGGAGCGCACGTGGGGCATCGCCATCACCATCGCCGCCTTGGCCGGCATCGGGTACGCATTGACCGCCCTGGCCGAGCGGATCCTCGTGCCCTGGGCCCGGCCGGGTCGATCATGAGCGTCGGCACCGAGTCACCCGTCCCCGTCAACGCACCGAGCGGTCCCCCCGGGGCGCCGGTTGCGGCCCCCCCACCCGAGAGCGTGCTGGTCATCGCCCTCAAGCGCACGGGCAAGGCGCTGGTCAGCGGGCTCGTCTTCGCCATCCTCGGCCTGATCATCTGGCAGCTGCTGGTCAAGTTCTCCGGGGTTAAGCCCTTCATCGCCAAGAGCCCGGGCGACGTGTACAAGTACCTCTTCACCGTGCCCGCCGCCGCCACCAACCGGGCCCAGATGAGCAGCGCGTTCTGGACCACGGCCCGTGACGCCGCCCTGGGCTTCGCGGCAGGCACGATCGCCGCCCTGGCCCTTGCCAACCTCTTCGTGCTGCGCAAGGGCGCTCAGCAGGCACTCATGCCGCTGGCCATGGCCCTGCGCACGGTGCCCCTGGTGGCGATGGCGCCGCTCATCGCCCTCATCTTCGGTCGGGGCCTCATGGCCGTCACCGTCATCGCCGGCATCGTGACGTTCTTCCCCACCCTGGTGAACGTCACGCTGGCCCTGCGGGCGGTACCGCCCGAATCGCTCGACCTCATGCGGGCCTATGGCGCCACCGACGTCACCACCCTGCGCAAGGTGCAGTTCCCCAGCGCCCTGCCCGCGCTGTTCGCCTCGATGCGCATCGCCGCGCCGCTGGCCCTCGTCGGGGCCCTGCTGGCCGAGTGGCTGGCCACCGGCCAGGGTCTCGGCTACCTCATGCTCACCGCGGTGCCGACCGCGCAGTACGCCCGCCTGTGGGCCTCGGTCGTGATCGTTACCGTGGCATCCGTCGTGCTCTACAGCATCATCAGCGGCGTCGAGACCCTCGTACTGGAACGGTACGCGCCAGACCAGACCCGCCGGGTCCTGTGAGCGGCGGCACCGGACGGGACCTGGGTGCCCTGCCCAAGGCCCACCTCCACCTGCACCTGGAGGGCGCGATGCGCCCGTCGACCCTGGCCGAGCTCGCCGATCGCTACGGGATCGCCATGCCCGTGGTCAGCGGCTTCGGCAGCTTCACCGCCTTCGCCGACATGTACGTCGGGGCCTGCGAGGTGCTGCGCACCGCGGACGATCTCGTACGACTGATCAACGAGGTGGTCGACGACGCCGCCCAGGCGGGCGCGGTGTGGATCGAGCCCGCCTTCTATCAGCCCCGCTACCGGGACCGACTCGGTACCGACGAGCAGATCCTCGAGTTGTTCCTCGATGCCATAGCCGCCGCCGGGCGCCGCACCGGGGTCGGGGTGGGCCTCATGGTGGCCGCCGATCGCACGGTGGATCCAGCCGAGGCGACCGCCCAGGCCCGCCTCGCCGCCCGCTACGCGGAGGCCGGGGTGGTGTCGTTCGGCCTGGCCAACGACGAGGCGGTCGGCCCGCCCGAACCGTTCGCCGAGGCCTATGCCATCGCCCGTGAGGCGGGGCTGCTGGCCACCCCCCACGCCGGCGAGCTGGCTGGACCCGAGAGCGTGCTCGGCGCCCTCGACGCCCTCGGCG
>DHIQ01000144.1:0-147 GCA_002403895.1 Candidatus Neomicrothrix sp. UBA4742
CATCTTGGACATGACCTTGAGCACACCCTTGCCACAGGCCTTGATGTAGTTGCTCACGCCCTTGAGGGGATCGGTGATGTCGGTGAGGTCCTGAGCGACGAGGTCCTCGATGGACTCGAAAGCCAGATACGGGTTCACCGCGGCCGC
>DHIQ01000144.1:305-1649 GCA_002403895.1 Candidatus Neomicrothrix sp. UBA4742
CAGATACGGGTTCACCGCGGCCGCGCCGTACCCGATCAGCAGCGCCATGTGATGCACCTCACGGGCGTCACCACATTCGACCACCAGTCCGACGCGGGTCCGGGTCTTCTCGCGGATCAAGCGGTGGTGAACGGCCGCCGTGACCAACAGCGACGGGATGGGCGCCAGATCTCGGGTGGAGTTCCGGTCCGACAAGATGATGATGTTGGCGCCGGCCTCGATGGCATCGGACACCGTGCGACGCACGTCGGCCATCGCGGTGGCCAGGCCGATCCCACCCTCGGATACGGGGAACAGGCACGGCACCGTCACCGACCGGAAGTCATCCATGTCGTCGTAGGAATCGATCTGGGTGAGCTTGGCCAGCTCGTCGTTGTCGATGATGGGGCGGCCCAGGTGGATCTGGCGACACGAGCGCGGCGAGGGGTCGAGCAGGTTGCCCTCCGGTCCGATGATCCCGCCGATCGAGGTCACCAGCTCCTCGCGAATAGCGTCGAGCGGGGGATTCGTGACCTGAGCGAAGAGCTGGGTGAAGTAGTCAAACAGCAGGCGCGAGCGCGACGACAACACGGCGATGGGCGTGTCGGTGCCCATGGAACCGAGCGGCTCGCCACCGGTGCGGGCCATGGGCTCGATGATGATCTTGAGCTCCTCGGTGGTGTAGCCGAACACCTGCTGGCGCTGAACGACATCGCCATGGGGTCGCAGCTCGTGGCCGCGATGGGGCAGATCATCCAGATCCACCTGGTGATCGTCGAGCCAGTCCTGGTAGGGCCGGGCCGCGGCCAGCTCGGCCTTGATCTCGTCGTCACCGACGATGCGACCCTTGGCCGTGTCGACCAGGAACATGCGACCGGGCCGCAGCCGCCCCTTCTCCACCACCGACGCGGGATCGATGTCGAGCACACCCACCTCAGACGCCATGATGACCAGGTCGTCGCTCGTCACCCAGTAGCGGGATGGGCGCAAGCCGTTGCGGTCGAGCACTGCGCCCATGACCGTGCCGTCGGTGAACGCGATCGAGGCCGGGCCGTCCCACGGCTCCATCAGCGAGGCGTGATAGCGGTAGAACGCCTTGGTGTCCTCGCTCATGAGGGCATGGTTCTCCCACGCCTCGGGGATCATCATGAGCACGGCGTGGGGCAGGGAGTAGCCCCCCATGTGCAACAGCTCGAGCACCTCGTCGAACGTGGCCGAGTCGCTGGCGCCGGGCGTGCAGATGGGGAAGATGCGATCGAGCTCGCCGGGCAACAGATCGCTGTCCAGCAGTGCCTCGCGGGCCTGCATCCAGTTGCGATTGCCCTGCACGGTGTTGATCTCGCCGTTGTGCGCGATCATGCGGTA
>DHIQ01000144.1:1837-12015 GCA_002403895.1 Candidatus Neomicrothrix sp. UBA4742
GTGTTGATCTCGCCGTTGTGGGCGATATAGCGGAACGGATGGGCCAGCGGCCAGGACGGGAACGTGTTCGTGGAGAAGCGGGAATGGACGAGGGCGAGGGCCGACTCCACCCGCTCGTCGCGCAGATCAGGGAAGAATTCAGCCAGCTGAGGCGTGGTCAGCATGCCCTTGTAGATCAGGGTGCGACACGACAGGCTCGGGAAGTAGATGCTCCCCTCCGCACCGGGAGCGCCGACTTCGTGCTCGATGCGCTTGCGCACGATGTAGACCCGGCGCTCCAGGGTCTCGTCAGCCAGGCCGTCGCCGGCCAGGAACACCTGGCGGAACGACGGCTCTACCGCTCGGGCGGTCGAGCCGATCATCGAATCGTCGACCGGCACCTCACGCCAACCGAGCACCCGCAGACCCTCGCTCACCGCGATCTTCTCCACCGCGTCGGCACCTTCGTCGGCGCGGTCGTGGTCCGCCGGCAGGAAAGCGATACCCGTGGCGTAGGACCCTTCGGGGGGCAGGGGGAAGCCCACGACCTCGCGCAAGAAGCGATCCGGGATCTGAATGAGGATCCCGGCGCCGTCGCCCGTGTTGACTTCGCTGCCCGACGCCCCCCGATGCTCGAGGGCGCAGAGAGCGTCGACACCACGAGTCACGATCCCGTGGCTCCGCAGCCCCTTCATGTGCACCACGAAGCTCACGCCACAGGCGTCGTGTTCGAAGGCAGGGTCGTAGAGGCCCTGGGCGACGCGACGCCCGGACGGCATAGGCAGAGCGACCGACCCGAAAGGCCGTGAAGAATCTCGTTGCATACGTCTTCCCGTGAAGCGGTTCGCCTTCCCCCAGCGGGAAAGGAGGCGGATCACTCGCGCGGCTGGGACGGCGTTGGCCCTGCAGCTGAGGCCACAATCGTACCGCCCCGGACGCAGATCAGGCGAACCATAGCGGTACGCTCACGCCCCGTGAGCCCGAGAACACACACCAGTTCGCTGGTGGGCTCCGGAGACCGGCTCCGATTCGTCGTCGCCGCGATGGCCGTTCCAGTGTGCTCGCTCCCCAACGGGCCGTGCTGTCCAGCGCCGATATCGCCATGGTCAACCTCGAGACAGCCGTCACCACCCGCGGCACCGCCGCGGTCAAGGAGTTCACCTTCCGGGCCCCGGCGGCCGCGTTCATCGCCTTGGCCAGCGCTGGGATCGACGTGGCCACGCTGGCCAACAACCATGGGTTGGACTATGGCCCGGTGGGGCTGACGGACACGCTGGCGGCGGCCAAGGCCGCCGGATTCCCCATCGTGGGGATAGGCCTCACCGCGGCCGAGGCCTACGCCCCGTGGCGGACCGAAGTCAATGGACAGCGCATCGCCGTGATCGGGGCGACCCAAGTCATCGACTCCCAGTTCATCACCAGCTGGACGGCCACCGATACCCAGGCCGGCCTGGCGTCGGCCAAGAACGTCGATCGTCTGGTTCCCGCAGTAACGGCCGCCCGGACCGACAGTGACACCGTCGTGGTCTACCTCCACTGGGGCACCGAACGGGTGTCGTGCCCCAACCCCCAACAGAAGGAACTGGCCTCGGCACTCCAGGCCGCGGGGGCCGACATCATCGTCGGCGGTCACGCCCACGTGCTGGTCGGCGCGGGCATGCTCGACAACGCCTTCGTGGACTTCGGCCTCGGCAACTACTTCTTCTATGCCACGTCGGGCAACCGGGCCGACAGCGGTGCCGTCAAGGTCCAGGCCACCGGCCACCGTATCGACGGCTACCAGTTCGTGCCGGCCCGCATCTCCGGCGGCCAGGCCCGCACCCTGACAGGCGGCGCCGCCGATGCTGCGGTGAAGGCGTGGGGCGCCTTGCGCCCGTGTACCGGGCTCACGCCCTAGTCTCCCGGCCGTGCCCGACGATCTGATCCTGGACGAGGCCCGCGACCTGCTGGCCTTCATCGATGCGTCCCCATCCCCGTTCCACGCGGTGGCCGAGGCGGCGCGCCGGTTGGGGGCCGCCGACTTCTCCGAGGTGAGCGAGGCCGAGGCCTGGCCCATCGCCCCGGGCCGGCATTTCGTGGTGCGAGGCGGGAGCCTGGTGGCCTGGTCCGGCGATGCGGGGGCGGCCGCCGCTGGTGCCGGATTCCGGGTGGTGGGCGCCCACACCGACAGCCCCAACCTCCGGGTCAAGCCTCGTCCGGACAAGGTGGGGTGGGGTTGGCGGCAACTGGGCGTCGAGGTCTACGGCCGGGTGTTGCTCAACTCGTGGCTGGATCGTGACCTGGGCCTGTCCGGGCGGGTGACGGTGCTGGGCGACGACGGACCCTCCAGCCACCTGTTCCGCGATGACCGCCCGCTGTTGCGGGTGCCACAACTGGCCATCCATCTCGATCGCGAGATCAACCAGACCGGGCTCAAGCTCAACCCGCAACAGCACCTGGCCCCCGTGTGGGGCATCGTCCCCCCGCAGGGCGTTGGCGGGGGGTTCACCAGCTACCTGGCCGATCAGGTCGGGGTGGATGCCGACGCGGTCTTGTCGTGGGACGTGATGGCCCATGACGTGCACCGGGGCACCATCGCCGGATTGGACGACGAGTTCGTCAGCTCCGCCCGCCTGGACAACGAACTGTCGTGCTGGGCCGCGCTGTCGGCCCTGGTCGCCCGGGATTCGGGAGCGGGCACATCGGAATCGAACGATCGGCCAGTGGCGGTGGTGGCGTTGTTCGACCACGAGGAGATCGGCAGCCAGTCGGCCACCGGCGCCGACAGCGAGTTGCTGGCCACCACCCTCGAGCGCATCGTGTTGGCCGGGGGCGGTGACCGGGCCGGGTTCCTGCGCGCCGTCGCCTCGTCCATGTGCGTCTCGGCCGACGGGGCCCACGCCACCCATCCGAACTACGCCGACCGCCATGATCCGCATCACACCGTGGGGCTCAACCGCGGACCGGTGCTCAAGCACAACGCCAACGTCCGCTACGCCACCGACGCGGTCACGGCGGCACACTTCGAGGTGACCTGTCGGACGGTCGGTGTCCCCCTCCAACATTTCGTGTCGCGCAACGACATCCCGTGCGGATCCACCATCGGGCCCATCACCGCCGCCCGCCTGGGCATCCCGACGGTCGACGTCGGGGTGGCGCAACTGGCCATGCATTCCGCCCGCGAGCTGTGCGGATCAGCCGACCCCGCCCTTTTCCACCGGGCCCTCGCCGCCTACCTCTCCACCAGCTGACACAAACCCCCGACCCGCCTCTCCCTGCAACCGGCGTAGGAAATGGTCCTTGGGTTCAAGCGGTGGACGGCCGGGCGGTTGAGGGCCGGGCGGTGCCAGAGTCAGATGGCGCGGTCGGTGCCTTGCCAGTACTTGTCGCGGAGGAGCCGGGTGTAGAGCTTGCCGGTGGGATAGCGGGGCAGGGTCTCTTCGAAGTCGATGGATCGGGGCACCTTGTAGCCGGCCAGGTGCTCGCGGGCGAAGCTGAGAATGTCAGCCTCCAGGTCCGGTGACGGCGGGTAGCCATCAGCCAACTCAACGGCCCCCTTGACCGACTCGCCCCATTCCTCATCTGGAATGCCGAACACCCCGGCGTCCAACACGGCCGGGTGCTCGACCAGGACCTGCTCGATCTCTGCCGGGTAGATGTTCACTCCGCCGGAGATGATCATGTTGGCAGCCCGGTCGGCCAGGTACACCCATCCGTCCTCGTCCACTCGACCGATGTCGCCGATGGTGTAGGTGCCCGGTTCGAGAAAGGCGCCGGCTGTCTTCTCCGGCGCATTGTGATACTCGAAGACCTTGTCGGTGAGCGTGTTGTGACACCACAACGTGCCGACCTCCCCCGCGGCCAGCCGGTTGCCCTCGGGGTCGGCGGCGAACACCTCGTAGGACGGCACGGCCCGGCCTACCGTCCCCGGGTGTTCCAACCAGTCCTGCGACCCGACGATGGTGACGACGCCACCTTCGCTCGCCCCCCAGTACTCCAAGAGGACCGGCCCCCACCACTCGATCATGCGGGTCTTGACCGGGACGGAGACCGGCGCGGCTCCGTGGAGCACGGTCCGCAGTGACGATCCGTCGAAGCTGGTCCGATCCTTGTCGGGCAAGCGCAGCAGGCGCACGAACATGGTGGGCACCAGGTGGCTGTTGTGGACCCGGCGCTCGTCGATGAGCTGCAGCGCCTGGCGCTCATCCCACCGGGGCATGATCACTAGCGGCGCCCCGCAGTGCAGGTCGATGAAGGCATAGCCGAGCGGGGCGGCGTGATAGAGCGGGCCGGTCACGAGATGGGGTCCGCCCCCGTCCAGGCCGATGATCGGGCCCGTCGCCCGGGTCAGATGTACCTGGCTGGCGATGGTCGAGGTCGCGGCCCGCTTCACGCCCTTGGGTCGACCGGTGGTTCCGCTCGTGTAGAGCATCGCTCCCCCCGCTTCACCCTCGCCTTCGAACGGCGCGTTGCTCGTCGCGGCAAGCGCGGCGTCGAGCTCATCGCCTGCCACCAGCACGGGGAGGTCTCCCGCGGCGGCACGGGTCACCGTCTCGAACTCGGGGTCAGCGATCACGAGTTGCGACTCGCTGTCGCTCACGATGTAGGCCGCCTCCTCGGCGGTGAGGTGCCAATTGATAGGCGTGAGCCACACCCCCGAGAGCAGTGCACCCAGCACCAGCTCGAGGAATTCCACCCGGTTCCCCATAACCATGGCCACGTGGCCGCCAGGCCCGATGCCGTAGTCCTCGCGGAACAGGCGCCCCGCCCTGATGGCTCGATCCGCCAACTCGGCCCACGACCGGGTGCGGGTCAGATCGTCGAGGGCGAGCCCGTTCGGATCGGTCAGGACAGCTTCAGGCAGCATCGCCGGAGCCTACCGACGCGCCTCGAGCCCCGCCGAAGTCTCGCGCGCCTCGACTGGAGGGCCGTTCGGGCCGGCTGGATAGGGTGCGCGGGTGGACACCGGGGAGGCGTTGGCGGTCTTGGGCATCAGCCCCGGTACCACGGCCGACGAAGTGCGCACGGCCTACCTGCGGCTGATCCGGGATCGACACCCAGATGTGGCCGGCGGCGATCCCACCACCACCCGCGAGGCCGCCCGCGTGACCCAGGCCTACGCCGTCATCCGTGCCCTCCTGAGCACCACCGGCGCCACGACGGTTCCCGAGCCGGCCACACCATCATCGCCGAATCCGCCGACGCCGGCCGCCAAACGATGGCCCTTCGATACCAGCGCCGAGCCCACGGAGGCCGAAGCGGTGGACAGCGACACGATCGCCATCGCCGCGCCCGCACCCGAGGCCTTCGCCGCCCTGTTCGACGCTGCCGGTCGAGTTGGCCACGTCGCCTATTTCGACCGCCAGCTCGGCATCCTCGAGACCGTGGTGCGGTTCGAGGGCGGGCCTACGTGCTCCGTGCTCATCACCCTGCAGGGCCGGGCCGATCACACCGACGCGTTCTGCGCCATGGAATCCATCGAGGCCGCCCCCACCCCGCCGATCCGCCCCGTGGTCGAGGCTCTGGTTCGAGAGCTCATCCACCCGGGCCCTGAGGGCTGAGCGCTCAAGACCTACTGGTCGTCACCGAAGGGGCCGATGTCGATTCCTCCGGCCAGCGAGAGCAGGTCCCGAAGATCATTGCCTTCCCCGACTCGACCCGAAACGACGGCGACGTCCACTGGTCCAGCCCGTGGAGCTCGATGCCCTCAACGAAGGCGTCCAGGGCTAGGCGCGGATCAGAGCGGCCCAGGTTGAGGTCGAGGGCGAAGTGGTTGCGGGTGCCCGCAGGGATGCACACGAAGGGCAGGTCGTGGGCCACCGCCACGGCAGCCACGTCAGCCTGGGACCCGTCGCCGCCCGCCATCCCCAGCACCTCGGCCCCATCGGCGACGGCCTGGGTGGCCAACGCGGTGAGATCGTCGTCGGGACCGAGCTCGACCGTCTCGACCTCGCGGCGGCGCGCCTCGGCAACCAGATCGAACTGGCCGACCTTGCCTCCGCCGGACTTGGGGTTGAGGAACAGGACGGCCCGACGCGACCGCAGCACCCGGCGGGGTCCCGACACCTCAGGGGCAGCGGCCACCCGGACGTACCCGCGCTGGGCGTACAGCCCCAACGTCCCCGTCACCGAGCCGACCACGATGAACGCACCCAACGCGATGGGGCGGTCGTAGGCAACCAACACCACCGCAACCACAAGCCCACCGACCCCGATCAGCGCGGTCGCCATCCACCCGTGGCGTCGGGGTGAGGCGGTAGCAAGGAACCGGGTTACGCCGGTGGCCACCACGGCGGCGGCCACCACTGCCAGGATCACTGCGTACCAGTGCGTCACGAACAGGAACACAAGGGCCACGAGCAACCCGAACCCCAGGACCAAGGTGGCGATCGCCGCCAGTCGCCGGCCCATCGGCGCCCGTTGCTCGCTCATCAGCCGCAGCGTAACCACGCCCGTTGCCCGTCACGCTGAGAGGGTCCGCCACCGCCGCGCGCCGGTGGAGCACCATAAGAGTTCATGCAAGCCATGGATCGAGTGAATGTGGTGCCCGAGGCCCGCAAGCGGGCTCGCGCCGACGCCAGCTACAGCCGGGCCTGGCTCCTCGACCCGGTGGCGTTCCACGACCGCTTCGACGAGCTGTACACCGAGATCGACACCGCGGAGGGTCTGGCTCGCATGCGCTGGCTGGCCACGCAGACGTGGCGCAGCAACGACGAGATCCCGCAGCACTACGTCGACATGCTGCAGACCGGGACGCCCGATGAGTGGGACGTGGCGTTCGACGAGGTCCACCTGGCCGACTGGTACCGGGTGCTCATGGCCAGCCACCTACAAGACAACGTGGCGGTGAGCATGCCCCGGGCGTTGAAAGAGCGCCTACCCGCCGTCGGGTTCACGCCAACCGAGGCCCGCCGCCTGGCCTACGGCCGAGAGCTCAAGAGTTTGGTCGAATGCTTCGGCTCGATGGGCGTGGTGGCCCAGATCGCCCCGCTCCTCACCATCGGGTGCCGGGGGTGGCTGAGCCAGGACGACATCAAGTTGAGCCTGCACCACCTTCGCGGGCTCGACCCCAGGCGCTTCCGCGACGCGCAGGATCTGATTCCGCTCGTGGAGCAGCTCCACGCCATGCTCGACGGCGCCGCCCAGCACCCCGATCACGTGCTACTACTCCTCTGCGATTGAAGGCCGCTCCGCGGTTGCCGCGAGGAGCCCAGTTTCACGTAGGGTGCAACCCATGAGTGATTCCGGGGGGAACGACGTCATCGAAGAGCTACGCGCCTGGTTGGCCGACAACTGGGATCCCGACCTGACCATCACTCAATGGTGGGACCGCCTGGGGCTGGCGGGGTGGAGCGCACCCACCTGGCCGGTCGAGTGGTTCGGCAAGGGCGTGAGCCGCGACGAGGCCAACGCCATCTCGCGCGAGATCAGCGAGTTCGGTGCCATCGGGGCGCCGGCGGGCCTCGGCCTCCTGCTGGCCGGCCCGACCATCGTCACCCACGGCACCGACGAGCAGCGCATGGCGTTCCTGCCGGACATCGTCACCGGCAAACAGTCGTGGTGCCAGCTGTTCAGCGAACCCGGTGCCGGGTCCGATCTGGCCGGGCTGCAGGCCAAGGCCGTCCGTGACGGCGACGAGTGGGTGGTGAACGGCCAGAAGGTGTGGACGTCCGGCGCCCAGGTGGCCGACCTGGGCATGTTGCTGGCCCGCAGCGACGCCGACGTTCCCAAGCACGCCGGCATCAGCTACTTCGGCATCGAGATGAACCAACCCGGCATGGACGTCCGCCCCCTGCGCGAGATGACGGGCCGGGCCCTGTTTAGCGAGGTCTTCATGACCGACGTTCGCGTCGACAATGCCGCGCTGATCGGTGGCCTCAACAACGGTTGGGCGGTGGCCAACACCACCCTGGCCAACGAGCGCGCTGGGCTCGGGGCCGGCGGGGGCGGCGCAGTCGGCAACGCGTCGCCGGGCACCAAAGCCGGCTTCCTCGACAAGCGAGCCGGCGACTGCGTGTCGGGCGGGCGCTCCGGCACCAGGGGTGCCCTCTCCGGCCGTAGCGCCTCCATGATGGTCGACCTGGCCAGGGTTATGGGCGTGGTCGGCGACGCCAGCCTGCGCCAGGACCTCATGCGCCTCTACAGCCTCAACGAGATCGCCCGCTACACGAACCTGCGGGCCAAAGCGGCCAAAGAGGCGGGCCGGGCGCCCGGCCCGGCGGCCAACACGGCCAAACTATCGATGAGCCGGATCACCCGGCTGTCGCGGGATCTCGGCATGGCGATCGTGGGCGCCGGCGGCATGCTCTCGGGCCATGACGCGCCTCTCAACGGGATGATCACCGAGATGGCGCTGTTCTCGCCGGCGGTGTCGATCTACGGCGGGAGCGACGAGATCCAGAAGAACATCATCGGCGAGCGCGTCCTGGGCCTACCCAGCGAGCCGAGGCCCGACAAGGGCGTGCCCTTCAAGGACCTGAAGGTCGGCACCCAGGGCTAGTTGACCCCGGGGCCACAGGTACCCCGGGGCCGTGCTCGTCGGCGCTAGCCGGTGAACGCGGGGGCGGCCGTGACCGCTTTGGCGGCGGGCGCCGCCACCGTGGTCGTCGTCTTCGGGGCGGTCGTCGTCGTCGTTGTTGTTGTCGGCGTGATGGCCTGCGTGAGCTCGCCTACGACAGCCACGCCACCGAACGGCCCGTTACCGGCGGAATGATTGAACCCACCGACGACGGCGCCGTCTGCGATGTTGGCCCGAACGACCTTCCCCACGCTGTAGTCCGCGGTCCAGAAGGTCACGCCATCAGGGTCGAGGTTCATGGCGAACAGGAAGCCCGAACCGCCAAACCCGAGGCTTGCCTTCGTAAAGGTATTGAGCACGGTGCCCGTTGAGCTGAGGTGCACGATGTTGGCGGTGCACGCCACCAGGACCGATCCATCGGCCAACAGGCGATGGGCGTAGCACGGCCCCGGCAGCCCGGTGGCGAACGCCGCCAGCTGCGTCTGGGTGCAGGTGTTGTAGCGGAGGATCGAGCTGCCCTCCCCTGTGTAGAAGACCGTGCACTGGTCCTTGGCGAGATCGACCCAGTCGCTGCCCCGGCTCCCGCTGGTGACCGGGAAGGTGTTCAGCAGCACGCCCGCCGGGGAGTACTTCTGGATGGCCGTGGGCGACTTGTCGGGCAGGCCAACGAAGACGTTGCCTGTCGTGTCCACCACGCAGCTCTCCGGGTGGCCGCCGCCGGTGTCCGCCGCCTTGATGAAGTCCTTGTTCACCAGGGCGCCGCTGGCGTCGAACTTGGCGACCGATCCGTAGGAGAACCCGTTCGTTGCGTACAGGTTCCCGGACGCATCGAAGCACATGCCATCGTTCTCGTTCGTGGCGGTGGTGCTGTCCCCCGTCCGCACCAGGACACCCGCCGGGGTGTGCTCCTCGAACTTGCCGCCACCGATGGACAGCAAGACATTGCCCTTGGCCATCGGGGTGACCGCCTGCGCGGGCCCGATCCCGAACGTGATACCGGCCATCCCCAACACGACGGCGGTGACCCACAAGAGCCGAACCCGGATTCCTCGCATGATCTCTCCCCACAGGTCCCAGGGCGACATTGGCATCGCCGACGCCGTCGACCGTACTAGCGAAACGTCGCCGCGTGCCTCGATACTCGCGTGACCGGCCGCGGCGGGTGTTCAGCGATGCCCCTACGACGCAACCGAGCGAGGCGTAGAACGAACCACCACGCCTCCCGCTTGAGTCCGGCCCGGTCGAAGGCCATGATCGACAGCACCGGGCCGAACGTCTCGTCGCGCATGTCGCGACGTTGAGTTGTGTCTATGCATCTCCAGGTGTCTCGGCTAGCGACGGTCGCCCTGAGTTCGGCGATCTCGAGTTTAGAGTCCGCTGATGACGGCGGCAGTGGCAACCGTGAGGCCGATGATGTGAAGCGGGCCGAAGACCGTGCCGATCTTGAGGCCGATCGAACCCTGGGCGAACTCGTCGGTCACCCCTTGTCGCCAATTGAGCGTGTCCTTGATCAGGAGCAGCGCCGAGGCGACGGCGAGAATGACCGCCGCAGTGGTGTTGATCCAGGGACTGAGAGTCGAGATCGTCAGCGCGAAGCCGATCGCGATAAGGATCGGACCGTGCATGAGGCCGGCCATGTGCACCATGGTCAGGTACTTGGGCACGACCTCGGCGCCACCCTGACGCACCATCGCCATGGGGA